>DATJWZ010000815.1:0-10897 GCA_035500795.1 Candidatus Eiseniibacteriota bacterium | reverse complement strand
ACGCACCCGGTATCCAGCACTTCGTATGTAGCTGGAGTCGGTACAGTCTCGAAGACGATGACGTACAGTAACAATCGCGCGGACAATGCGTACATCCCGGGTGCCGTGATTCCGGGATACATCATCATCAAGCCGGATTTTCCGGAGTGTATCGACGACTTCGGATTCCTGTGGTTTGAAGATGAAGCCGTCGTCGCGGGGTCGGCAAGCTGGGTCGTGGCCGGCAACGCGGCGGAAGCAATCATGAAGGAATCGAAGTAGACATCGTCACACGCTATTCAGAACGTAGGATCGCCGTGATATCAAATCGCGCAATGCGGCGACTGGCGGACCAGATGCTCATGGATGCGATGAGTGCAAGCAGAAGAATCAGTCCTGCTGACATCCCAAAGCCAATTGGCTTCGCCCCATCGATCATGCTTCCCAGAAAGCGTCCCGAAAGTTGTGCTCCAGCGATTCCGGGAATCGCGCTAGCCACGATCATCAAGAGACCCTGCGCCAATAACACGCCGCGGAGTTTGACCGGAGTTGTGCCCAAGGCTAGCCGTACACCCAATTCCTGCGTCCTCTGGACCACCGCATAAGAGACTATGCCGTAGATCCCGATCACTGCTAACAGCAGCGCAAACCCGGCAAAGAACGACGACGCGGTTCGAAAGAATCGTGGACCGGCGAAAACGTCATCAAGCCGTTGCTCCATGGTTTTCGCACCAAAGACAGGAACCTGCGGATCCACTGACTGGATACCATCGCGGACCTGGGCGAGGCGGTCTTCCGCGCGGCCGTCAACCTGCACGACAAAGGTCGAGAAAAAGCTGCCTGGGTTGGTTGACGGTATGAAGACCTCATTCCCGCGTGCAAGGGTCGGGTCAGTCTCGTACTCCATTCCTTTCACTACCCCAACGATTGCCCAATGATCATTTTCGTTCGTGAGCTGATGACCTATAGCATCCTGCAGTGGGCCGAACCCCTCAGCGAATCGCTGATTAACTACTGCAACTCGGGCGCCAGAGTGGACTTCGGCATCCGTAAACTCCCGTCCGTATAGAATTTTCCCTCCGATAGTTTGAAAGTATTCCGACATAACCGGAATCATTGTGGAATTGCGCGGCGCTGGACGCCCATCCAAGCCGAAGGGGCCTCCGACAAATGCTGATGCGTAGAGGGGAAGGAACTCCGTCGCACTTGCGGCACGGACTCCGGGCAGGCGCCGGATACGTTCCAACACTTGCTCGAAGTATGGAAGCTGCCTCTTGTCCAGTTGATGAGTTGTGCCGTCTAGGGAGACGTTTACGGTCACGACTTGCTTCACATCATAGCCGCGGTCGATTTTCATCAGGCCCATGAATGCCCGACCTAAAGAGATCGACCCTGCAAGAAGGACAATGGTGAGTGCGACCTGCATGCCGACCAAAAGATCGCGAACCAGTCGTGAGCCGTGAGGACGGTGGGTGCTGCGAATTCGCAAGGTACGAGCCCGGCCTAAATACAGGGATGGCAAGATGCTGAACATCAAAGCGGTAGCGATGGAGACAACTGCGGTAAATGCCAGAACGCGCACATCGAGGATTGAATAAGACTGGGCAGCGAGCGCAGGAGGCTCGACCTTCGCTGCAAGGGTCGTCGTCCAATAGGCGAGCGCGAGTCCAGCTAGAGTCGCGACGAACGAAAGCAGGAGGCTCTCGATGAATAACTGCCGTGCAATGCGGCTGCTGCTTGCTCCTAAAGCGGAGCGTATGGAAAACTCCGGGATGCGGTCAGCCGTACGAGCAGTCAAAATGTTCGCGACGTTCGTGCATGCAATCAGCAGAACCAGTACCACCGCTCCCATAAACATGAGGGAAGCATTCTTAGCAGAGCCGGCGAGCGCATCCTGAAGCGACGTGATTCTCGGGTGTAAATCGCCCGGGCCTCCCTTGTTGGGAAACAGACGGTTTGCCTCTACAGCAAACGCGGCACGCGCCTGGGCCCACGGAACATCCGGCTTGAGTCTTGCTACGGTTTCCCAACCGTTGTTGCCGGGGCTGAATGCCGCTGGTTTCCACAGAACGGCCCTGTGTGGGAAATCAAATCCTCGCGGCGCAACACCAATCACAGTTAGTGAATTTCCGTCGAGTCGAATCGTGGCGCCCAAAACCCTTGGATCGCCGCCAAAAAGCTGCTGCCAGAGGCCGTAATTGATCACCGCTACTGCATTGCGCCCGGGAAGCCCCCAACCCGTTGCGTCCACATCATCTTCTGACGTAAAGCCGGGCCCCAGAATCGGCTGGGTGCCGAGCACGGAAAAGAAGTTCCACGAAGTTTGGGCGACATGCACGCGGCTCGCGACACGCGTCCCGCCGAGATTCGCATCGAATTCCTCAAACAATGCAGCATCGTCAAGATAAGTACTGTGCTGTCTCCACTCATGAAACTGGGTTGCCGTATCGTGTGGCGGGATGAACTCGTGCGTAAGGGCCAGGCGGTCCGGCTCGCGAAACTGAAGAGAGCGCAGTAACAATGCATTGACCACGCTAAAGACGCCCGTGTTCGCGCCAATACCTATGGCCAACGCAGCGATAGCGAATGCAGTCTGCCACGGTCGCCGCGCCCAGAGTTTCAGTGCAAATCTGACATCCTGAAACATTGGGATAGTATGCTCCTGATTTTGTTCTGATCGAAAAGAGAAGCTCATTGCAGGCGACTGAGCCGGACAAGAGCCAGATCCTCGTGGTCCCGCAGTGCCTCGAGTGTCTGTATCCTCGCCTCAAACCTGCTGAAGTGCTGCTTTCAGACGAGCCGCCGTCATCGGCAGTTGGAGTGGGCGTCTCCCGGTCGCGTCGAAGACGGCATTGGCCAAGGCAGCTCCGATCGTGACGATTGGAGGTTCTCCACAACCTGAGCTCGGAGTTGAGGGATTGTCGATCAGAACGGTCTCGATTTTGGGCAACCAGGAGAAGCGCGGAATCTGATACGTATCGAAATTGCGGTCGAGCACGGCACCGTTCTTGAATCTTACTTCCTCTGCCAGCGCGTATCCCATTCCCATGGTGATGCTTCCTTCGATCTGCTGTCGCGAGCCCTCCGGATTCACGGTAAAACCCTGATCCTGCGCAGAGAGGACACGCTTCACGTCGACATTACCGGTTTTTTTATCGACGACAACTTCGGCGACAGTCGCAACGTAGCTATCCGCATAGGTCGCACATGCCAGGCCGAAACCGCGTCCGCTCGGAGCAGGAGCTGGCTTCCAGGCAAACTTTTCAGTTGCCGTCTGTAAAACCCGGTGCATTCGGGGGTCGCTAAGATGTATGAGCCGGAACTCGAGCGGATCCCGACCGAGCCTACTCGCGATTTCGTCGATGTGTGATTCGCGCGCAAACGTATTTGTGCTCGCGGCAGGGGCGCGCCAGGGCCCAACTGCCAAGGGATGAAGACCCGCGGGGTTATTGCTCCATCCTCCGGCCGATTGAGTCCGTTGATGAGGAATATCGTAGAAAGGACTGGCTTCATCTCCGCCGCCGCCGTACGCGCGGTACTCCCATAAAACAAGTTTGCCGGATTTATCGGTGCCTGACCGGATTTTCACCACTGCTGCCGGGCGAAATGTGTCATAGAAAAATTCCTCAGTACGATTAAACACCACCTGGATTGGTCTGCCCGTGAGTTTGGTGAGTCGAGCGGCTTCCTGCGCCTGGTGTGAAGAGTTTTCGGTTTTGCCTCCGAAACCTCCGCCGACATAAGGAGTGATAACCCGCACATTCTCGGGGGCAAAGCCCATCGCTTCGGCTACTTCATGGCGAAGAGAGAACGGAGTCTGCGTGCTCGCCCACACAGTTAGCTTCGTACCATCGATTTTCGCCACCGCGGAATGGGTTTCCATCGGCGCGTGTGCCACGTAGCTGTTGAGATAGGTTTCTTCGACCACATGAGTTGCGAGTTGCTCTCCGTCGGCAAGGCGGCCCTTTTCACTCACCAATTCAAACGGTGGTGCCGCTTTGATCAGATGATCGAAGATGGTGGCGTCGTCCGGCCCTGAATGCGGGAGGTCGAATTTCGCTTGGACGAGTCCAAGCGCCTGTTCTGCTACGTCTCGGCGCTCATGAAGAAGTGCGATCATATCCTTATCCCGGATGACCTGGATGCCAGGAATCTTCTCGGCGGCGCTCGTGTCGGCGGAGTTCAGCGTTGCGCCGTGGGCAGGCGGCCGGAGAACACGCGCATGTAACATGCCCGGTAGAAGGATGTCCGCGGCGTAACGTCCTTTGCCCGTCACTTTGTCGAGTGCGTCTTTGCGGCGCGGGGATGTCCCAATCACCCTAAGATCTGATATGGGCTTCAACGGCACCTTCCCGAGATGCCGTTCGATCCGCTTGCCCTGAACCAGTTGCGCGTACGAGACATTCTTGTGTGCGTCCTTGCTCGACGTAATGACACCATCTTTCACTCGGAGGTCATCAGGAGAAGGTAAATGTAGATACTCGGCCGCCATCTGCAAAAGCACCGCTCTGGCTTCGGCAGCCACCCCTCGAAGCACTGGCGCAAACTCGCGGACGGTGAGAGAGCCGAAGGTGCCCTCATCCCACGGACAAATTTCGGTATCGCCCAGGACCACGTCGACGGCGTCGAAGGAAACATCGAGTTCGTCGGAAACGAGCTGGGCGAGTGTCGTTGTCGCACCCTGTCCCAATTCTGTTTTACCCGCGAAGCAGGCGACACGACCGTCTTCGCCGATGCGAAGATAAGCGTTGAAATCCGTAGCAAAGCCGGGCTGGCTGGAGGCTTCCTGGAATGCCGGGAGCAAATCAGGGGCAAAGAAGATGAAGAGACCCGCTCCCGATAATTGCAGAAACGCACGCCGACCGATTCCGCGTTCCTTGATCGCCTCCGTCATTTCATTCCAGTCGTGGCAGCGCATTAGTTGCCTCCTGTGGTCGCGGCGGCGGCTTCCAGGACGGCATCGACAATGCGAGTGTGCGAGCCGCAGCGGCAGAGATTGTCATCCATGTGCCGGATGATTTCTTCCCGAGTCGGATGACTGCCTTTCAGCAACAGCGCATACGCGTTCAGGATCATCCCCGGCGTGCAATAGCCGCACTGGAATGCGTGATGATTCACGAAGGCTTGCTGGATCGGGTGCAGCCGTTCTTGTGAGCTCAAGCCTTCGATCGTTAATACATGCCTCCCTTCTACGTCTTTCAGAGGTGTGATGCACGACCGCACAGCATCCCGGTCTAAGATCACGGTGCAGGATCCGCACAGAGCAGCGCCGCAGCCGAATTTCGTACCGGTGAGTCCAAGATCGTAGCGCAATACCCAAAGCAGCATCCGCTCGTCGTCGTCAACGAGTTGCACCGGCTTGCCGTTCAGCGTGAAAGAAATGTTACGTCTCATGCGTTTCCATTCCTTTGCATTCCACTATTTTGCAACCGGCCATCTATATCACTGGGACTCTCCTGCCTGCTGTGACGACGCTCACTGCTTAATTGTGGTGGAGAATTCCTCAACTCAGGGGGCATGTCTCAACGGCAAGGGCAAGCAACAATCGACTGGCGAAATTCGGGCATGGTTACCAACCCATCTGGTCCATCCGCTTCAGGATGATGGCGCTATAGCTATTCATGCGCTCGGGTCGGCGCTTCAGAGGAGCAGGAAGAATTGCGGCGAGCCGTGCCGCCTGTTCGCGCTTGATATTTCGGGCTGGGATTCGGTCGTAATGCTGACAGGCCGATTCCGCGCCGTACACGGCCGGACCCCATTCCACCACATTGAGATAGATCTCCAAGATTCGGCGCTTGCCGAGGACGAATTCGGCCACAGGCACCAGAGTGGCTTCTGCGCCTTTGCGGAGGAACGAGCGTCCCGTTCCGAAAAAGAGATTTTTTACAAGCTGCTGCGTAATCGTGGATGCTCCACGGGTGCGTTCGCCTTCCAAGTCTTCCCTAGCAGCGATCTGGATTTCCTCCCAATCGAATCCATGGTGCTGATAGAAACGAGTGTCCTCCGCAGCGATTACCGCGTGCTGAAGATCAGGGGAGATTTCGCTGAGCGGAATGAACTTGTAGTGTTGGCGATACGGCGTGTGGTGAATCCAGGCCTGGAGGCGGCGCTGCATGTGCACCGCAGTTGTCGGAGGGTCGATCCAGCGGGAGGCCACGAGGATCAGCGCGAGCAGCGACCACAGACAGACCAGGAGAAATAGTGCTCCGGCTGTGAACCGTGCGATACGCGACCGAAAGAAGCATCTCCGACTCGGCTGTTTTGCCGACGCATTGGCTATTTGTGGCACGTTTCAGAATAATAGCCGGGCTGAACAAGTACACGTCGCATCTCCCCTTAACTCACGAGAGACATCTCGACCTGGTGAATGATGGATAATGTGACCCCGCGTCTAGGAGGATGGTGTGGCACTGCAGAATTGGAAAGTTGCGATCCGGGTTCTTTGGCGCAGTCCGTTATTCACGCTCACTGCGATTGCCACGATTGCGCTCGGCATTGGGGCGTGCACCGCAATCTTCAGCGTTACGCATGCGGTGTTGTTGCAGCCACTTCCCTACAAAGACGCTGACCGGCTGGTGTTTGCGGGGATGGAATTACGCCAGCGCCATGTGCGGGACATGCCATTTTCGAATGCCGACTATATCGACATGCGCGATGGAACGAAGAATGCATTTGAGGATTATGCCGGTGTCGGCACGTTCCGGCAGGTCATTGTCCACGACGACGGCACTCCCGAAGAAGCTAAGTTTGCGACGGCCACAACAAATTTTTTCCGGATGCTGGGCGGGAATATCGTCGTGGGACGCGACTTCCAAGAGGACGATGGCTCGCCACAACCGGCCGCCGCGCCGGGAGCTCCGCAACCCGCGCAAAAGCCGTTCATGGCTATCCTGAGCTACGAGTATTTTCGGCGCCGCTTTGGCGCGAATGCGTCGATTCTCGGGCACACGATCGGGACGACGCCGGGCGGACCGAGTCCGATCGTGGTGGGAGTGCTGGCGCCGAATTTCCGGTTGTACTTTCCGCCAGAAGCAGAGGAGGAACAAGCCCCCGACATTTGGATCGCGAACCGGCTTGACTACGATGCGGCCAACCGGAATCAGTTTGGGATTCGCGCGATCGGAAAGCTGAAAACAGAGACAACACTCGAGCGAGCGCGCCAAGCGGTGGAAGAGGTTGCGGCCGAAACGCGAAAGAGCTATCTGATCTCGGGAACAGCGGGATACCACATCGGACTCGAACCCCTGCAGCAGCACATGGTCGCGAGAGTGCGTCCTGCCATCCTGGCGCTGATGGGAGCCGCGGTTTTTCTGATGCTGATTGCCTGCGCGAATGTAGCAAATCTTCTGCTGGTTCGCGCCTCTCTGCGGGAACGGGAACTTGCGGTGCGCGCGGCGCTGGGCGGAAACCGATGGCGATTGCTGGTGCCGCTTCTCATAGAGGCGACACTGCTCGCAGCGGTAGGCGCGGCGGCCGGATTGGCGCTGGCATGGATGGGCATCCGCGTCCTGCAAAGACTGGCTCCAGAGGATTTGCCGCGCCTCGACACGATCCAGATCAATCTTCAGGTGCTTGGATTCACCGCGTTCGCCTGTCTGGCGGCGATTGGGATTTTCGGGATGCTGCCGGCGTGGCGGGCTTCGCGGCCGGGCGTCTCGAATCTGTTGCGTGGATCGGGCCGCAACGCCGGGCTCATGGGCGGAAGCGCACTGCGAAACGTCGTGGTCATGGCGGAAGTGGCGCTCTCGTTTGTGCTGCTGGTCGGATCGGGATTGATGTTCCGCAGCTTTTTCGAACTTCAGCATATCGATCCGGGATTCGACCCGCATGGGCTGTTGATTTTCCAAATTGCAGGCACTCCTCGAAACGCCGACACACCGGAAAAGCTTGCCGCCTTTGCGCGCACAGTGCAAGAGCGGCTGCGCTCGATTCTCGGTGTAGAGAGCGTAACCGCAGCGAACCGGTTTCCCTTCGAGCCGGGATTCTTCCCCGTTCGCTGGGGAACCGAGGAAGCCAAGGCTGATGCCAGTAAGTTTCAGGCAATGGACAATTCTTTTGTATTGCCTGGATATTTCGAAACCATGCGCATTCCGTTGCTCGAGGGCAGAACATTCACCGATGACGACAATTTGCCAAAACGCGATTTTGTCGTCGTTGACGACCTGCTCGCGAAGAAGGCGTTTCACGGGCAATCGGCTGTCGGCCGACAGATACTGATTCGCGTGCGCACGCCCGAGGCAGAATGGGTGCAGATTGTTGGCGTTGTTCGGCATCAGAGAGAAACTTCACTGGCGGAAGTTGGGCGCGAACAGGTCTATTTTGCAGACGCATTCGTGGGATCGGGTGCGACGAATTTTTGGATGGTTCGGACGCGGAATGATCCAGCGAATTATCCAAACACAGTCAGCGAGGCCGTACGAGGAGTCGACTCCCAAGTTGTGGTCAACGAGATCCAGACCGGGGACGCTCTCATGGCGAAGGCGCAATCGGGAACTCGTTTTTCCCTCCTGCTGATCGGAGTGTTCGCGACTGTCGCCGGACTGCTGGCTGGCATAGGACTCTACGGCGTGCTGGCAACCACGGTGCGGCACCGCACGGCCGAAATTGGAGTGCGCATGGCTTTGGGCGCGGAGCCCTCGAAGGTATTTCAACTTGTGGTCAGTCAGGGATTCCGGCTGAGTTTAATTGGAATTGGATGCGGGCTGGTCGCGGCATTTGGATTGACGAAACTGATGAAAACAATGTTGGTCGGCGTGCGTGCGAGCGATCCCGTAACTTACGTCGCGATGGTGCTGCTGTTCCTGTTGATCGCGGCCTTATCATCGTGGATACCAGCGCGGCGAGCTGCGGCCCTGGACCCGGTGAAGGCGCTGCGTGAGGAGTGAGCGACGTACCGGTGTACAATTTTTCGCGCTCGGTAGAGGTCTCAATCTCTGGGGATAAACCGAATTAGCGAGGCATGGATGATGAAATTTCTGGCACCCCCTGCTGTACTGCTTCTTGCTTTTCTTTGCACGCTCTGTCCCGCCCAACAATCTCAGTCTCAGTCTTCCAAGCCTGGCACTCCTCGCAAACAGACGCCATCTGCGGAGAAGCCTCCAGAAACAACCCCTAAGCCGGAGACCGCTGCGGAGCAGAAACCGGTGATGCGCGAAGCTTCTGCGGATAAAGAGAGAGACAAAGAAGAACACTACGACATGGCGGAAGTGCCGCCGGTGATCACACATCATCAGATCACGGTCGATGGCAAAGCGTTGAAGTATACGGCGACCGCGGGGCGGCTTCCGATCAAGCGCGGGGACGGCAAGATCGAAGCGGAGATGTTTTACGTTGCGTATACGCTCGATGGAGAGGATGCGGCGAAGCGTCCGCTGACGTTTGCGTTCAATGGCGGGCCGGGCTCGGCATCGATTTGGCTGCACATGGGTGCGCTCGGGCCGCGGAAGGTCGTTCTCAAGCCAGATGGATTCATGCCTCCATCACCTTACCGGGTTGAGGACAATCCATACACCCTTCTCGACAAAAGCGATCTTGTGTTGATTGACGCGATTGGCACCGGCTTCAGCCGCGCTGCAGATAACGAAATGTTCAAGAAGTTCTGGGGCGTGAAGGGAGACATCGAGGCGTTTAGCGAATTTATACGGTTGTATATCAGCCGGAACGAGCGTTGGTCGTCGCCACTTTTCATTTTGGGAGAGAGTTATGGCACGACGCGCGCCGCTGGGATCGCAGGGTACCTGGCGGACCGTGGAATTTCGTTTAACGGCATTACTCTGCTCTCGACGGTGCTGAATTTCGAGACGCTGGAAGACAATCCGACCAACGATCAGCCATATGTTTTTCTGATTCCGACGTTCACGATGATTGCGGGGTATCACCACAAACTGCCGCCTGATCTGGCGCAGGACATGAGCCGTGCGCGTCAACAGGCTGAGCAATGGACTTCGACCGAATATGAGCGGGCACTCGACAAGGGGGACGCGCTCACTCCGCAGGAGCGGCAGAACATTATCGATCAGCTTGCGCGGTTTACCGGATTGAGCAAGGAAGTAATTGACGAGGCGGACCTTCGAATCAATGTCCCCAAGTTCACGCATTACTTGCTGATCGACCAGAAGCTGCGAGTGGGGCGTCTGGACGGGCGATACACCGGGCCCGATCCAAATGGCTTGCTGGACACTCCGTTCTATGATCCAACCGGATCGGCAACCCAGCCTCCATTTACATCTGTGTTTAACAACTACCTGCGCACAGAACTCGGATACAAGGTTGACATGCCTTACGACGTGCGCGCGCCACGTGGTGGACCGGGCGGCGATACCTGGGACTGGGGTTCGGCGATTCAAGGGTTCCCAGACACGGCTACGGCGATGCGACAGGCGATTGTGAAGAATCCGTATTTAAAGATTCTGGTGATGGAGGGTGATTACGACTTGGCGACGCCTTACTATGCGGCGAATTACACGATCGATCATCTGAATCTGCCGCAGAAATATCGGGACAATATTTCGTTTGCGACTTACGAAGCGGGACATATGGTGTATTTGCCGATGGATGGATTGAAAAAGATGAAGGCAGATCAAGCGGCGTTTATTGACAAGGCGATGGCACCGTAACGACCGTGCCTGGCCAGCAAGCTAAAAGCATTAACCACAAAGGACACGAAGGTTCACGAAGGTAAATCGCACCCCGCCCGCGGAGGGTTTATGAGACTAGGGCCTGTCTGGAGGATTGCACTCGTTTCGACACTTTCGCTTTCTAGCATCGCTTTTTCGCAAGACGTGTGCGAACGTCTTTCGGCTATAAAGATTTCAAACGCTACGACCACGTCGGCCCAGACCTTTGCGGCCGGGAGCTACAACGGAGCGCCGGCTCCGTTCAGTGGCGTGGACGTTTCGGCGCTTTACAAGAGCATGCC
>DATJWZ010000814.1:0-2989 GCA_035500795.1 Candidatus Eiseniibacteriota bacterium | reverse complement strand
CAGTGTCGCTAAAATGCGCCGGATCGCGGGCAGGAATCCCATGTCGAGCATACGGTCGGCTTCGTCAAGCACGAGTATTTTGACGTTCTGCAGATTGGCGAGCTTGCGATTCATCAGATCCTGGAGGCGTCCGGGAGTGGCGATCACCAGTTTTGATCCGGCGCGCAGACTTTGAATCTGTGTCTTTTCCGAAACGCCGCCGATGACCAGGGCCGCGCTGGGCATCGCTTTCGTGCGCAACTGCTCGTATTGCTCCTCGACTTGCATCGCAAGTTCGCGCGTCGGCAGCAGCACCAAAGCGCCCGTAGAATGCCCCCGCTCCTGCTGCAAGGTCTCAATGAGCGGTATGAGAAATGCCAATGTCTTGCCGGTGCCGGTTTGAGCTGTGCCGATAACATCCCGGCCTTCGAGTGCCGGGGGAATGGCGCGTTCCTGGATAGGTGTGAGGTTGGTGAACTGAGCTGCCGCCAGCCTCTGCTGTAATGCTGAGGACAGGGGCAGTTCTGAGAATGTAGTCATTCGATTTGGTTTCTTTCTGGAGGGCAAGCTGTCACGCACACTCTGACACACGTCGAGGGCCGTATGCCGCTCACATTTGATTGTGATTTACGCAAGTAAACGGCGGGCAGGAAAGGCGGAGATAAATCTAGTCAGAAGATGTGACTACCGCGTCACGAGCAAACCGTAGTTCGTACGTGAATTCAGTATACCAGAAGAAATAACAGGCGCGAGGTACAACGGTTATTCCTGAACGCTGGGGGGAATAGAACAGACCGTTGAGTGGTAACGCGATGTTACCACCGTAATCGTATGGTAGTTCCAGGAAGCGTACAATCGTCTTATAGGCAGAGAGTTGAACTATGCAAAGGAACCCGCTGGTTCGACGCAAGCTCTGCTCCCTCGACGCAAGCACTGAACAACTTGCATTTCGTCCGTACCGTTCCGCAATTCCGTGAACCCTCAGGCACAGGGTCGAAGAGTGCAATTTCGCAACAAGTAGGTGAGTCATACGGATCGAACGAGAGAGTGGATTGACCATGTCTCTCAAGGCGGCGACGTTGAGTACTGTAGAAATGAAGACCGGGCAACTTACGTTGAAGAGGATACTGTCGGTGCGGTGTCCGGTGTGTAGGGCCAAACCGAAGGAACAGTGCACCTTTACTACTGGCCACCCATCGGTCAAGACTCACATCAAACGCGCCGTTGCGGCTAGCAAGGCTTCCCCCGCTGAGAGCTCTGGCCAAGCGGCGCTACGTTCTCTGCAGGGATTTGCAACTAGAGGTTTCCGGGCGCTGTTCCATCCAAAGTAGGAGACAATGCTTCCAAAACAGAATAAGCAGCAAAATCAGAAGTGCTTTCAAATCCACAAGAATGGCGCCCCGGTCGACGGTGTCAGCTATGCAACCCTTGTGGAGGCCTCAGCAGCATTAGAAAAAGCCGGTCAAGGGGGCGAAGTAACCGCAGTGGACGGCCTCGATCAGATCGTACGGCGCTACACTGCGGACGAATGCCGCAATGCCCGCAATTCTCGGTAACAGCGTCGGCCGCGGCGATTCGCCAGCAGCGGGGCTTTTGTTCTCGCTGGTATGACCAACACAGAGGGAGACCTGTCCTTTGCGCAGTCTGCGAAGCGCGGGTCTACTTTCAACACCGGCTCATCGGTAGTCGGATAGCATCATTCGAGAAACTGCACGGCCGACCAATTGCAAATCATTTCTTTCGCGCATAGTCTGGAGATGTCATTTTCACATCCTTCCGCCACGCCTGCACAGGCGTCGGTCTCTTGTGTACTTGATGAAAGTCAACACAGGAGGCCGACTATGGCCGATTCCACAACCTTATCAGAGCAGCCGATCGTAGACTTCCGCACGAAGTGCACTATATGGTTAGAAAAAGCGGAACAACAGAAGATGCGTGCAATCGAGATGAGCGAACTAGCGCATCAGATGTCTGATCTCGCGGCGGAGATGAGAAAGCGGCCGAACCCAACGTCGTACCTTGGCGACGATTCTGATTCACGAATTCTTAGCGCCTGTTGCGTTCGAAGGCATTACCCGATCTTTGGCGATATGACGTAATCGTCGCAGGGCAAAGAAGACGCGGCGCAACAGGCAGTCGGCGTCACTGATGTCGTAGCATTACTCAGCCTGCGGGCTCAATATAATCATCGCCAGCCTCGGGTACTCATCCGCTCTGGCAGGAGTGTGTACAGTAAAGGCTCTATCCCCGCCTCGCACGATTGCTGGTACAGTCGAGTCGTCTACTACAACTCTCCGACGAGCTGGATTTTGGGCAACGGTCTCTTGTTTTCTAGGCGATAAGTTCAGGAGACCCGGCAATGACTCATTCCATTTTGCTCGTCGACGACAACCGAGTCATTCGTCAAGTCTTGCGCGGAATGTTCGAAGCGATTGGATTCGTGTGCTCGGAGTCGGAAGACGGCGAGCATGCAGTGGCGGAAGCTGGGCGGCTCAAACCGGATCTGATTGTGCTTGATTACTCGATGCCAGTAATGAATGGACTTGAAGCTGCTCCCCTGTTAAGGAAGGTTCTTCCCCATACCCCGATCATCATGTTTACGATGTTCGCAAATGACGTATTTGCCACTCAAGCTATCGCTCCCGGGGTCACGGCTGTGGTCTCTAAAGAGCAAGCCGCAACCCATCTGCTACCGAAAGCTGAATCGCTGCTTAAATCTACGCGCATATAAAAAAGAAGAGGATTTGCGCCCGAGGTTGGGGTAGGTCCTTTTGAACGTCTCTCGCCCCCCGATGAGGATTACTTGTTAGCGTGGATCGTTCGAGCCTCGTCAACCGTGAGCCGGGACGGATCACAATAGCCGTACCCCTTCAGACAAGCCGAGTAATTGCGTTTATGCTCGGCGTCAGTCAGTGTCTTGGCTTCGGCCGCAGTCAGGTTGGCATAGTCACAGGTGTCCTCACTGTTGCGGCAAGCCGACAGGTTGCGTTGGTGTTCGGAGTAGGCGGCC
>DATJWZ010000813.1:0-1049 GCA_035500795.1 Candidatus Eiseniibacteriota bacterium | reverse complement strand
TGTATTGCGGGTCTGCGCTGCTGGGAAGCGGCGGGCAATCGTCTGGACCGCCATACCAATCTACGGCGAGAGTGTCACCGCCTCGGTCCCAGATGTCGATTACGCGAGCGTTGGCGACATCTGGATTCCAACCCGTGTACTGGACATCCGCGTGACCGTAATACTGGTTCACGTACTGATAGCCCCCGTCCGGTGTGTAGTCTGATTCAGTCGAACAGTCGCCTTCATTCAGTACTCCGTTGCAAAACCATCCCTGAAGTTGCACCACGATCTTGGTTGGCGTTCCGGTCATGCTGTAGTTCCCGCCGTACATGAGCGTGTGCATGTCCCCCTCAAATGGCGGGGGAGTCCCAAAGTGGATTGATGGAATACGACCTTTCGAAATGTTCCAGTTTCCCGGTGGGTTTTCCGTTGCGTCGCCTGCGGGCGACGGGTCGTGGTAGGGCGTTAGGATGAAGTTGGAGCCGGTAAGTAGCTGGTCATCTTTCCATCCGCCCGGAAATGGCTGCCAAGGTGGTGGTCCGCCATAACAGGTAAGCGATACCGAGCACGGGAAGACATCCGCGCAGTAAGCCGGAGCATTATTGGTTGAAAGTTGTAGGCCGTAGTTAGGGGCGCTGCATGCGGCAGTATTGTTACTGGTTATCTGTGCTGCGGTATAGCTAGGAATTTGTGCGTGGCTGAAAGGAGTGGCGGTGAACAGGCACACTACGACTGCTGCGAGACTGATGCGACGAAGCATGGCGCGCCTCGATAGAGAATTTTTCGTGTGGGCCGGACTGCGGGGAACCGAACTGCGGAATGGACGATACCAAATCGCGAGCGAGTAACAATCGGGGGCTTACTGTATGTGCCGCTACGTGAAATACCTGACGTGACTGTTCTGCCTAAGGTCGCTGAGAAAAGCTTTTCACCACAGGGATCACAGAGGGACACAGGGAAATCAGATCGCGATTGCGGAGGGTTGGGCGCGTTTCAAGTGTTGGGCGCGATCGGAGGTCGAGAGCTAGCGTGCCATAGGTTTACGGGCCGTTGCCGCCTGTGTGGCA
>DATJWZ010000812.1:0-2500 GCA_035500795.1 Candidatus Eiseniibacteriota bacterium | reverse complement strand
GCATGTGGTTACGGCGGTGCTAATGCCGGGCCAAGCGATTGCGTTGTAGATGACGTAACAAAGACCCGCCGCCAGGGTGCCTTTGAGCGCGAACTGAATGTGCTCAGGGTTGTGAAGCGCGCCCGGGGCAAGGAGCCCTCGCGGCCCTGCGTCATCCGCTGAACCGAAGTATTCGTGGATTGATCGAGAATCCGCAAAAGCCTGGGGAATGAGAGCAACTGTATGCTCCATCTCGCCTATTAATGGGACGAAAGTCGCCGAGTCTGTATGGTCATAGAACCGGACCGTGCCCGGTATTCGCCGGTTCACCAGGTCATCCCGAATACTTGCGACAGTCGAGGCTAAGTTTTGGAATCGTTTCTGATCGCTGGCTGACAATTTCGAGCTGAGCTGGGTAAGGGTCGCGGCGAGATCGACCAGCCTGCCAACCAGGGCCGCAACCCCGCCCATTTTGACCGAATACTCGGCCGAATAGTCCGAGCGTCGCAAGGTGACCCGCAACAATGATGTTCCAAGCGTCTGGAGCCGGATCACTTTTTGCTCGACGCCGGGATCTATAGTTCGGTTCCCGGCGTAGCCAGTCAACAAATTCTCCACCGCTGCCAGGCGCGCCGCAATTGGCGTGACAATTTCATCTCCAGGCGGCAAGCGCACAAATAGCAGCTCCACTACCGCAGTAATTCCGACCCCGATCAACGTCGCCAGGCAAAGCCAAAGCGTATCTTCCACGCTGGTTTCAGCAGGCACGTAGCGGTCCCACAGGGGCAGCCCTACCGCCATCATCGTGGCGAAGATCACCGCGGCCATATAGTTCTTCGCAGCGCTGATGACATAGAAAGCCAGAAAAAAGGAGCCGATGATCCAGAGAAAATGAAGCAGTGGAGAATTGATGACAAATCTCACGAAACCCAGGAGATATGCTGATCCGATACCGGTAACGAGCAATATTGTTGTGGCCGATTGCAGAGTGGCTCGCGAGCTCTCACGAGAAATCATCAGGGCATAGACTGCGCCTTGAAAAGCGAACGGGACCTGAAACGTCATGCAGACGATCATCACGAGAGTTGCGGCCAGAATCATCCGCCCCACCCGGGCTGCCCTTCCCGGATAAGGTGTGAGTTCCTCTTTGAGAAAATCCCGCAGCCACGTCAGTCGGCTGGATAACTGAGGAAGTGTTTGCGCGACGGTTGCCATTGTCAATCGCCTCGAATCGTGATTACGGCGGACTCACTGATTCGAAACAGGTCAGGAGTGGGATTTTCAACGCGTATGCGAACCGGGAAGCGCGATGCGAGATGAACCCAGTTCAATGTGCGTTGCAGATCGGGAAGGCCCGGTTGCAACTTGCCGATCTTATCCGGGTCCGGAGTGACTCCGAATCCGACGCTATCGACCACACCCGCAAAGCGGAGATTCGGCATCGACATCAGATACACATCAGCCCGCATTCCTGGCGTAATACGCTTGAGTTGTCCCTCTCGGAAATTGCCAACTGCCCACCAAGTGCGGGCGTCGATAAGCGTGAACATTTGCTGGCCGACGTGAGCGTAAGCGCCCTCGGAAATCGTAAGGTTGGTCACACGAGCATCAAACGGCGCGTAGACGCGGCAGTTGTCCAAATCGTAGCGAGCCTTCTTCACCGCTGCGGCTCTGGCTCCACGCTGATTGATCAAGGGTTCGAGCGTTGTAACCGCATGCCTGGCCTGTTCGTGCTGCGCCAAGACAGAGCTCAATTCCGCCTTCGCCAACTGCAATCGAGATTCCGCTTGCCTCAGGGCTTCCACTTGTGCAGTTTCAGAAGATCGCGCTTTATCCACCTCATCCACCGTGACAAACTGCTTCGCCAGCAATGGTTCGAGGCGGTGCAAATTGTTGTTCGCGTAAGTCCATTCGGCGCGCGCCCGGTCGACGCCGCGCTCCGCGTTGACCACGTCGGCTTCCGAGCTGTGAATGTTCGCTTGTGCGACGGAAACTGCGCTCTCCAAGGCCGCTATTTTTCGTTGCTCGTCCCCGACTTGCCCTTCCAGAGTGCTCTGCTCTGAAACCGCGTTTTCGAGGGCGTATTGATAGGGACGTTCATCGATTTCATACAGCAGTTCGCCTTTCTTCACGTATTGGTTGTCTTTCACATTCAGCCGGACGAGAGGACCATCGACCTGGGGAGCTATGCCGATGAAATTAGCAAATATTTCGGCATCTTCGGTCCGCGGATAGTAGTTCTCGCGGTAAAGTACGGCGAGTCCAAGGATCACTGCGGCCGCCATGATGGCGATACTGATTGTGCGACCCAGAGGCTTGCGCCACCTACCGGTCTCTGACGACACGCCATGCAACTTCCGCGCTTGATTTTGGCCTGCGTTCGCAACCATTTCTTTGTCCAAGGGAACAGTCGTCATAAAATTCACCGGAACAGAACAATCCACAAAGCGAATGTGAACACTGCAGTCAAACTCGGATACACCAGAACGGGCCAGGCAATCTCGGTGTAACGAGACAATAG
>DATJWZ010000811.1:0-4366 GCA_035500795.1 Candidatus Eiseniibacteriota bacterium | reverse complement strand
GCTTGCGTGCCGACCTCTTCAAACTTCTTTCCACTTAAATTGTGGAAGAGGAATCCCGGAGTCGTATCGTTTGCGACGAACGCGTCAAGGAACCCATCACCGTCGTAGTCAGCGAATGACACGCTCATCCCTTTCCCCATGCGCGATGAAATCCCGGTGTCTTGCGAGACGTCGGTAAACGTGCCGTCTCCATTGTTGCGGTAAAGACTGTCATGCAGAGAAGCGTAAACCTTCGGATGGCAATAGCCGCGAACTCCGCTCTTAACATGACAGAAGGGATCTTTGTTGACTTCCCAAACGCAGTAGTTCACCACAAACAAGTCCAGCTTGCCGTCATTGTTGTAGTCGAACCAGCCTCCGCCGACAGACCACATCTTCTTCCCATTCATCTCGGCGCCAGCGAGTCCCGCTTTTGCAGTCACATCGGTGAACGTTCCATCGCCGTTGTTATGGAAAAGCTGATTGCCAGTAACATTGGCTAAAAAGATGTCCGGACGACCGTCATTGTCATAGTCGCCCACTGCGACGCCCATGCCATAACCAGCTCCTGCGACTCCAGCCCGCTCGGTGACATCGGTGAACGTGCCATCGTGATTGTTGTGGTAAAGCCGATTCCAGTATTCCGGAGACTCTTTCTGCAAAGAGGGAATTGCTGCTCCGTTCACCAGATAAATGTCGAGCCAACCGTCTCCGTCATAGTCAAGCAGAGCAACACCAGCGACCATGGTTTCGATCTGATTCTTATTCGGTGTCGGCGAGTTCCGCGTGATGAAGTTGACACCCGCTTTGGCAGCAATGTTTTCGAACCGGATCGCCGGCGGATTGGGAGCGCTGCCTAAACTTAGCGCACCCAATCCGAGAGCAAGAGTGAAGAAGAGATAACGCATGGATACGAGCTACGCCACGTGTGCGAGGTCTGCAGTAATCAGAATTCTACCAATGTCGCACGCCAAGCGACACTCGCAAGACAAGGCAAGGCGAAGCCTCAGTGCCGTGGAAAAAGCCCGCCTACCGAGGCCATACCGTTTCCGAGATCGGACTTGGGAAGCGTATCGGCCAGCTTAGCCGCAGCGGTGTTGGCTCTTTGAACCTGATCTGCAGTCAAAAGCCCCGAAAGTTTCCTCAACTGCTCCTCAGCTCTTTTCTCCCCTCGATCTGCCGCAGCCTTGTACCACGTGAACGCGGCGGTGTAATCGAGAGAAACGCCCTTCCCCTGCTCGTAGAGATATCCGAGATCGAGTTGAGCGGACGCGTAACCCTGTTCGGCCGCCTTTCGCACCCATCGCGCTGCTTGTTCGTTGTCCTTGGCCAGGCCGGTTCCCGTGTAATACATCCAGGCAAGGTTTTGTTGGGCGGGAGCGTATCCCGATTCTGCGGCCGCTCGAAACCAGATCGAGGCTTGCTGAGGGCTTTTCGATGTACCCTTGCCTAGCAGATACATTGATGCGAGATTGCATTGCGCAGTGGGTTCTCCTTGGTCGGCCGCTTTCTGGTACCACGCAGCGGCCTGATGAAGATCCTTCCTGACTCCGTCGCCCCTCTGGTACATCGAGCCAAGATTGTTTTGTGCCGTGGGATGGCCATGGTTTGCTGCCCCGCTGTAGTAAAGGAATGCCTGTCCATAGTCCCTCTTCACTCCTAAGCCTCGTTCATACATGTAACCCAGCACAAATTGTGCGTCTGAAGATCCCATTTCGCCGGCCTCCTTAAACCACTTCAAAGCCTCTTCATAGTCCTTGGGGACCCCGCTGCCTGTCAGGTACGACCGGCCCAGTTCGTATTGTGCTTTCGCGTCTCCTCCTCTGGCTTGTTGTTCCAGCGTTGCAAGATCCTGTTCAGCTCTCCTGGAGTTGGCGTTTGAGCTCATCTGATGCTGGGAGCTTGTCGTCGTGGCCGAAAGATAGAACGAAAGTGATGGCAATAACGTAATCGCTAGCAGCGTTCTCGAATTCATCGTATGTCCCTCTGTCTTCGAAATATCTCCCCTTGTGTTTCTCAGGGAGAACCCTGCTTGGCCGGTTTGCAATTCCGACTTCGCAGGGTCATGTGGACAATCGACGTTTTGCACAGCGGAACGGGGATACACGAGATCCGCACGGCTGAATCACGAGATAACACAATGAGCAGACGCAACATACGCCGCGTCTCACGCGTTATTTAGGTACGTTGCGAAGAGCTCACTAACATCGGCGATGAACTAACGTCCAAGACAGAGGTGAGTACGGTGCCCGATTCTCAGTTCCCCCCGACCGTTCGGTTTGGCGTCTTCGTAATTGACCTTCACGCAGGCGAACTGCGAAAAGAGGGCCGGAGAGTCAAAGTTCAAGAACAACCGTTTCGTGTTTTGTCTTTTTTGATTCAACGGGCAGGGCAAGTAGTCACGCGCGAAGAGTTCCGCGAGCGACTTTGGCCTGCCGACACGTTTGTGGATTTCGATCATGGATTGAACAGCGCAGTCGCGCGATTGCGGGAAGCCTTAGGCGACTCCGCGGACAAGCCACGTTTTGTCGAAACCGTTGCCAAGCGTGGCTACCGATTTGTTGCTCCGCTAGAGACGACAAGTCAGGCGGAGGAAGGGGCAAATGGAGAGACAGAAAATCGAGATGCCGTCATTGCGAGCCGAAAGCCGCAAAAGGCAAGGCTGTTCGTCAGCCTTAGTCTGGGTCTGGTTTGCGCCGTGGTGGCAGCGCTGATTTATCCGAAGACCGCCGCTCCCGCACAAGGAAAGATCGAAGTCGTTCCGCTGATGGCCCTGCACGGGTTCCAGGCGACGCCTGCGTTTTCCCCCAACGGCATGCTGGTCGCATTCCGCCAGAGCGATGGCAAAGGCAAAACCGGCATTTACACAGCAGTCGTTGGGGGTGAAAAGACAGTTCAACTTACTACCGATCCGGACGACTGCTGTCCCACCTGGTCCCCCGACAGCCAACAGATTGCTTTCAGCCGTTATGCGGATCATGTTCATTCGATTCTGACGATCTCTGCTCTGGGAGGCACCGAGCATCGTTTGTATCGTGGCCCGGATACGATGGGCGGAGGGTTGTCTTGGTCGCCGGACGGGAAACATGTTGCCTTCGTTGCGAGTCCTTCGGGAGATCGAACCCGTTCCTCGATCTCATTTCTGTCCCTCGCGGACTACAGAGCCCATGAAGTTACATCGCCGCCGCCAGGCTATCTCGATCGGTCGCCGACGTTTTCTCCCGACGGTAAACGTTTGGCCTTCATCCGTTCTACCATCGCTGGAGTTAGCAATGACATTTACGTGATGTCTCTCGACGGCGGCAACCCCAAGCGTCTCACATTTGACAATCGCCCAATCATGGGATCGCCAGCGTGGACCGCTGACAGCCGCGAAATCATCTTCTCGTCCGATCGCGGTGTTGCCACGGGTTTGTGGAGGGTCTCTGCGATCGGTTGCATTCCAATCCCAGTGGCCGGACCGGTCGGTGAAGCGATGTGGCCCTCGATCCCGACAAACGGAAAGAACGCTCTCGTTTATGAGCAGGGAGACTTCAAGTCAAACATCTGGCGCCTTAACCTGCGGGATGCAACCCATCATGAAAAACCGCTCCCAATCGTATCTGAAAAGGGAGACAAGATGCGTCCGGAACTATCTCCGGACGGCAAGCAGGTGGCCTTCGAATCGAACCGGCTAGGCTTTTGGGATCTGTGGACGTGCAACCTCGAGAAGAGTGATTGCTCGCAGATTACGTCTCTGCATGGAACTGCCGGTCGCGCCCGTTGGTCTCCAAACGGGCGCTACATCGCCTTCGAATTTCATCCGAACGAGCACAGCGAGATTTATGTCGTCGAAGTGCCCGGTGGAATTCCTCATCTGCTGCCGACCATTCCTGGGGCAGACAATTTATCGCCGAGTTGGTCCCGTGATGGAAAATGGCTGTATTTCGCTTCGAAGAGGGGTACCGAAGCTTTCCAGATCTGGAAACTACCTATGCAAGGTGGTACCGCGGTGCAAATTACGCGGCATGGTGGAATCTCTGCCGTGGAGTCGGCTGACGGCCGCTACCTTTATTACTCCAAATTCGAGCAGGGTGGAGTGTGGCGAATGACGATTGAAAGACGCGATGAGGAACAAGTGCTGGACGTTGGCGGAGATGGCTGGCCTGATTGGGCCCTGACCTCACAAGGGATCTACTTCTTCGCATTTGCCAAGTTTTCGCATCCCACGATACAGTTCCTCGATTTTGCTTCGGGCAAAACGCACCCGGTGCTGACATTGGAGAGAAAGCCAGGATGGGGGCTAAGCGTATCAAGCGATGGCAAGTCTCTGATCTACACGCAGGATGAGTTCGAAGAATCAAATCTTATGATGGTGGAGAACTTTAGATAGGCTGCCGTCCGGCAG
>DATJWZ010000810.1:0-4435 GCA_035500795.1 Candidatus Eiseniibacteriota bacterium | reverse complement strand
GGCTTGGATTTTGACGTGGGCGCCGGCGTTTCTTTGGAATCGTCCTGGGCTCGAGCCGTGCTGTGCCCGCTCCAGAGTCCAATCGCCATCACAGCAACATACAGTGCAATTGTCTTTCGCATATTCGCTCACCTTTCTTGTTGAATGGAATTCGAAGTCACTGCTTCCGAGCCGGGGTCGTTCATAATCCTCCGCGTCTCAAGTTCAAATTCTTCTTGCGCCTGGGCGACGAGCCGAGCCTCTTTCGGAAAATTCTCCACGTACTTGGCCAAGGCGATCTCTTCTGCGCTCAACGGCTGCGGGGAAGGGAACTGCTCGAGCCTCGGATGTACTACCGCCCTTGACGTTTGGGTCCGGCGTGCGTCAGGTTTTCGCTTCGAAGCGGCTTTCGCCAGGACAGCACCGCCTGTTGAGTGAGGCGCGGGTTTTGCTTCTTGAATCGACGGCCCCTGGATCATTGGCGAATGGTTTGCGATTGCGGGATGTGGAACTCGGCTTGACGTCCAAACCAAAATTGCGACCAGTGCGATCACCGCGAATGTAACGACCAAACCCCATTGCAGCCACACGCGCCGGGACGACCGCAGGGGCTCAGCACGCAAATGAGCCAGAACTCGCCCTTCCAACCCGTCGCGCGGTTCATCGACCGCGTACTTCGCAAGGGCCGCATCCAGGATGCGGTCGAGTTCATCGGCGGGTTGAGTCAGTTTTCTCTGACCGTCATAGTTGAATTTCATGATGACTTCCCCTGCTTGCCCAATTGCTGCGTCAGCTTTTCCTTAAGAATCTGCCGGGCGCGGAAAACTCGCGAGCGGACGGCGGCTTCGTTGATGGCCAGCGTTGCGGCCACTTCACGCGGAGACATCTCCTGAATCGTCGACAGAATTAGTGGTTCACGCAGTTTGACCGGGAGGGCTGCGATCAACTTCTCCAGCATCAAGCTAACTTGACTGCCAAGAGCGGTTTCGTCCGCTGCGATCGCGTTCGATGCAATCTCGGGGACCGGGCTCTCTGGATCATCGAGCGGAACTTCGCGCTGCGCTCCACGCCGCTTGCTGCGATCCACGGCCACGCGCCAGGCAATCCGCGCGAGCCAAGTCTTGGGATCTTCAACTTGAGCGAGTTTCGAACTGTAGCGCAGTACCCGCATGAATGTTTCCTGAGTCGCGTCTTCCGCATCGTGGTGACTGCGAAGGAGCGCGAACGCGATCCGGTAAACGAGCCGCGAATATTCACGTACGAGCGATTCGAGACTGTCCACAGTGGCATCGGATTCATCGCGGTCGCTTGTCGTCACCCCGTTCAGGATCGCTTCTCCTGCCACCAATCGTTTGCCCTCAATCATAAAGACCGCCTGCGGGAGCAATTTGTTCAGGAATTTCTGACTGGAGAACGTGTGCCCGCGGGACAACTTGCGGTCATTCCATGGGAGTGACTTAAAGATCTGTGCTGATGGCGGGGCTGAAACCAGACTCCTCCGCTTCAGTTCGTGAAGCCATCCGAATGACAAAGGACAACAATTAAGTTCCTACAATAACCGGTTCCGGTTCGAGGCGGATACCCCAGACTTCTTCAACACGCTGCTGAATCTGATCCTTGAGCGCGACGATTTCCCTCGCAGAACCTCCACCGCGATTAACGATCGCGAGGGTGTGTTTGCCTGAAATGCCGACATGTCCGAACGAGTAACCGCGGGTGAAGCCGGAGTGTTCAACCAGCCATGCCGCCGAGACTTTGTGGCTTTGAGCCAGGGCCGGATAAGTGGGGATCAGGAGATTGCTGGCTTCCGCCCGCTTTTTTAAATCCTGCATTTGTTCTTCAGAAAGCACGGGATTTTTGAAGAATGATCCGGCGCTCCGAGAATCTGGATCGCCTTCAACCAGCAGCATCCCTTTGCGCGCGCGAATCTCTCGGACCGCTTTGCGGACCTCCGAAAGCGTGGGGTGCGATGCCTGTCCTTCGAAGTAGCGCCGTAGATCGGCATATTCGATGTGAGGCTCGCCACCAAATGACAGCGCGTAAGTGACTCGAAGGATGATGAAGCGTCCGCGCTCGGTGGTGTTGAAGATGCTTGATCGGTACGAGAATCCGCAGGCCTCATTACACAGTTCGCGAACGTGCGAATCCCTTCTGTCGAAGACTTCAACTGAGTCGATGGAATTCGAGACTTCCTGCCCATAGGCGCCGACATTTTGCACGGGCGTGCCGCCAACGCTTCCCGGAATTCCACTAAGACACTCGATGCCGGCACAGTTGGCGGTGACCGCGCGCGCGACAAAGTCATCCCAGGATTCGCCTGCTCCCACAGTGAAAAGCGTTCGGTCTCCTTCTTCACGATGATCTGTCCCCGTGATTCCTAGTTTGAGAACCAAACCGGGCCAGCCTTCATCGGCGATCACGAGATTGCTGCCGCCTCCCAGGACGAACAACGGAATGCTCTGTGACATAGCAAGGACGACTGCTTCTGCCACTTCCGGTGGAGTGTGAGCTTCGACGAAATACCGTGCTGGCCCGCCCACGCCAAGAGTAGTGAGAGGAGCGAGCGGGACATTTTCTTGCAGGACCATTGGACGGATTCAATATACACAGCGCGATTCGCATCGGGAAATTGCTTGTGGATGGGACAGACGTAAGCAGTGATTTCGGCAGGTCCACGCTACAACACGCTACAATAAGACAAGACCAACCAAAAGGGGTTTTCATAAACATGTCGATGTATCCGGAGATTATGGTAATTCCCATGCGCGAGGAATTGACGCGTCTAGGCATTGAAGAGCTGCGAGCGTCTGAGCAAGTCGATGAGGCACTGAAGAATCGTCCAGGGACGACGATGGTGGTCGTCAATTCGATCTGCGGATGCGCGGCGGGACGTATGCGTCCAGCGGTGCGGATTGCGATGCAGAATTCGATTCGTCCCGATCGGGCATATTCAGTGTTTGCCGGGCAAGACAAAGAGGCGACCGAGCGTGCCCGGAGTTACTTTTCCGGACAGATGCCATCGTCACCTTCCATCGCAATTCTCCGCGATGGACAACTTGTGTACATGATGCCGCGACGCGATATCGAATCGCGGGAGGCCCCGGCAATCGCCACGGATCTGAAGGCGGCTTTCGATCGATTCTGCGCCAAGTCTGCCGCCATCTAAGCGAAGTTTGTCATCGCGAAGCGCGAGCGTGCGAGGAATCTGTCTTGCGGTCTCGGCGGCCCGCCGCAGATTCCTTGCCCCTTAAGAGGAACGATAAATTGTGGGCTACTTTTCAGTAGCCAGGAATGTTTTGACCACAATCGCGTTGGGATGCACTCCTACCGGAATCAGGGTCATCAAGGAATACTCTGAAGTCTCGAGGGTACGGTGGGGCGTGCGCTTCTGAATAACCGTCACATCGCCTGACTCTGTCCCGAGCACGAGCAAGTAGCTTTGATCTGGTGTCAGTGCCAGTCCATCCGGACGGCTGCCCACGTTCAGCGGTCCGCCGATGCGGCGTCCCATGTCTATGTCATAGACCGCGACGCTGTTCGATCCGTAGTTCGACACGTAGAGCCGGGAGTTGTCGAGTGTCACTACCGCGCGCGACGGATGCTGCCCGATTTCCTGACTGTTTCCGACCTCATCGGTGCCGGTTTCAATCACAGAAATGCTGTCAGAATCGAAGTTGCAGACGATCATCTCTCCGCCATCGGGTTTGAGCGTGAGGCTTACCGGAGTGCGCCCGACGTCGATCAGCGCGAGTACGTGGTCCTCTTTCGGTGGTGGCCCAGCATTTTCTAATTGGATCGAAGCAACCTGATCCGAGCCGGAGCAGGAGACAAACGCCTTGCTGGAATCGGGAAGAATCGCGACATCTTCTGGATGCTGGCAAACAGGGAGCGTAGCGCGGACTCTCAGCAATTTCGTATCGATGAGTGAGACGCTGTTGTCGTTGCGGTTGGAAACAACAACAGTCCCGCCGTCGGGAGAGACGCGTGCTAGACCAGGGCCAGATCCGACACGAATGTTTGCTATCACGGTGCGCTTGTCGAGATCGATGACGCTGACGTTCGATGATCCGGAGTTGGCGACGTAAGCACGCTTGCCATCGCTTGACACATCGATGAAGTACGGTTTCCCCTGAACACCGATCGTCGCTACGACGGTATTTGTCTCGGCGTTGATGACGTTGACGGTGCTGGACGCGGAGTTGACAACGTATATTTCATTCTTTTTGCTATTCGCAGCCACTCCTGTCGGCTCTGAGCCGACACGGAGCGTTTTTGCAAGCGCGAATGTGCGTAAATCGATCACGCTAACCGTGTTGCTCTTACCGTTCGTGACGTAGGCATACTCGCGGAATGCGGGGCTATAGTTGGTAATGAACTGCTCACGAAAATACCACCATCCAAAGCCACCGAGGATGGGTAAAAGGACGGCGATGAAAAGGAGCTTTCGCACGAACAA
>DATJWZ010000809.1:0-3918 GCA_035500795.1 Candidatus Eiseniibacteriota bacterium | reverse complement strand
AATTGACCGGCGCCCGACATTTCGGAGAAGCTCCGAAATGTCGTAGGGAGAGCAACTCATATCAAGAATGAGGTTTGTGGAGTTAGACAGTCGGAGAAGGGTGCGGGGGACCTGCGTAAGAGATGTCGACGCTTCAGTTGGGGTTCCCCAACCAAGAGTACTGCCACCCGATGGACACGTTTTGGTAGTTGCCTCCATACCGGACATAGGTGCCGTCGCTGTAACCAAATTTCAACGACTGGTGTTTTGCAATTCGAATTGCACCGGTACCCCTTAGGCGAGAGTGCTGCTGTCTGGTGAGCGAGTTTTCGACACCAGCGACGCTCGTTCGCCCTCCAACCCAGAAATTGCCGTCCAGCGAGATCCAGACCCCCGGCTTGAAATCGTAGCTCAGGTGTCCTTCAAAAGGAAGCCATAGGCTTTTGCGATTGAGGCCTCGTCCCGGGATAACTGCTATTGTGTGACCAAAATTCAGAGTTGGTAGTGAAGAACCACCCTTCGGCGTACCCATCGACAATCCAGTTTCCCCAGCGTTGGGAATTGCCGAATTCCGGCTTGAAAGCCCAACGGTTGGCACCCCAGTTAATCAGCGTGGTCGGATCGTACTGGCCAGTCGGAGCGATCACGTTCAGACTCACGCCTAGCAGGACCCTCTGGCGCCATTGGATGAACTCGCGCCGGCATGGCCGGGCCACCTTTGAGGTTCACTGAAACACGGTAGAACGAATCCACCAGACCCGAGCGGTACAGGTGCTGAGGAACGGCTGCCGTAGTTCCATGGAAATTTCCAACCGCATATGGCAGCACCGCCCCTACGTTGGCGGAGCGGCCAAAGAAACTGAAGGAGTGGAAGTAGCCCAAGATCGGGACGCTGTATCTCCCCTTCGCGTCACTGAGGGGGAGCGCGCCATTGAAATTAATACTACCGTCGGAGAAGGAGTACGAAAGCGTGACGGCGTTCGAATGGATCGGGGTAATCAGATAGGCGCGCGGCGAAAGATCCTGCGCGCAGAGGATACTTAACGGACACAACAGCAATACCGCCACCACAAGAACAGGATTAACTCGCGGCTTCGATCCGCCAGCATCCCTTGCGAACTTGCCCATAACACGGATGTCAACCGCTTTCTTTCGCTTGCCTCGAGCTAGGAGTGCGCGCCCTGGAGCCGACCAGGGTGGCGGTCCAGTGTCAGCGTGTGCCGAGAATTGCATCCAACAGTGCCAAAGGGCTGGCTTATCGCGTGCCCATCAGAGCCTTTAGCTTGGCGTATGCCTGGCGATATTCGAGCTCGGTACGGAACATGTCTGCTTCGATGGTTGCCCTTGCCGATTCGACTTCCGGATCGTTAGGGTTGTAGCTTGCCTCAACCAACTGAGTCGAGGACACCATTCGGCGCGCCAATTGAGAGAGTTGGCGCGAGCGCTCTAGATCGAAATAGGCGCTCTTGACCGCTGCCGCCACTTTGGCCTTGGTCAGTTGCACCCCCAGATCTGCCATTTCGGCCTGTGCCTTGACCTCTTTCACTCCATGTTCGCGCTTGCCGAAATCAAAGATAGTCCAGGATGCCGAGACGCCGATATAACCGAAAGATTTGGGTAGGACGAGGTTGATTGCGTTTTGGAATGCGTAACCACCGATCACCCCGACCGTGGGAACATACTGCAATGTAGTCGCTGTTAAACCCGCGTGCGCCTTGATCGCGGTTTGCTCTGCTTCGATCACCTCGGTATTCGCCGTCGCTTTCTCAGTGGCTTCGTTCAGCGATACATTCTCGACCAAAGGATCGGGTGCGATGAGTTCCAGCTTTGTTCCTTCAGGCAAGCCGAGCATTTCATCGAGTGACGCAGTCAGCTCCTTCACCTTGCTGGCCGGACCAATGACTGCCTTTTCGGCGCTGATCATGTCCCTCTCTTGTTCCGTGGAGATACGGGTAACTCCCGAATTGCTCGCCCTCAGCCATTTGGCTTGGATTGTCTTTGCGTGTGCCTTGCTGCTTGTAAAATCCCTCTGGGCGACGAGCAATTCGAAGAAAGTTTTCTCGACGTTACTAGCTGTTTGCGCCAGCGGCATTCCCGCCTTCGCTCGGGCGATATTCTCGTCCGCCCGCGCGATCTTCGCGAGTTGGTAGATGGAAAAGAGAGGTGTGATCGGTTGAACTGCAAGGAGGTTCAGAGTGTTCGAATCCTTATTGATGATGTTCACGGATACCGTCCCCAAGGGACCCACCGAGAGCACATCGCCCGGATGCTTGTTGTAGTGAAGGTCAAAAAACGAGGTACTCATGTTTGGGAAATACTGTGCTTCCACGCCCTTCCGGTGCTGCTTCGCAGCTTCGACCTGCAGTTCTCCAAGCCTCACGAGGGGATTGCTCGCCACTGCTGCTTGCTGCTGCGCTTCATCCAGCGTGAGAATAACTACTCCATCAGGGCCTGGTGTCATGGCTGCCGTTGCAGGCGTGATTCCTCGATGGAAAGAGCTCATGTCCTTAATGGAATCCGCAATGGAATCCGCGCCAAAGCTCGAATCGAATTGATAAGGGGCGCTCTGCAGCGCTGCAACTGGCAGAGGCGGTTGGACGCGGAGCATTTTATCGGCTGGGTCTTGAGCCGAAGCCCTTAGGCAAACGAAGAAGATCACCATCAACAGAGGTGCAACCCGGGTCCATGCGTGATTGTGATGAGTCATAGCTTTCCTCCAGATTTAACTAGCGGCCCACGATTGCCCGGGCCCTCCGCTACTCTCGGCAGGCAGTAAAATGCAATCGTCCCGCCAATGCCAAAAACCTTCTCACATGTCGTATTGCACTGAGAACAAACCTATTGCGGAGAGTTCACCATCTCAACCGACTCACTGGTGCCCGACATTTCGGAGCTTCTCCGAAATGTCGTAGCAAGAGCGACCCCTCTGAGCGCTGACCTTCTGAAGTTAACTCGACCAAACGCGGGAAACAGAGGACCTATGCTCCTTTATTGTTAGGCGTGGCTCACGCGTACCAAGCTATTTGAGTTGTGTAGCCGAGATTCCGCGGCTGGATTGGATCCAGTAACGTCGATAGTGTTCAAGCGCGCATCTCGCAAGCACCGAGGAGCTCTCCGACATGTCGGAGACTCTCCGAAATGTCGGATCACCGGCCAGAGAATTGATGTCCCCCTCCATGCATTACGCTCCTGCAAGGCGATGCCAGCTCAAGCTTTAGCGTCAGTCGGTTCCTCATGAACGGTTCGGAGGGCGGCCTGCATTCAAAATTCAATGTCAGATGTTCATTGACCTGTAGCTTGAGTGTGTTTGGCACGAAGCGATCTCAAACGGGGGAGAGTATGAATCGCTCAGTTTCATCTCAAGTCTCTGTTGGAATTAGTTTCTTTCTGGACATGATGCACTCCCGACGAACCTCGCGCGTACCAAGGATCGGCATGCCTAGAGTGATGCCAAATCCGGGGTTGTTACTCATTGTCTTCGCGCTCTGTACCGTGAGGCCCGCATGGTCACAAGAGCACGAAGTACCTCAAGCCGAAATCATGGGAGGATATTCCTACCTGCACTCTTCGGACACAAACTTCAACGGTTGGAAGGCGACGCTGGTCGGGAACGTGAATGCCTGGCTGGGCATAGCGGCGGATTTCGATGGTGACTATGCTGGCGGGCGGAGTGAGCACAGTGTCACCTTCGGCCCGCACTTTGTCCTGCGAAAGAATAAGAGATGGACTCCGGTCGGTTATGCACTATTCGGTGTTGCCTTCGAGAAATCGGAGTTTGGCGAGACGGAGCACGGCTTCGCCACGGAGTTGGGAGGCGGACTCGATTACGAAGCCAGCCACCGCTGGACGGTCCGACTGTTTGACGTCACTGCGTCCATCACTCATGTCGGCGGAGAAACTCACACGAACCCGAAGGTCGGAGTCGGTCTCATTTTCAAT
>DATJWZ010000808.1:0-1526 GCA_035500795.1 Candidatus Eiseniibacteriota bacterium | reverse complement strand
AATTATGAAGGTCGACAAAATTCGAAACTTAACCGACGTGGAGCTGGGCAATCAGGAGCGCGAACTCGCGGATGAGCTCTTCAAGCTGAAGTTCCAGCTGAATATGGGACAGACGGAAAGTCTGAAGAAAATGCGCGGGCTGCGCAAGGACATTGCGCGGGTGAAGACGATTGCAACCGAGCGCAAGCGCGCAGCTGCAACGGAGAAGAAATAATGGCCGAGACGACACAGAAGGCGCAGGGCCGCCGCAAGGAAGTGGTTGGAGAAGTGGTCTCCAACAAGATGCACAAGACAATTGTTGTGCAGGTAACGCGGAAAAAGGCGCATCCGTTCTATGGGCGCGTGATCGCGCGGAACAAGAAGTTCTACGCGCATGATGAGTCGAACCAGGCGCACGTGGGCGATGTGGTGCGGATCGAGGAGACGCGTCCGCTGTCGAAGCTGAAGCGCTGGCAGTTGAAGGACATTGTGCGGAAAGCGGCGCTGCTGCCCGAGACGGCGGAGGCGGCTAGCTAAAAAGGGGTTTAGGGAGATTACGCCATGGCTGTGATGATGAGATCGATGCTGGAGGTCGCCGACAATTCCGGCGCGCGCAAGCTGCAGATGATTCTGCCGCTGGGCGGGTCGACGGGATTGAATGCCGGACTGGGCGACGTGATCACGGCGGCTGTAAAGGAATCTGCGCCCGAGGGCCAGGTGCAGAAGGGCAAAGTCGTGAAGGCCGTCATCGTTCGTACGCGGAAGGAGCATCGGCGCCGCGACGGAACGTATATCCGGTTCGATCAGAACGCAGCGGTACTGATCAATGATGCCGGAGAGCCGGTTGGAACGCGCGTGTTCGGGCCAGTGGCTCGTGAGCTCCGCGAGAAGCGGTTTTTGAAGATCGTTTCACTCGCGCCGGAAGTTATATAGGGCCTTGCGATTGAGTAATTGAGAAATTTAGAAATTGAGTAATTGAAGCCGGAATATGTTGGATGGAGGGTTGAATTTCCCAATTACCAACTTTCCCAATACTCAATTCAGGATAGAGATTGAATATGGCAACAGCGGCAACAGTAGGACATAAGAGAGTAGACATCCGGCGGAATGACACCGTAAAGGTGATCACCGGACGCGACAAGGGCAAGGAAGGGCGCGTGCTGCGCGTGTTTCCCAATGATGCGAAGGTGCTGGTTGAGCACGTCATGATGGTGAAGAAGCACGTGCGTCCGAACCCGCAGCGGAACATCAAGGGTGGCATCGCGGAACAGGAGAGCCGGATTGCGATTTCGAACGTGCAACTGGTTTGTGCGAGCTGCGGTCCGGTACGGATCGGGCACGAAGTGCGCGGAGACCGAAAAGTCCGCGTGTGCAAGAAGTGCGGAACGACGCTAGACAAGTAGATTGGGTAATCGGGTAATTTTGCAATTTAAAACCCGATAGTTCGAAATTACGAAATTACCCGATTACAAAATTGCAAAATCATCACGAACCGGTGTACGTTGCGCTTCCGGCAAGACCCCGAAACCGTGAGAGGAAGTTGAAGA
>DATJWZ010000807.1:0-11314 GCA_035500795.1 Candidatus Eiseniibacteriota bacterium | reverse complement strand
ATCCAGCGGCTGGATTCGCGTGTGTCCTGGCCAATGACGGCCTGAGCCTTGGAAACGGCGCGAATCAAATCGTGTCCGAGCGCACGTCCAATCAGATAGGTGCTCTGCTTCGTGAGAGGGAATTCTCCGGCAACCCCGCGGATGCCGTCGGTGCCAAATAATTGCCGTTGCTGAGTCATGAAGGGTGAGTAGAAAAGCGCAACTAAATATTACGACAGTTTTACTCTTCCTCTTCCTTTACTTCTCCACGCTCGGCTTTGGCCTTCTCGATAATCTTTTCCTGCAGCTGTCCCGGAACGACATCGTAGTGATGCATTTCCATGTTGAAGCTGCCGCGGCCTTGGGTCATCGAGGTCAGATCGGCGCCATAGGTGAGCATCTCCGCCATAGGCACTTCGGCTTTCACGACGGTGTTGCCGGCCTTGTTGTCCATGCCTTGAATGCGTCCCCGACGGCTGTTGAGGTCGCCCATGATTGATCCAGCAAAGTCATCGGGCACCGTGATTTCGACCGACATAACGGGCTCGAGAAGAGTGGGCTTGGCGGTTTCCATGGCCTTCTTAAAGGCGATGCGGCCCGCCATCTGGAAGGACAAGTCGTTGGAGTCAACATCGTGATACGAGCCGTCATAGAGCACGACTCTGAAATCGACGACGGGATAGCCCGCGAGATATCCGCGGCCGGCAGCATCTTTGATGCCCTTTTCGACGGCTGGAATAAAGTTTTTCGGAATCGCGCCACCGAAGATGTCGTTAACAAATTCGAACTCGCCACCGCGGGGTAGTGGCTCCATTTTGATCTTGCAATCGCCGTATTGACCGTGGCCTCCCGTCTGTTTCTTGTGGCGCCCCTGGACGTCGGCCTTCCCGCGAATGGTTTCGCGGTAGGGGACTTTTGGTGCCTTCAGATTTACCTCGGTGTGATAGCGCTTCTTCAACTTGGCGACCACAACCTCGATGTGCTGCTGGCCGGTGCCCGCGATGAGAAACTCTTTCGTTTGTGGATCGCGGAAAAAGCGCAGCATGGCATCTTCTTCCATGAGCTTGTGAAGGCCGGGACCAAGCTTGTCTTCGTCGGCGCGGGACTTGGGCTCGATTGCGAAAGTGATTGCCGGCTCCGGCAACTTGACGCGCGGATACTGAATCGGGGCTGACTTGTCGCCGAGCGTGTCGCCCGTCAGAGTGTCTTTCAATTTCGCGACTGCTCCAATGTCTCCCGCGTGGAGTTCGTTCACGGGTACCGCCGTCTTACCCTGCATCACTGAGATGTGGGAAAGTTTTTCAGCCGTGCCTTTGGCAAAGTTTTGGAGCGTGGCGTCGTTCTTGAGAACGCCGGAAAAAACCTTGAAGTACGAGATTCGGCCGGCGAATGCGTCCGAGACAGTCTTGAACACATAAACCGATACCGGCTCTTCGTCGGTCTCATGGCGTTTCGGGGCGTCGCCATTTCCGCCGGAAGCGATTTCGCCCTGCACCCATTCATGCTCCGAGGGTGCTGGCGTGTAGTCGATGATGAAGTCCATGACGCGGTCGGCACCGATATTGCCCAGGCCAGAGCTGAAGATTACCGGGAAAATCTTGTCTTCGCGGATTGCGTTGTGCAGCGCCGGTACTAAATCCTCCTCGCTGAGCGTGCCGGCTTCGAAGAATTTCTCCATCAGCGCGTCATCGCCTTCCGCGACCAGTTCCACAAGCCGTTCGTGGGCTTCGAGAGCCTGATCTTTTAGATTGGATGGGATCTCAGTCTCTTTCCCTTTACCGTTCCCGCCCATCTCGTAGTTGTAGGCTTTCATTCGGACCAGATCGATCACGCCGGACAGGCTTTTCTCAGCGCCGATCGGCAGTTCGATGGGAATCACATTGCGGCCAAAAGCCTTCTCGACCGATTCGAGCACGCGGGCAGCGTCGGCGCGCTCCCGGTCCATGCGGCTAACAACGATCAGGCGGGGTGTTTTGTATTCCTCGCAGTAATTCCACACGCGTTGAGTGACGACTTCTACGCCGGCTACACCGTCAACGACTACGATGGCGGCGTCGACAACGGGCAGGGCCATCTTGGCCTCGTGCACGAACATGTTGAAGCCGGGCGTATCAAGAATGTTGATCTTCGTTCCGCTCCACTCCACGACCGCGCAGCCGGTCGAGATCGACATCTGGCGGGAGACTTCTTCGTCGTCGTAATCGGTAGTGGCCGAGCCATCGTCCACGCGTCCAAGCCGCTGAGTGGCTCCTGAGGTGTAAAGCATGGCCGAAACCAGCGAGGTCTTGCCGGCGTGACCGTGGCCGACCATGGCGACATTCCTGATGTTTGCTCCGGAATAGACTTTCACTTTGGGCTCCTTCAGGCAGGGCTGGGAAGGAATGGGCCCAAGAAGAGAATGAGGACGGGAGAAGAGGCCAGCCCGGCGAATTCCTTCGAACTACCTGCCAAAACTTAGGATGCTACCACGCTGACAGTAGGCGCCTCAACCGGGCAAAGCGGCGCACTGAAGCATACAGAAATCAACCCAAACTGGAGAGCATGGCAACTAAGCATGACGGGTTTATACCCGGCTTCCGGTTGGAAGAAGTTGAAAAAAGTAATGAGAACCTATACCAGAACTGGCCTGCCCGCTCCTAGAGGAGGAGCACTGGAGGTAATTACTGTGTCTGAAGAGTCGCTACCGGCAGCGAGCGTCCGGACTAAAGCAACGGCAACTTGTAGTATCATCCCCGACGATATGTTTGGCGCACGGAACAGCGATCAATGGATCGCAAAGTACGCGCGGAGCCACCAGCATCCCGTCAACCGGGTCTGCCATACGTATGGCATTCCCACTATCCTATTTTCTCTCGTCCTATTTGCCGCTGGATTCTTTTATCACCGGATCTGGTGGTACGCACTGCTGCTGTTTATCGCCGGATGGCTTCTTCAATTCATCGGCCACGCATTCGAAGGCAAGCCGCCAGAGTTCTTCCAGGACTGGCGTTTCCTGTTTGTCGGCGTGAGATGGTGGTGGGCCAAGATCAACGGACGGGCCTGAACTAGCCGAGAATCCCTTTCCTGCTCCTGATCGTCGAGTGGCGCTCAGCCATATCAGGGGCAGGAAATCGGAAGGCTTCTGCTTCTTGGATAGCCTTACCTGCCAGCCTCGGCGTGCCCGCGTCGCTTCAGCTCATGCTGCCGCCGATCATAAGAGGCAATACGCTGAATTCGTCCCCCGCTTTGTAAAAATTCTGTCTCACTGCTCCGAAGGCTTGCCTGTTCCGCCGCTTCTGTTTTATTCTCGTCCCACCTCGGGGTTCTGGGTTAACGAAAATCATGCAGCGCCTTACCGCCAGATTTCTGTTGCTGGTTGCGCTTTTCGGAACGATTCTTCCGATTGCGATGCAGGCGTCCGCTGCGCCTCAACATGCCTGCTGCCGGCGGCAGGCAGCCCACCACTGCCATGATTCCGAATCCAGTTCCTCGCAACCTCTGATTCGCTCACGTGATTGTTGCCGTGGGAACTGCAGCCGAGCCGTCACAACACTTCAGTGGGTACACTCGAATCGCACAGCGGCTTCATTTTCTCCCGTGGAAGTCCCGATCGGCGAAGCGGCTCTCACTCCGATCGTGCGCTCTACAGACCTTTCCCCAGTTCGGTCGCCCCGCGCTCCTCCTTCCTGCTGACCTTTAATCCTGTCATCGCGTTCTAAGCCAGACGAACAGACCTTGCTTTGTCGTTTTGCTTGCCAGGAAGACTCCATGGATGTGCATTGGATCCATAGAGCCCGTGCGCTTTGCATCCCCAGGCCGGACCGCATAACGGCGGATCGCAAAACGAAAGAGGAGCAACTCAGAATGTACACCTTGCAAATTGAAACCACGCCAACTAGTCGCGGGAGCGTCGCCTCGTGCATCGCTTTTAGAGTATTTCTTGTGTTGTTGCTGAGCACCCTGACGTCGGCCTCAGTCGTTAGCCCTGTGCGTGGGGTAGTTCACGATCCCCAACATCGTCCCGTCGAAGGCGCCATGGTGATGATCAAGGCGAAGCATTCGGACTGGGCGGCGACCGTGAACTCAAATGCCAGCGGCGATTTCGCCTTCGATGCGGTTCCGTTGGGTGAGTACATCGTTACCGTAGCTGGCGTTGGATTCGAACAGGCGAAGCAGGAACTGACCGTGATCTCAGGCTCGAATCCAGTGCTGCACTTCGCGCTCAACGTTGCGGGAGCAAAGGAAACAGTCAATGTTTCGGGAGTGGCCGAAGAAGTGCCCAACGACACGGCGACTCCGACCACGATCGTGGACCGCCAGGAGATCGCGCGCACGCCCGGCGCCTCGCGGACCAACAGCCTCGCTATGATCACGAACTACGTGCCGGGCGCTTACATCACGCACGACCAACTCCATATCCGGGGCGGACATCAGACCAACTGGCTGATTGATGGCGTCCCGGTTCCCAACACCAATATCGCCTCCAACATTGGTCCGCAGTTTGATCCCAAAGACATTGATTACCTAGAAGTGAGCCGCGGCAGCTATGGTGCGGAACTGGGAGACCGTACATACGGAGTCTTCAATGTGGTTCCGCGCACTGGATTTGAGCGCAATCGCGAAGCCGAACTGGTTTTGAGCGCTGGCAATTTTTTTCAAACTAACGACCAATTCAGCATTGGCAGCCACACCGAGCGTTTTGCTTACTATGCGAGCGTGAACGGAAACCGGAGCGACCTAGGCATTCAAACGCCAACGCCGGAAGTCGTGCACGACGCCGAGAATGGATACGGAGGGTTCGGCTCGCTAATCTTCAATGTTGATCCTTCCAACCAGCTTCGACTGGTCTCCTCGGCGCGAAAAGATTTCTATCAGGTTCCATACGATCCAAATCCCGACGACATCGAGAATGGCTCGATCCCTGAGAACGATTTCACTCCGCAATATCCCAGCATTGGATTGAGGGATAGTGATCGCGAGTCGGATGTAGTCCTGAACTTGTCGTGGGTGCATACCTTCAACTCGAAGCTGCTGTTGACCGCTTCGCCGTTTTATCACTACAACGCCGCGAACTATACGAGCTCATCAACAGACATTCCGGTCGCGGCGAGTCAGGATCGCACCTCCACCTACGCCGGCGGACAAGTCAGTTTCAACGCGAATGTTGCAAGAAACAATTTTCAGATGGGCACCTACAGCTTCTATCAGTCCAATCACGAAGGTTTTGGCGCCACGTTTAATGATGGCAGCGGCCAGCCGGCTTTCTCCGATAACGAACACCCCACCGGAGGGCTGGCCGCCTTTTTCATTGACGACAGTTTCAAGCCGTTTTCGGGACTAACCCTAACGGCCGGGATAAGGCCGACACACTTCTCGGGGAATGAAGGATTCTCGGAGAATGCGATCAGTCCGCGTTTTGGGGCGGCCTTTACCGTCCCGCGGTTGCGTTGGACCTTCCGCGCCTTCTATGGACACTATTACCAGGCTCCGCCGCTGGTGACGGCCTCTGGTTCGCTGATCGGATTGTGCAACGTGAGTGACTGCGGTTTTATCACGCTAGCAGGGGAGCGCGATGAGGAAAGTCAGTTTGGCGTCAACATTCCCCTTCGTGGGTGGACTCTCGATGCCGACACTTTTCGCACACGTGCCCGGAATTTTTTCGACCACGATGTGATTGGAGAATCGAATTTGTTCTTTCCCCTGACCATCGACAAAGCCCTGATCCGCGGATGGGAATTAACCCTGCGTTCGCCGAGTCTTTTCCACCGCGCGCAAATACATCTTGCATACTCCAACCAGATCGCCGAAGCGGGAGGAGGAATCACGGGCGGCCTCACGGATTTCACGACGAACGTCTGCGATCCGGCGCCGCCGGGAAGCTTTTGCCCGCTCGACCACGATCAGCGGAATACCTTGAACGTGGGCGGCGAGGTTACGTTGCCGTGGCGAGCTTACGCCTCTACGAACGTCTACTACGGTTCGGGATTCACCAACGGGTTTCCTGGGCAGCCGTATCCCGGGGATTATCTTCCCGGACATACGACATTTGATTTGACTCTGGGCAAGGAATTCGGGGAAAACCTTTCCGCTTCAGTGTCCGCACTCAACGTGGCGAATCGCCGCGTAGAACTCGACAATAGCGTGACCTTCGGGGGATTCCACTGGAACAATCCGCGCGAGATTTTTGTGGAGCTGCGATATCGATTTCACTTTTAAAGAAATTTTCACCACAGGATCACGAGGAACACAGAGATCCTGTATCTCAATAGTGCGTGGGTCTTACCCTCGTGCCTATCTTTCGCGCACCATTTCCTCGACGTCCCCGATTTTTTCTCCGAGCAAATTGAGTTTGCGGGCGAGTCCCTGGATCTCGGCTGCGGCTCGCCGGTTCACGTCGTAATCGAGCTCGCCGCGCAGGCGATCTTTCGTGTCCTGCCGATTCTGACTCATCATGATGATCGGGGCTTGAATCGCGGCCAGCATCGAAAGGAAAAGATTGAGCAGAATGAACGGATATGGATCCCACGAGTGACTCCTGAGCCACAATGAGAGGATCACATAGGCGATCAATGAAAGTAGAAACGAGATGATGAATGTCCAGGAGCCGCCAAACCCGGCGACGATATCGGCGATGCGTTCTCCGAAAGTAGCATCTTTTTCGATGACTTCGTTGGGATGGCGATTCGCACGTATTCGCACGAGTTGCTGCGAAGCGTGAAACTGCCGGCCTAATATCCGCAACATGTCCATTCCGGCAAGCGGTTTTCGCTGCAGGAGCACCACGATATCCTGACGGTCGACTTCGATGCACACTGCTTCGTCGACAGCTGTGGCGTCCGTTTGATGTGGCGTTTGCTCCAGCATCGAGGCAAAGCCGAAGAACTCTCCGTGCGAGGGTTCGTCGATCACGATCTCCTGATGATCCTGATCGACCGTGGACACACGTACCCGTCCGGAGACTACGACGTATGCCCGCCCAGTCGTGTCTCCCATTTTGTAAATGCGTTGCCGCGGCGCGAATGTTTTGCACTCTACCTGTCCCGCCAGCACAGCGGTTTCTTCTTCATCAAGCAGCGAGAACAAGGGAACGTGCTTCAAGACTTCAGGGTTGCATGCCATTGAGAACTCTCCGTCGCGTGTGAAATCCCGCGTAGGATTGCACAAAAGCCGCGCCACAACAACACTCCCGGCGTGGCAAAGAGATTCGGAGAAGAGTTAAATTGGTTACATCGTGAACAATCGAATCGAACGTGTCACTCGTATTTGGGTTGTTTTGGCGTTCTTAGCGCTTCTGCTTTCGTCATGCCATCGCTCCAAACCGCAATCCACAAAGAAATATGCCTTCACCGGACAAATAGTCTCGGTCGATATGCAATCGAAAACTGCCAACATTGATGGCGATATGGTCCAGGGTTACATGGAAGCCATGACGATGGCTTACAAAATCAAACCGGAATCGATGCTGAGTCAGTTAGCTCCGGGAGATCGCATTGCCGCGGAGCTGATCGTCGTCGACACTGATCCGCGCGACGACAGTGCCGTGGAGGAATATTGGCTGGAGAACGTCAAAGTGACCCGGCATGGGCAGCCGCCCGCCGCCGCGCCCAATGCGATGCATATGCCGTCCGCGGGAGAAGATGTTCCGGATTTCGTACTGACCAACCAGGATGGCAAGCGAATCTCGCTCTCGCAATTTCGCGGGAAAACCGTGTTCATCACGTTCATCTACACGCGCTGCCCATTTCCCGATTATTGTCCGCGCATGAGCAGCAACTTCGACGAAATCTATAAACAGATCGCAACGAATCCAGCGCTCACGAAGGCACAACTGTTAAGTGTTAGTTTCGACCCGGAGCACGACACGGCCAAGGTCCTTCGCGATTACGGGTTTCATGTCGCGCAAACGCACGATCCGGCGCTATTCCGACGGTGGGAGTTTGCGGCACCCAAAGCGGCTGATTTGCAGAAGATGGCAGACTTTTTTGCGCTGACTATTAAACCTGAGGGCGGCATGATTACGCACAATCTGAGCACGAGCGTAATCGGTCCTGATGGCAAAATTGTGAAGTGGTATCACGGAAACGACTGGCAAGTTTCTGATCTAATAAAAGACGCTGCGGACACGGGCGGTCCCAAGTCGTAGCTCCACGCTCGCGGCTCATATCTCTGAGGCATTCATGAAATACGTTCTGCTTATTCTGGCCGTGCTCGGAATTGTCGTCTCTTCGCTCGCCCTCCGCGAGCACTATCGTGAATACGGCGACTCGCCTTGCAGCATCAACGAGCGCTGGGATTGCGGCGTGGTCAACCACAGCCCGTTTGCTGTGCTCGGCGGAGTGTTTGATCAAATGGGCTTACACGCTCACATCCCCCTGGTCAGTGCTCTGCCAGTCGCAACGGCCGGCATCCTGGGCTATCTCGTGATGGCTGCTTTCGCCTTTCGTCGTGGATATCGAACGCTGCTCGTTCTCACGATGGCAAGTCTGGCGTTCTCGCTCTATCTCGCTCACATCGAGAAAGACGTCCTCGGCGTTTGGTGTGTTTATTGTGTGATTTCGCTGGGGATCATTTCGCTGATGGCCTTGCTGACGCTTGTCACGGTAATTGGCACGCTGGTTCGGCGGCCCAGGATGGCGTAGGGCACAGTCAGAAAGTCGGTGGAGTCTGCGGCTTGGCTCCGATTTTGCGATTGATCTCTCCCGCAAACTCAATAAAGAAATTCAGTAGCGATCCGAACTCCGCCTGCCCCAGCATGCCGCGCCCGCCTTCTGCGAACGCGTTTCGCGGACCTGGCTTCCAGGATGTCGAAATGAGTCCCGCGGCGAACGCGCCACCATAGAGTGCCAGCTGCGGACGGCGCTCGACTTCCGTCTCGTTGAAAGTAACAAAGTTCCGTACGAGCGCGTGTTTGGTGCGCGGCCAGAATCCTTTGCACTGGCAGCGATCGTAGCGAGGCTCATACTTTAACGCTGCATTTCCGAGTGCGGCCAGGCTGTTCGCGGCAATGAACTGTCCTTCACGAGATGCGAAGCGCTCCATATAGCCGCCCCAGCCATCGTCCCACTCGCTGGGAACGCCACGGGCCTGATCGATTCCGGCGGAGAACATTCTCTTCATGTAAGCGCCCGGAGTGATCAGCGTCTGTTGGAGGTAGAGTTCGCGGCGCTGCGGACCGGTGAGCGGCGTCATCGTCTCGCCCTGCCTCACGAATACACCGGTTAACCAGCTGTTTTCCCATGTCCGGGCTTTCACCATGGCCAGTTCCCCCATTTTTTTGGTGGCGTCCGCGGCTTCCTTCACGACGCTCTGTGGCGTGGGTTCCTGTTTCTCAATAGAGGGCGTTTGGTTAGGAGATGGTGCATCGGGCAGCGGCGGATCGCTTTGGGAAAAAAGGAGGAACGGACTTGTGAGGAAGGCCGTTATGAGCATTCCGCGGAGTGCGTGATTTGTATGCCAAAGGATCACCACAACTCAAGTTTTCAATGCGAAATTTGATTTTCAGCGACTCAGACTCTCTTCGATGCGCTCAAATCATCCTCGTGTTGCAGCCAAAGGAAACCTCTCGCCAAAGTTCCCGCTGGCAATAGGCTGGGTATTGAAGATTATTAGAAATATCTTTCATTGAGGTTCGGCTACCGCCTCTGTTTCGGCACCGGTGCAACTCGCAGTTCGGTACTCGTTAACCTCTCTCGAACGCGTGCTTCTTCTCCAGTTCCTCGACAGCCGCCTTACGCTCGGCCTCGAAGCGAGCCGCCTGATTCATCAGGCCGGGAGTCGCTTCCGCGTACTCTCCTTCGATACGTATCAAGCCTTGCGCCCCCACCAGTCGCGCCGCCAGCTCGAGCAGGTGGTTTGGTGTAGTCTGCACGTATTGCGCTTCAGCGGGATCAGCAATCCAAACTCTTGGAGTGCCGGCCTTCGTCTGCCAGAAAACTTTGCGCTCGATAAAGTTGCCCATCGACTCGTCCGTCGCTTTCCCAAACACCCACTGCTGACGCTTGAAATCATAATGGCGGCTGGAGAAAGCTACAGGCAACAGTTTCCCTGATCTCAGAAATTCGATCTGTCGGCGATCCACTTCCTTCCGCAACGCATTGATCACCGGAGCTTCGGCGTCCTTCTGCTCGAGGGATGGTATGACTTCCTTCACTGTCTGCGATAAATTCACCGCGACTGGGGCGTGTAATCCTTCCGAGCCTTCCAAAACGATGTCTCCGTGAATTACCCAGAAATCGGCGCCCGAAGTCGACTGATGGAATGGCCAATCCAGTTTGATGTTCAGCGGCAAGCCGGTTAGTGTCACCCAGATTCTCTTCATTTCATTCATAGCTCCGCCGTTCTGCGTCATTTCAGTCCGATTCCCCTTATCGGAGTTTTCCCAGGAGAATTCTATCGAAATCAGGGGCAGGGGTCAGGGCCAGGGATAGAGGGTTCTTAATTATCGCGTCAACATTGAGATTGATGCTTGTAACTCGTCAAATCGTAACGATGTTCGTGCACTTGCTCACGGCCCTTTCTTATCACGCAGTGTAAAGTAACCCTGAATCACTAGCTCCTGATCCTATTCCCCTTCATCCAGCGTAGCCCGCACCTTCTGGGCGAGCTCGACCTTGGTGAAGGGCTTCTGGAGAAGCTGCACTCCGGGCTCCAACACCTTGTGCTGCACGACCATATCGTCGGTGTAGCCGGTCATGTAGACGATCTTTGTCTCAGGTCGTTTCTTTAGAATTTTTTCCGCCAACTGGCGTCCACTCATGCCGGGCATGATCACATCCGTCAGCAGAAGGTGGATTTGCTCTCCGAAATTCTCTGAAATCTTGAGCGCCTCTTCGGCACTGGCCGCCTGCAGCACCCGGTATCCGTAGCCTTCCAGGAAAATTTTTGTCAGCTCACGCAGATCCGGCTCGTCCTCTGTGACCAGAATGGTCTCCGATCCTCTTTCTACCGCTTGGCTTCCTGCGCGTTCGATTGGAATGCCACTTTCCCCATCGACCGCAGGCAAATAGATACGAAATCCAGTTCCGCGATCCGCCTCACTCTCCACCTGAATGCTGCCGCCGCTCTGTTTCACGATGCCATAAACAGTAGCCAGGCCTAGCCCAGTGCCCTTACCCATCGGTTTAGTGGTGAAGAACGGTTCGAATACGTGTGATAGCGTCACCTGGTCCATGCCCAGGCCAGTGTCAGTGACGCGAAGCACAACGTAGCGTCCCGGCGGAAGATCAGGATCAAGCGCCTCCTCGGGCTCAATCGTGACTTGCGACGTCTCCATTATGATCTTGCCGCCCTGGGGCATGGCGTCGCGCGCGTTGACCGCCAGGTTCATCAATACCTGTTCAAGCTGGCCGGGATCGGC
>DATJWZ010000806.1:0-1284 GCA_035500795.1 Candidatus Eiseniibacteriota bacterium | reverse complement strand
GCCGTGCTGAGTCAGGTGGAGCTTGTGGCGCCGACGGACTCGACGGTGCTGATTTCTGGTGAGACGGGCACGGGCAAGGAACTCGTGGCTCGGGCCATCCACAGGCGATCGCAGCGGTGCTCACGCGCCTTTGTCGGTGTGAACTGTGCCGCGATTCCTCAGGCGTTGATTACCTCGGAATTGTTCGGTCACGAAAAAGGTGCCTTCACCGGCGCGGTGGGGCGACGGCCGGGCCGGTTCGAACTCGCCGAAGGAGGGACGATTTTCCTGGATGAAGTTGGTGAACTGCCTCCGGAAACGCAGATTTCGCTGCTGCGGGTTCTCCAAGAGAGGGAATTTGAGCGCGTGGGCGGAAACCAGTCGATTCACGCTGACGTGCGTGTCATTGCAGCCACCAATCGCGACTTGCAGGCCGCTATGGCTGCCGGCGCCTTTCGCAGCGACCTGTTTTACCGCCTCAACGTGTTCCCCATCGCCGTGCCTCCACTCCGCGAACGAACCGAAGACATACCGATGCTCGTCGAGTGCTTTATCGACCTCTACGCAAGAAAAACGGGCCGGAGGATGCGGCCCCCAGACCAGGGCACCTTGGAGTTGCTGCAGTCGTATTCCTGGCCGGGGAACATTCGAGAACTACAAAACGTCATCGAACGATCCATCATTCTCTGCGAATCGGACGAGTTCATATTGGACCCTGGCTGGGTTTCTCTCGAACTCTCTCCGTCTGAACAGGGACAACGACCCCTTGCCAAAAAGTCCGCCGCTCAGGAGAAGGAAATCATCGAGGAGGCTTTGGCAAGAACCGGGGGCCGGGTGTCCGGACCTGCGGGCGCAGCGGCCATGCTCGGGATTCCCGCTTCCACATTGGAGTCCAAGATCCGGGCGCTTAAGATCGTTAAGTATCGCTTCAAAGCTCAGCCGCTGGGATGCCTGCCCCCAGATCCCGCTTAGAATCGGTTTGAGGCAGAGCCTGCCACAACTCAGCGTTCGCAGACAATTTCGGCATGCGGAGCGCGCGCAATTCTGGAGTGAGCATGGAGTTTCACTCGGTACGAGCGCCCGGGCGAAGCCCTCGAAGTACTACGTTCTGACTACTGTATGCAAAAGTGGGAGAAATGACTTGCTCCGCTTCCTGTAAGTGACTAACATCCAAGGAGGACAGGAGGAAATTGCTTGCAAAGGTGTTGTGAGCTTCTGTCTTGAAGGCAGACGCAAAGAAATAGCGAATGCTAATTTGCGTAAGTGTTTCAGATAGAATCAATTAGCAGCGCGCCCGTAGCTCAG
>DATJWZ010000805.1:0-1524 GCA_035500795.1 Candidatus Eiseniibacteriota bacterium | reverse complement strand
CGGACTTAGCCATCGCCAGGAAAACCGAACGCAACGACATGGGAGAAAACGTAATGTTCCGAGGCTCTCCGAAGAGTGATCGAACGTCAGCGCGGGTGCCTTCGAAATCCCAACCGGAATCAATAAACCGCACCACCGTCGCGGAGACACTCATTTGAAGCCAGGTCTTCGGTGTTTCCTGCGGCATATTGGGTGGTGCGTCGAAAGTCAGTTCAACTTCACGGAATCGATTGATGAGGCTGGTCATCTCCTCCGAGAAGCGAAGCCTGCCTTCTTCGAGATAGGCAACGTGACTGGCGAATGTCTCGATTTCGCCGAGGTCATGAGATGAAATGAAGATGGTGGACTCTTCGGCCCGGTCCAGTAGGCCTTGAATGAGTTCATCCCGCACGAGCGGATCGAGCCCTGTGAATGGTTCATCCAGTACGATCAGCTTTGGGTGGTAGGCAAGGGAACTGGCCAGGGAAGCCTTCATGCGCATGCCACGCGACAGATGACGAAGCTTGCGGTCAACAGGAAGTTCGAATTGTCGGATCAGCTCAGCTTCAAGTTTTGTGTCCCACGCTGGATAGAACGGCCGCAGATATCTTAGGAGGGCGGCGACCGTCATCCACTCCGGGAGTTCCTGGTTTTCCGATACATATCCAACCGACTCGAAACAGCGTCCGCGGACTCGGTACGAGTCGACGCCCAGAACCTCGGCGCGGCCACTCGTGGAACGGATGATGTTCATCAGGATCTTTATTGCGGTCGTTTTGCCGGCGCCATTTGGTCCAACGAGCGCGTAGACGGCCCCTTGCGGAACAGTCATGGTCAACCCTTGAAGGGCCTTCACCTGGCGGAACGTCTTAACGAGAGTGTCGGTCTGGATGGCGAATGTCACTTCTTGCTGTGGCCTCCTTCTGTCGTGCTTAGCCGCTTCCAATGTGCTGTCACGGCGGCTAGAACTGCATCATGTTCGATTCCAAGCTTTTTTGCTTCCACAACGAGTTGCTCAATTTCGGGGCCGAGGAGTTGGGCACGCTCGGAATTTCGGGCTTCGGGAAGCGCGGCGACGATTGTGCCGATGCCGGGCCGCGTCTCCAATAATCCAAGGGCTGTGAGCGCGGCAACGACTTTGTGCGCCGTGTTGGGGTTGATCTTTAGCTCTCTGCTCAGCAAACGAACGGACGGGAATGGATCTCCGCAACGGACCTGGCCGGAGATGATCGCCTTCTTCGCGGCATAGACAATCTGCTCATAAATCGAGATGCCGGGCCGCAAGTCGATATGGAAAGGAATCATCTATCCGTACTATTACAGATAGTACAGCCTAATGCAATTCCAAAAATTGTTCGTAGGCGCAGCGCACCTCAGCAAGATCCCGAATAGGGAAAAATCCTAGGGTGCCTACAGCGAGGGCCGAATTACCGTGGCAAAGCCCGCAGCGCATCCTATTTTTGTTCGTCCGATCGCTAATTCTTCAGGGAGCCACAAAAGGGCAATATGTCTCGCAGTGTGTGTTCGCTCGCGATTGCGGCGATC
>DATJWZ010000804.1:0-6653 GCA_035500795.1 Candidatus Eiseniibacteriota bacterium | reverse complement strand
CCAGTCACCGTCGTCGCAACATTCGGATTCGTCCCGGTCCGCAGCAGAAGTCTCTTCCCTAACTCGCTGATCTTCACGTGCAAAGTGTTGCTCGCACTGAAGACATTCACCGCTCCCAGCAGATACATGAATCCGCCAAATCCCATATTGGCAAACAGAACTCGTGCCGCCTTCGATCCTTGCTGCCCGGCTTTATGAATCTCCGACGCCGCTACGGATTCTGGGTAAGGCAGTTCCGGGTCTTCTACCATTACCCTGCGAAGAAGAGTTACGAACAATATGCCGAGGGTTCCTCCGATCGCCATCAGTGCGACAGCTTTGAGGTAGTAGGGGCTACGCAGACAATCCATAAGAAACTGCCAGAGAGATTCTTTCTCTCCAGACTTCTGGGGAACCAGCCCGAACCAGAGTCCGGCCATGACAAATGCCGGAATCGTGAACACCGCGCCCGCGGCCACCGATTCGCCGATCGACCCCACGGTTCGCGCGATGTTCTCTTCCAGCAGAGAGCCCTTCATGATCCGGAGCAAAGCCATGCCGATGACGGCGGCCGGATACGTCGCCGCGATCGTCATGCCTGCCTTCAATCCCAGATACGCATTGGCCGAACCGAGGATGGCAGTCATGACAAGTCCGATTAGCAAGGCACGCAGAGTAAATTCCTTCATCTGCATCGTTTCGGGCACGTACGGTGTGTGTTTTTTCTTGGCAGGGAGTTCTGTCACTGGGCTGCTCATGGGCGGAATCCTTTAGGGCATGGGATGAAACAATTCAATCGGTGTTGCCTCGATGGGCGCATTCTAAAAGCAAATCAGTAGAACGGCGCACGTTAGCACGCGCACCGCCCGTGTGACAAGTGCTGTACCGCCCAACAACGCGACCACACCTGGGCACCCTCACTTCTCGCCGAATTTGCGAGAGGTCTGAGTTCAATCGGCATCTGTCACCGATGCCCGCCACGCTCCGAGATCAACTGCATCGCCTCTTTGCTAACCCAGTTATGAAAGCGCTGTCCGTGGAACTGTTGACCCCAGTCGAGTGGAGTTATGTCCCGGTACTCGTGCATCGACTCGTCTGGAATGAAATGGATCTGCTTCCGAATCGAAGCCCGGGCATTCGGATCGGCACCGTGATCCAGTAGCAGTCGAGCGAATGCCCCGTCTCGCTGCCGCCCGCATAGATAAGAGTTATTCACTACGCATCCGAACAGTGGCGTGTGGCCTCCGAATCCCTCGCTGTCTATGTCAGCCCGAGCATTTACGTCGGCACCATGCTCAATCAGCCAGCATGCGGTTTCGATTTCGTCATACTCCACGCAGATATGCAGCAGTGTTGTACCGTCCAAGGGCGTTCCGTGCAGTCCGTAGGAAAGATCGGGTCCGCATCCCAATTCCAGCGGATAAATCTCCGCCAGCGGGAAGTTGCGGCTGATGATCGACGGATCACGCTGGAACTGCTTTTCGAGCAAATCGAGGCGCCCGCGATGCAGCGCCATAACAGGCGTATCAGGCAACTCGATCCCATGTTTTGCGACGAGTTCGAGGCAACCATGCTTGCCCTCCGGATTACGCGAATACGTCTGCAGAATCAGCGCCACTGGCGCCAGCCGGTTGCCTTTGTCGTCGGCCAACATCGCTCCGAGTTCCAGTTGCAGAGCCAAACCGGCATCATCCAACGTTTCGCATGGACCCATCACAATGCCCAAAGTGATGCGCCCTCCCATGGCTTGCAGACGGCGGGCCGTTTCGATTTTTCCTTGCAGGCAGGCACGGCTGAAGGCGTGCTGCACATCTTCTGCTCCGAGTTCATGCAGCATCTCGATGATCGCGTCCTGTCCTATGTTCGCCGCATACGTCATCGGCGGTCCCCAGTTGCTGTCCGGGACTCCAGTCGCAGACTCGCTCAGCAGCTTGGAGTTTTTCACAATGAGCTGACGCACCTCGTCCACATCGCCCCGCCAGATCGCATCAATCAAACGGCAAGCCGTAGCCATCCGCAGCCAGCTCGCGATTCCATACATTCGCGCCAGTACAAATTGAGCATCGGCCAGCTTGGCTGCCGAGGATGGGCCAGCGTCCGACCGATGTATCTGCCACAAGGCAAGCGCCCGCGGCTCTCCCTGATGCAGGTCTTGCAGCAAGTCCTTGGCTTGGTGTCGAAGTTGCTCGAGGTTGGGGTGGACAGGAAAGTGACGATCGTAAAACGGCTTCGGCATAACGGACCTCCTTCAGGTCGTGCCCGGGGTCCGCAGCGGGCGGGCGAAAAAGGAGGTTCGTAGAACCTGTTTTTTTCGGCAAATCGTCAGGTGGACTCGGTCCTCTCCGCGGACTGGGGGCGTCCTGTACGCCGATGTTGAGTATACTCCTGCGCCAAACTGCGCCATGCCCTCTGGTGCTCTCCGCGAAACCCCTCCAAGAGGTAGAATGTGACAATCAGTTCATTGGGCCCTCGCCACTCTTCGTCATTACCGAGGTGATCCGAATGAGTACCTCCCCCGTGTCCGGTTTTGCCCATTCCTACATGTGTCATGATTGTGGTAGCGAGGTCGGCTTCCGTTCTCGCCGGCGCAATTTTCTGGAGCGTTTTCTCTTACCGGTGATTCTGTTGCAGCCCGTACGCTGCGGGGAATGCTTCCGCCGCGACTACCGGCTGATCTTTACCGCGGTCCGTGATCGATTGTCCGAAACGCGCAAAATTCCGCCTGCGAAGCAGGCCGCTACGGCCAACCGGAACGTTGCTTAGAAGCAGGGTAGCCGCTTATACTGCTGTGTTAGCGGCCGCGGTTCGATCGTGTCCGCGGAGCCCCGAAGGAGGCTGTCTTCAGCAGTAGTGAGGACCGAATCCGCTCGAGTCAGGCCTTAGTGGCCGTAAGTCGGCCTGATGTTGTGTCCGGCCAGCGCACCTCTTGTGCGGCCAAACCTTGGTATTACCGGGCTGCCGAAAGCATCTTTACTGTCCTCTTCCCTTCCAATTGCCGCATTTGCGGTTTGCCGCTCCTGAATATCTCGCGGTTGCCAGTGTGCCTCGCATGCCTCGCTTCAGCTGAACCAATCCATGGAAAGCTCTGCTCCATCTGTGGTGAGCGCGTGCTCTCTTCGTATGCCATTCGCGACGACGATGGACAGTTGCGTTGTCCCGTTTGCCGGCGGGTTGACCGCCCCTTCGAGCGCGCTATTGCCTATGGCAGCTACGAGGGAGCGCTGCGCGAGCTGGTTCACCTGCTCAAGTACAACGGAGTGCGTCCCGCCGGAAGTGTGCTGGGCCGCATGTTGGCCGAGGCCATCACTGGACTCGAGTCGTCGTTCGAGCAGCCCACCGTTCTGGTTGTGCCCGTACCACTTTTCAAAGGAAAGAGAAGGCAGCGAGGTTTCAATCAGGCCGAGATGATTTCGCGCGTCGCCCTCAAGGCTCACTCGTTCCGCGGCCGTCTGGAACTCGCCACGGATATTCTGGTCCGAGCCCACGAAACTCACTCTCAGATCGGCCTTACCAGTCATCAGCGTCGCCAAAATCAGCGTGGCGCCTTCAAGGTCGCCCGTGCCCAGGAAGTCACTGGCCGCGAGGTCCTGCTCGTAGATGATGTCTATACGACGGGAACGACCGCCACGGAGTGTGCGCGTGTCTTGCGCCGGGCGGGAGCCTCAAAGGTATGGGTCGCAACCGTGGCACGGACCCTGAAGCTTGCATCTAAGTACACGGAAGAACAACGTTTCAATGTTTCAGAGTTTCAAGGTTTCAAAGACGTCCAAGCTTCCGACGAAGCAGCCGGAGCCGAATACTTTGAAACCTTGAAACTTTGAAACCTTACTTTATGTCGCTTCGCATGGAACACGACGCAGGATCTCGGTACGCCGCCGGCGTGTATTCGCCGGCGGCAGCTCCGCACCGGTCTGGAGACGGGCACGCGCTCTTGTCTCCTGTTCTCGTTCTCAACGCCTCTTACGAGCCGATCAACGTCTGTGCGGCGCGTCGGGCCCTGGTGCTCGTTCTGAAGGGCGTCGCCATGACCGAAGAGGAGAACGGACATTTTCTGCATTCGGCGCGGGTAGCGATGCGTCTGCCGTCAGTAATTCGCCTGCTTGAGTACCGCCGCATCCCGCACCAGAGCCGTGCTTTGTCGCGGAAAAACATTCTCCTGCGCGACCGAAATACCTGCCAGTACTGCCACACCGTGCTGCCGTCGAGCGAATTAACCCTCGACCACGTGATCCCGCGTTCCCGCGGAGGCCTGTCCACTTGGGAGAACCTGGTGGCCTGTTGCCATCCCTGCAATCGCCGCAAAGGAAATCAGTTTCCTGTAGAAGCCGGCATGAAGCTGATGCGTGAGCCCCGCGCCTTCAACCTCCACACCAGCCGCCACATCATGCGCCTCATGGGTCGCTCCGACGATAAGTGGAGGAAGTACTTGTTCTACTGAGCAGTAGAAATTTCAAAAAGCCTTGTCATCTGAGGACTGTGCTTCTTGCAGGCCGAAGGATTTATGCATTTTGCCGGCAGCTTCGATGCTGCCAACGAGTCCATAGGTCTTCGCGCAACAAATCGTCTCGCTCAGCATAAACACTCGATTTGATCACTGCTTAGGCGGGTTTGGCGTGTTTGAGTCCGGCGGCTTCTGATCCGGCTGTTTCCCCTGCGGCACCTTTTCCACTTCTTTCCCGTTGTACAAGATCTTTACATTCGAGCCGAACCGCTTGTAATCCTCGTACTTCACGATCTCGCGGATGTGGACGTCTTCCATCTTGAAGTGCAGCTCGTCATCTGCTTTGGTGTAGACGGGGAACCAGTATTGCCCATCGATCTGCTGTCGCCATGTGGTGAACTTCGGAAACAGGTTTTCCTGATCGCCGCGTTTCTTGACTTCATTGCAGGGCTTCCCATTGCACAGATCCGGCACAGTCTTGCCGTAGGTCTTCACGATCTGAAAGTCGTGATCGTCGACCCAGACGCGGCCCTGAAAGTAACGCTTCTTGCCTTCAATCTTCTTCGGAGCAATGTCAAAGACGTAGCAGTGTAGCTCGTCCTCCTGCTGCTGCCCTACATAAAGGATGTTGTATTCGGGAATCTCTTCGTCGGTAAGAACGAAAGGCAACCGGTGGCGAATGTCGTCGAGATCTTCCTGTGACATAAAAATTCTCTGCAGGTTGGATGCCGGGGCGAACACCACGTTCTCGATTCGATGGCCCTTGTCGTCAAACAACACGTCGAATACCTCGCGGTACTCCCCATCGACCGTATCCCCATCGACAGTCTGCACTTTCACGTCCTGGCGGTAGGTGTACTGCTCGCGCGCCTTGGCGAAGTCGGTCTCCTTGGCGGCGAAGCGCTTGATGATCTCGTCGGGAGTGGTGCCATTGGGTTGCGCTGTGTCTAAAGGGCCCTCTTGTGAGAGTGCACATGGCACCAATCCGCAGACGAACAACACGAGGCAGAGCAGTAGACGGCTGGAGCAAATCATTGTTCTAGTGTATCGGAATCCCCGACATGCGAATGCGGGCAACTTATGGTGTGATTCCCGGTAGGAGCGACACGTTGCCTGAAAAAAAACGGGGCAGACACCGCGGCGACCCTTCCCTCCAACCCCTCTCCGCTCAGTGAGGCTGGAGGGAGGGTGCTGCAGTTCTGCCGCACTCTTGGATGCCTTGAGGGAAAAGAGGTTGCCGCGGAAAGAGTCTAACGGCAAGTTTCAACGCTCCAAGATTTTAAAGATGCGGGGTTCCATCCATTCCCATGTCTAACCAAGGCGTTGTCATCCTGAGGAGGGCGATTTATGCCCGACGAAGGACCTTTGCAATCTGCTTGCAGCGCCGATATTGCCGGCAAAGTGCATAGGTCCTTCGGCCTGCAAAAACCGCAGGCCTCAGGATGACAATAATTTTGGAAGTGCTACACTTTCCCGTTTGTCAAAAGGAGTCCGCTATGCGCCGTCTTCTTGTCGCCACTCTCGCAATCTTCGCGTTTGCTTTGTCAGCCGCCGCCCAGACCAAGCACCCCTTCACCTTCGAAGACATGATGAAGCTGAAGCGCGTTGGCGACCCGCAAGTCTCGCCCGACGGCAAGTGGGTCATCTTCAGCGTGGTTGATGTCGATCTGGCCGCGAACTCGAAGACGCCGCACATTTGGATCGTCCCGACGGCCGGAGGTAACGAAAAAGAATTGATCGCCGATCAGGACTCCGACCGACCGCGCTGGGCGCCCGATGGAAAGCGCTTCGCATTCCTGTCGACGAAAGATGGCGGCTCGCAGGTCTGGACTGCAGAGTTCGATGCAGCGGCAGGTGCCGTCATCAAATCGACGAAGTTGACCTCTATCGTTACCGAAGCGAGTGGCGAACTCTGGTCGCCGGACGGCAAGAACATTTTGTTCACATCTGATGTCTATCCCGAATGCGACGGCGCCGCTCAAGCCGAAACGGACTGCAATGCAAGAAGGGTGAAGGCGGTTGAGCAGTCGAAGGTCAGAGCTCTGATCTTTGACCATCTTCTTTACCGCCACTGGAATGCTTATAAGGAAGGCAAGCGCACGCACATCTTCGTAGTCCGTGCTCCGAAGGCATCGACCGACGCGTCATCCGAAGGCGCGTCGCTGATGGAAGATTTTCCGCGCGACCTGACCCATGGCGACTACGATGCTCCGGTCTTCTCACTTGGCGGACA
>DATJWZ010000803.1:0-3043 GCA_035500795.1 Candidatus Eiseniibacteriota bacterium | reverse complement strand
CTTCGCCGACTTCAAAAAGCAGTACCCGGACGTCTCGGTCAACATCAAGCGCTCCGATTACGCCAAAATCCTGGAATCCATTATCGATAATTCGGTCGACTTCGGAGTCGTTTCCCTGCCCGTCAATGACAACCGTTTGACCGTGGTGCTCATCCATCGAGATGAGTTGATTTTGATCGCGCCTCCGCAACATCCGTTGGGAAAGATGAAGTCCGCCACCATTGCCGAAGCCAGCAAATTTCCTCTGATCGTCCCCAAGGCCGGACATACCCGCGACGCCATCGAAACACTTTTTCACGAGCGACGGCTAAAGCCGAATTTCACGATGGAACTCGACTCCAGCGAACTGCTGAAGCGCTTTGTGGCGGCCGATGTCGGCATCGGCTTCATCGCCCGCTCCAACGTCGAAGAAGATGTGCGCGCCAAAGTTTTGGAGGCTGTCCCGTTGGCTGATGCGCAGGTTCGCCGCGACCTCGCTCTGGTCTTCAGGAAAGACAAAGCTTTGAGCCGTGCTGCTTTGGCCTTTATCGATATTGCGGTGAAACACAAATCCACTCAGGAACTGGCACACGCACCTATCCGATGAAGTCCACTCCCAGAATTCTGGTCCTGCTTTTCCTCACGCTCACCACTCCTTTTAGCGTAGTGAGTCTCGCGCACGCGCAGAAGTCATTCGCGGAGGCACCCGCCTCGATGAGGCAGTTGATCACGGTGAAGGTCACCGGAAACCAGCATTTTCCGGAGGATGCCATCGTCGCTGCGACCGGGCTCCAACTCGGCAAGCCCGTAACTGAGGATGATTTCAAGAAGGCCGCGACAAGACTTGGAGACTACGGCATCTTCACTGATGTTGCGTACAGCTATTCATTCTCATCTGCCGGCACCAAGCTGGATTTGAAGGTTACCGAAGCGGCCAAGTTCGTGCCGGTCAAGTTCGAGGATTTCGTCTGGTTCTCCGACGATGAACTGTTGAAGCGCATTCAAGAGCGGGCGCCGCTTTTTCAAGGAGAATTGCCACTCTCAGGGCGTCTGCCCGATTTAGTTTCCGATGTGCTCCAGGCTCTGTTGGTGGAGAACAGTATTCCCGGCAACGTGGAATATGAACGCGCGGGGAAAAAAGATGGCCCCGTGGATTCGATTGTCTATCGGGTCGCTGACGTCCTGATTCAGATTCGCGATATCGACTTCGTCGGAGCAGCCCCCACCGACGCACCTGCCTTAAAGGCAGCCGCTGCCAGGCTGCGCGATACCGAGTATTCGCGAAGCGTGCTGAGCGCTCTAGTGCAGCATCAATTGAATCCGGTTTATCTGGCGCGTGGGTACCTCAAGGCCAATTTCGGCACGCCGGAAACAAAGGTCGTCAAGAAACCCTCACAGGAAGACGATTCGGGTCCGAAACATCTGACGATTGTCGACGTGGTCTTCCCGGTTGTTCCCGGACAGCAATATAAGCTGAAGGCAATTGAGTGGTCCGGAAATAAAGAGTTTCCGACGGACGTGCTGCAGAAGATGGTCCGCGCGCCCGTGGGCGAACCCGCGAACACGGTTCGTTTATCCGACAACTTGAAAGACATTCAGAAGCTCTACGGCTCGCGAGGCTACGTGACCACGACCATCAAGGCAGATGCAGACTTTGACGACGCAGCCGGCACCGTTGTGATTCGTCTCGGTGTCAACGAAGGCCCCCTATACAACATGGGTGAACTCGCGATCCGCGGCCTGGATAACAGTCTCGAAGCCAAGCTGCGGAATTTGTGGAAGCTGCGGACCGGGGAGGTCTACAACTCGACCTATCTGAGCGAATACCTTCCGGAAGCCCACAATTTGCTGCCCGCCAATCTGGACTGGGACGTCGCCTCTCATGTCACGGCGAATCTACGTGACAAGACGGTTGACGTCGATCTGATCTACTCGGCTAAGGCACCTCGATAACTGTAAGCCTGTCTAATTCAGGTATTTGCGTCCGAGTGTTCGGCTTTTGGAACAGGAAGCAAAACTTTTCCGTAGGCAGTTCCAGAAAGCGTACTCTAGCTCGACTTCCAGTAGCTGTTGCATTTCACAGCAATTTTCTCTTTGGAGATTGGGCGTTCCTTGCTACACTGTGCCGCAATTTGTGGACACCCTTAGTTCCCGTCGGCTGCACGACCTCAGGTCGCCCGCACCGACTCGGAGCCACGGCTGACGGCTCTGGGACTGAGTGCCATGAACTTTGCCCGGGCCCTCCCCCGAATGCGATCCGGGCATCCCAGCGGAGACGCGTGCCAACGCGTCTCCGCAGTAGTTTTGGGGGTAGCTTGTAACTTCTGTGCTGCAGGCGCATCCTTGTAATTGAGGGCTGGGTGGCCGAGTGGGGCTCCCTGAACCAGTTTAGAGAAACCAAAAGGAGAATCTGTGATGAGTCCTGAAACCCGGAAAGCCGGATTTCTTATTCTGGCACTGACGACCGTACTGGCCGTTTCTTCTTTCGCGGCGAGCGGAAAGACCTACACCGGAACAGTGAGTGACGCAATGTGCGGTGCAAAACACATGGGAGATCCAGCCAGTTGCACACGTGGCTGCGTAGGCAAAGGTTCAAAGTACGCGCTCGTTGTGGGAGACAAAGTCTATACGCTTGACACCAGCGACAAGGCCGCGCTCGACACGCTCGACAAGCAAGCGGGCGAAAAGGTCACAGTGACCGGAAGCGAAAAGGACAGCGTCATCGCGGTAAGCTCCGTCAAGGCTGCGAAGTAGATCGAAGGCATTTCGAGACGAGATTGCGGGAGCGCAGATTGCGCTGCTCCCGCATTTTTTTTATCCCTACCCAGAAATTCATATTTCCTTTACAAACCAATGTGTTAGATTGTGCATTCTCACATTCAATTTTCCACTGCGGAGGACAGGCGAATTGGGCAAAGACATGGTTCCGAAACGGATTTTCTTCACCAAAGGCGTGGGGAAACACCGTGAGCGTCTGACGTCGTTTGAGTTGGCGTTGCGTGATGCGGGCATCGCTGCCCAGAACCTGGTGCGCGTCTCTTCGATTTTTCCGCCCAACTGCAAA
>DATJWZ010000802.1:0-3286 GCA_035500795.1 Candidatus Eiseniibacteriota bacterium | reverse complement strand
CTCTGATAAAGGTTTGACATGACATCCTCCTTTTGGATGGGTTCTCATCAAGCCACCTTGGAGGAGGATGTTACTCTCTTCAACGGTCAAACCTCTTCAAGTCTCACTGGTCGAACCAGTGGCTTACCTGAAGGACAGTTAGCCTCGCGGCGAGCTCCCTGCATGCCGTTGTGTGGGTGAGCGGAAGACCGAGCGCAAAGGGATCGGCTACCAGACGCTCCTGAAGATGTTGGTGCACAAGGGTCGGGCTCCTCGCCAAGAAATATGACGAGGGCGCCGATCTCTGGCAGGCCCGCGTCACTCGGAACTGGCGCTTTTATTTCAAAATTGAGGGCGACGAATACGTCATCATCTCGATTATTGCCCACCCCAAGTAAGCACACTGGGTGAAGCCCAACACCAACCCGGGAGCGGCGAAGCCTCCCACGGCGAAAGCGTCTCGAACCTCCGGCCTCTGGCGGGCTCAAGTCACGGAACCGCCGTATACGAGCTCCGTACGCACGGTGGTGTGGGAGGGTGGGCGGTCGACCGCTCCCCCGATCCTGATCGAGTGACCGCCCCCAATCCCGACGCGATTCATCGAGACTGTTCCTCGGTAGCAGCTTTGACAGCTTCGGCGTAGCTTCGAGGGTCCCCCACGGTATACCAGCGTCCGTTTGTAAGACTAAACGCACACGCCCGACCGCCATGATCGAGATAGGCTTTTATCGAGTCAGTAAACCAAAGCTCGCCGTCACGACCGGGTGGTGTGTTGCAGAGTGTTTCTAGCAGGCGGGGCGTGACAAGGTAACGACCAAATGAAGCCAAGTTGGAAGAGGTTTCGTCAGGTAAAGGTTTCTCGAGAATCCGTGAAATATATTGAATTCCGTTAGTCCTCGTGCACTCCAAGATCCCGAAAGCTGACTTTCTTGAGGTCGGGACTTCCTGCGCGGCGAGCACTGGATGGCCGGTTCGTTCAAACGTCTGAATGAGGCCGCTGGTAGCATTCTCACCGACGACGATGTCGTCACCAAAGGCGTAAATGCATGGCTGGTCCTTTATCTTGCTTGCGGCGATCCGAAGAGGAGTTCCGTTACCGTAGTTGCCCGTTTGACGCATGATCGTCACGGAATCGCGAGTGAGCATTTCCTGAAAGCGGCGTACCAACGGCTCGTTCGCTACTTTGTCGGGTGGGGCCACTGACGGATCGAGGAGGGCTCGTACGGCGGGGCCACTGGATTCGGCCGTCACCACCACGAACTGCTCGATGCCCGCGTCCCTCAATTCCCATAGGAGATGGACGATGACGGGTATTCTGCCAAGTGGAAATAGCTCTTTTGGGAACGCCTTGCTGGCGGGCCACATCCTTGTCGCTTGGCCCGCCGCGGCAATCACGGCTGTGTTGATTTTGTCAGGCATGCTGTATGGATAATTGTGTAACCGTCATGCTCGCTACAACTCAGTGTGGTTATCTACGCCGGCGGCCAGCCGCTCTAGAGAAAATCTGGTTCAGTCCGCTCTGCAAATCTTTGTCGATGCTGCCATCGTCCCAATGATGCTTCGGTCCGTCGAACATCGAGCAAGACGTCCAGTTACTCTCATGGAATTCCAAAATGCCCTGCGGACCGCCATGACTTCCTTGTCCCAATCGAGGTTGAGGCGCGCTTTCCTGGAGGCATTTGCCTATACCCAGTGCCATCATACCTTCGGCATAATCACAGTCAGTAAACACAATTAGATGTCGACATTTCCCGATGTAGGCGCATAACGTATCCAGCGATCGCTCCCCTTGCCAGAACTCGAATGACCTCTGGCCCCTGGCCACAAGCTGCTCGGTCAGGGGCGCCCTTATGGTCGCGGAGCATTTAGGGCTGGCGAGGACCACCACATGGACGTCGGGGGCGTTCTCGTTCTCAAGAGTGGGCTCTGACGGCTGCTCGAGTCGCGCTCTCAAGCCTTCGGCGACTGTACTGCAAAGCCTGTCTTCATTGCGGAAATCAACTACTTCGATGTCGAGCCTATGAATCACGCTCGGCAACTGCTGAACGCCAAACTCTGATCTCGAAGTGTCCCACAGAAACAGAGTTTTCTTGCCAAGTGCCCGGCTACACCCAACCTCGAACATGACGCCGGGAGCGAGTCCAGTAATGTCGTGAACGATCAGGTCCGCCTTTGAGAAGTGGTTCAAGATATCGCGAGCAAAATTCCACCCGCCCTTCAGAGATCGGTTATATGGACTGGTCCACTCGATTTCCGAAGAGACCGCTCCTTTGACAGCACACTTCTTGAGAGCAGAGATGAGGGGGTGCGACGCCTCCTGAATCCCTTCCGCCATGGGCAGAGAAATGAAAGCCTTTACGGCGCGTTGGGGCTCGTTTGGCAGGAGCGTTGAGAAGTCGAAGTCTATCGCGCCGTAAGGCAGCGTCTGCCACTGCGTGGCTCCCGATTGCAGGCGAAGCGCGAATGACTCCCATTGAGGTATCTGTACTTCAAAGACGGCTCCATAAGGGAATCGCCCCCAGCCAGCGTTTCCCAGGAGATGAATGCCCCAAGCGGTTGCGGGCCCGTGTTTGCCTGCCACATAGATAACGCACTTGCTGTCCGCATAAGGGTGAGCTGCCAAGGAGACAAGCCCAAAGTCGTTGTATACGAACTGCATCATGCCCTGCCGCTTGGGATGAACACGGTCCAACCGCGATGAGCCCGTTTCGGCATCCTTGACAATCGGATCTCGGATCCAGGAGCCTCCGTACTCACGCAGAAGAGCTCTATAACCTGTGTTCATCATGCCGCTCTGCTTGATTTCGTCGCGGATTGTCTGAAAAAGGCCACGCTGCGCATCGGTAAAATCACCGAAGTGTCTTCCGGAAAGAGCGCAGGACTCTTCAAGAGAGCCAGCCTTGCCTGCGGCTATGTTGATGTAGAACTCGAGGGCAAGGGGATCCAGCCGATAGCGTGCGACGATCTGCTCCTGAAGTGCCATCTGCCTCTTCGCATCCTCGCTTACCTCAAAGCTGAAAAGAGCCTGCTCGTTAATTCGGCGGGAGAAGAGGTTCGCCGCGGGAGAGCCTATGGTCAACAAGAAACACTCGCCGAAGCGTGACCTCAGAGACGGCTCGCTGTCCATCACGAATATCTTATCCGAGACGATAAGGGTTTTCGGTGGTAAGGCCTCGTAAATAAATAAGGGTATCAACGTACGACCTTGGGTCTCGGTCTAATGACATAGTTCCAGTCGCCATGAAAGTTGGCGTGTTTCACGTTGACGCACTTCATCTCTTCATTGCTGACCTTGCGCCCAGTGGGA
>DATJWZ010000801.1:0-5998 GCA_035500795.1 Candidatus Eiseniibacteriota bacterium | reverse complement strand
GGATACTTGGGATGCTCGCCGGGATGCGATGCCCAGTCAGGATCATGCATCCAGATGGAGTATGCCGCCTTGTAATCCTGCTTTTGCAGAGCGTCGAAGAACTTGCCGACGATCCACTCCGCGCGCCAGTAAGGAAATCTCCAGACAAGGAACGCGATGACAAGTAACGCAACAATCGCGGCGCTGATCGTCATTTTTTTGCGGCGAGCTTTTTGCGGGTCGTATTGCTGAGCGTCAAGCAGTGTCATACTCCTCTAGCATAACGGACACAGACATGAAGGTAAAAGTTCCAGCGTCCCAGATTTGTTGCATTTGGTCTCCTTAGGGTTGAAATCTTGAATGGCCCAGTTGCTTCGGATTCGAGAGATCGCCTAGATACGCCTGCTTTCGAAGGAATCGGTCGCCGTTGCACTTGGACTTCGCTACGGGCGTACAATTTCCGTAACGGAGTATCCACGGGAGGTCCTCTATGCCCGTCTACGATTATGTCTGCCTTGATTGCCATAAACCCTTTGAAACAGTTTTGACATTGAACGAACACGACAAAGAAAGTCCGAAGTGTCCGCATTGCGGTAGCAAGAATGTGGAGCAGGAGGCAGCCGCCTTCTTTGCGGTAACTTCGAAGAAAAGCTAACGGGAATTCAAGCTGGCAGGTTGCTGCTGCAGCGCTTCCAGGGCTTGCTGCGCCTCAATCAGATTGGGTGACATCTGAAGCGCGAGCTGATACGCGGCGATCGCTTCCTTGTTTCGCCCACTCTGGGCAAGCGTGCGTCCGAGTTCGAGATATCCCTGGTCGGTAGGCTGCAGTTGGATGGAGCGGGCAAAATCACGGATTGCTTCTTCAACCTTCCCTTCCCGCTCGGCGAGCAACCCCATGCCCACCCAAGTGTTGAAGCGCATCGGATTCAAACGGATTGATCGGTCGAAAGCCGCGTGTGCTTTTGGGTAGTCTCCGACATCAGCGAACGCCGAACCGAGGTTGGCGTAAGCGTTCGTGAGCACGCGTGTGTCAGTGGTCAGGCTTATCGTTATCTCATATTGCGGGATAGCTTCGGCCGCGTGGCCATGCTGATGCAGATACGCTCCGATATTGGAATGTGAGACCGGGTCGGCTGGCTGCAGCTGCGCAGCGCGAACAAAGTGTGGATAAGCTTCGTCGAATCGGCCGAGTTGGGTTAATGCACCACCATATTCATCCTCAGCCACGAAATTGTTGTCCGTGACCTCGAGCGCGTGCTTCCAAAGCCGCAAGCTGTCGCGCCAGTATCCCGCTTGACGGTAGGTAACCGAGGCAAATGTCAGAACGACGCACGCTGCAGCCGCAATCTTTATTGCAGTTGATAGCTTCGCGGTCTCAGCGAGTTCCGCCACTCCCCAAGCGATCGCGACGAATAAGCCGATGAACGGAATGTACGTGTATCTGTCGGCCATGGCTTGATTGCCCACCTGTACCAATCCAATCACGGGTACGAGCGTACCGAGAAACCAAAGCCATCCGACCAGCAAGTAGCCGCGGGATCGGAGTTTCACCACCAAGGCAGTGATGCTCAGCAGAATTACCGCGGCGAGAACCGCTTTCCATCCTGGCAAACCGTTGCCGGGATGCGGATAAAGAGGGGCCAAGTTCGAAGGCCAGACCGTCTCTTTTGTGTAGAGCAGATACGAGAAAAGAGCGTTCTTCAACCTTACGTCAAAAGGAAATGGCAGCGCGCCGACTGCGCCGGCCGCTTTCTGCGCGCGCATGGTGATCAGCGAACTTGCAGCCGAAAGTGCAAACAGAGGAATTTTTTCGACAATAAGCTTTGCAGGAGAGGCCTGCACTTTCGTGGATAAGATTGTCCAGCCCCGGACGCGCTGCAGCGGCCAATAATCCAGTAACAGCAAAACAAAAGGAAGCGTTACGACCATCGGCTTCGAAGCAAGAGCGCAAACGAACAGCCCTGCGACACTGAGATAATGCTTCCAATCCGGCCGCGACGCATACCACCCATACGCGCCGAGTGTTAGCAGAAAAAAGAAAGTGCTGAGAACGTTCTTGCGCTCTGAGATCCAGACGACCGACTCCACATTAGCCGGATGCAACGCGAACACCATCGCAACAAAAAAGCTAAGCCCCAGCCGTCGCGTGGCACGAAATAACAAAAGAAAGAGAACGACTCCGCTCAACGTGTGAAAGATGATGCTGGTGAAGTGATGGCCCGCGGGATTCAGATGAAACCATTGATAATCGAGCGCATGCGACATCCAGGTTAGAGGATGCCAGTTCGCTTCATCGGTCGAGGAAATGGCCCACTTAATCGTGCTCCATGAGAGCCCGGCCTTGAGATGCGGGTTCTCCGTTACATACCGGTCGTCATCAAAGTTGATGAATTGAAAATGGGTCGCCTGATTGTAGACGCCCAAGGTGAAGACGACGAGCAGCAACGAAAGGATGAGCGTGCGCTTCTCGGGAGCCGCAAAGAAGCCGTCCGTCGGCTTAGACCATTCGGTTTTCCGGACTTCCTTCTCTTGGACCTGCACGGGGGCAGTCGACACGGCGTACGTCCTCCACCGTGGCTGATTATAGGAGGAGAGTCGTGCTGGGAGGGTCGATAGGGCTGAATTCGGAGTGACCGAGGTAACGTCGATTTCAGATTGAAGATTTTAGAATGCAGACTGAAAAACGGTCCTCAAATCTGCAATCGTCAATCGAAAACCTGCAATCGAATTATGCAGGTTTCCAGCGGAGGATCGGTTTTCTCGCCGCCGTCGTCTCGTCGAGGCGCTTGACTCGAGTCGTATGCGGCGCATCCAGCACAGTCTGCGGATCTTCTTCTACCTCTGCCGCGATCGACTTCATCGCATCGACGAAGAGATCCATCTCTTCCTTCGACTCGCTTTCAGTCGGCTCGATCATCAGCGCTCCCGGAACGATCAGGGGAAATGCTGTCGTATACGGATGGAATCCGTAGTCGATCAGGCGCTTCGCAATATCCATCGTCCGCACACCTTTTTTCGACTGTAGCTTGTCGCTGAAAACAACTTCGTGCATGCTCGGCGTGTCGTAGGGGAGATCGTATGTGCCTTCGAGTCCCTTGCGGATGTAGTTCGCATTGAGAACGGCATCTTCAGTCGTCTGGCGCAGTCCGTCGGGCCCGTTGGCTTGAATATAAGCCAGCGCGCGAACGAACATTCCAAAGTTGCCGTAGAAGGCCCGCACCCGGCCTACAGACTGCGGGCGGTTATATTCGAACCCGAGCGTCCCATCGGAATGAGTCATGACGACCGGCTTCGGCAGGAACGGCTCGAGCATTTTCTTGATCGCGACCGGCCCGGAGCCCGGCCCACCGCCTCCGTGGGGCGTCGAAAAAGTCTTATGCAGGTTAAGGTGCATGACATCAACGCCGAAGTCTCCGGGGCGGACCTTGCCCACCAGCGCGTTCATGTTGGCGCCGTCCATATAAAGAAGGCCGCCCTTAGCGTGAAGAATATCGGCGATCTTGTGGATCTGTTGCTCGAACACCCCAAGCGTGTTGGGGTTTGTCAGCATGAGAGCGGCGACGTCCTCGTTCATCTGCGCTTCGAGCGATGCGATGTCAACCATGCCACGGGAATCGGATTTCAAATTTTCGACCGCGTACCCGACCATCGCAGCGGTCGCCGGATTCGTACCGTGCGCCGAATCAGGGATCAGGATCTTCTTGCGCGCATTCCCTTTCGATTCGTGGTACGCACGCACCATCAACAGGCCAGTCATTTCGCCGTGCGCCCCGGCGGCTGGCTGCAAAGTGATGGCTTCCATGCCGGTGATCTCGATAAGGCATTCGCTCAGGGTCTTGATGATGCGCAGGGCACCTTGCGAAACCTTCTCGGGCTGATAAGGATGGCCATTGGCAATGCCTTCCACCCGAGCGACAGCTTCGTTCACACGCGGGTTGTACTTCATCGTGCACGATCCAAGCGGATACATCCCGAGATCAATGGCGTAGTTCCATGTCGACATGCGGGTGAAGTGGCGGATGATTTCGATCTCGCTGACTTCGGGCATGTGGCCGAGATCTTTTCTTTCGGATGACCCTAAAAGCTTCGAGGTGTCAACTTCGGGCACGTCGAGCGGTGGCAGCTTCCATGCCGCTTTGCCGGGTGAGGACTTCTCGAAGATCAGTCCTTCGTTCTGATTGACGTGACGCGTGGCTTTGGGCGTGGGGTGCTTCATCGCGCCATCTCCTCGACTTCTTCTTTTGCTGACCGCACCGATCGCTCGCTCTCGGCGATGAACCCTACGGCGGTGTCAATGGCGCTGCGGGTCGTCATCTCCGTGCAGCACCAGAGAGCCGCATTTCCCAGTTCCGGGTAAAACTTCTTCAGAGGAAGGCCTCCGACGATCTTGTGACCCAGTAGGCGTCCATTAATCGCGTAGGGATCTTCACTGGTCTGGACAACGAATTCATTGAAACGTGGAGTATTCGCAAAGAGCACTTTGCCGTGCTTTGCGAATTGGCTTGCAGCATACGCGGTCTTGGCCAGATTTTGCTTCGCCAGCTCCTTCAAGCCAACCTTGCCATAGACGGTCATAAAGATATTGACCATCAAGGCGACCAGCGCCTGGTTCGTACAAATATTCGACGTAGCTTTCTCGCGGCGGATGTGCTGCTCGCGGGTGGCGAGAGTAAGAACGAATCCACGCTTTCCATCTTTATCGACAGTCTGGCCGACGAGGCGCCCAGGCATCTGTCGGACGTATTTTTCGCGCGTGGCAATGACCCCGCAGTACGGCCCGCCGAAGCCGAGAGGCACGCCGAATGACTGAGCCTCCATGGCGATGATGTCGGCTTGCCGCGGCGGCTCCACAATCCCGAGCGAGACGGCTTCTGCGATTGAGACGACCAGCATCGCGCCAGCCTTATGGGCAATTTCCGCAATCGCATCGACATCTTCGAGCGTTCCGAAGAAATTCGGTGATTGGATGAGGACGCAAGCCGTATCGGATGTGATAGAGCGCTCAAGTTCCTTGAGATCAAGCCGTCCATTCTCGCCGAATCCAACTGTTGAGAGCGGCATCCCCTGATGGGTCGCGTAGGTCGCGAGCACTTCGTGATACTCGGGATGCAGATTTCGCGCGACGACCACTGACCGACGTCCGGTTAGCCGGACGGCCATCATCACGGCTTCGGCGGCGCCAGTCGATCCGTCATACATGGACGCGTTCGCCACTTCCATCCCCGTCAGTTCGCAGATCATGGTCTGGAACTCGAAGATCGATTGCAGCGTGCCCTGAGAAATCTCGGCCTGATAAGGCGTGTAGGCGGTCAAAAATTCTCCACGTGAGATCAGGCTGTCGATGATGACTGGCCGGTAGTGTAAGTATGCGCCGGCACCGAGAAAGCTTGTATATCCGTCCCCGTTTTCACGCGAACGCTGGCGGAAGAAGTCGACGATCTCAGACTCGGCCATCTGGCGCGGGATATTGAGGTCGCGGTTCAGTCGATATTCGGCCGGAATGGGTGCAAATAGGTCATCAATCGACCGCAGTCCGATAGCTTTCAGCATGGCCTCGCGGTCGGCAGGAGATTTAGGCAGATATCTCATAGAAATCGATTAGATGTGGCTCAGGGTCAGTTGAATTTTTGTGCGGGCAGCGGCGATTGAGTCTGGGGCAATTTTCATTGGAACGACTGAAACTCAGTAAAACAATACGCACTTTGGCTTTCTGGTGTCGAAGCTCCATGCCGGAAGCCTGAAGCCGAACGCCCGAAACCGGCTGCCCTAATGCCCCGCCTCCTCTGCGACAAACTTTTCGTAGTCCCCGGGAGAAAGCAGTCCATCCAGTTCGCTCGGATTCTTCAGCGTCATCTTCAACATCCACGAGCCGTGAGCGTCTTTATTTACTTTCTCGGGAGAAGTCGCCAGATCCGCATTGACCTCCGTCACCGTGCCCGAGGCCGGGGCAAACAGGTCCGATACGGCTTTCACCGACTCAACGGTTCCGAAAGTCTTACCAGCTGTGAGTTCGGCGCCA
>DATJWZ010000800.1:0-1385 GCA_035500795.1 Candidatus Eiseniibacteriota bacterium | reverse complement strand
TGACGATTTTCGGCAGATTACCCCCGAACTGCAGGAAAACATTCTTGCCTTCTATCGCGATCCGGCGGCAGTAAGTACGAAGAAAGATCCGGACGCGTGGAAAAAAACTCTTGGTGAATTACAAAAGCTGAGGTCAGTCAGTCCCAGCAAGACAGCTTCTATCGAACTCGCCGACAGGCCTTAATCCGAGCGCTTGTATTCGACCTCTACACTGCCCTTTGAAGGATGAGAGAATGGCATGCAGAGCAGGATGCTCGATTCATTTCCTCCGGATGCGGTGACTTATGCGGCCGACAAAGTCTCTCTCTCGCTGGCTGGTGAGAGCGATCTCACTTTGGGCCTGTATGCGATTCAGCGCAGGTCAAGCCACTCTACAAGGGTCGGCATCACCAAACCAACAAGGTGCGCTCTCCGCGGAACAGGATCATACGCGGATGATGCAACTGCTGCATATCACTTCTCTGCGGCGCGGGGCGGACGGGGACCGCAAATCTCCCAATGCTGCCAACAGGGATGAATCGAGGGCAAATATTTTCGGGCCCCCACCCGATCCTTTGATCCTCAAAGATGGGAAGAAGGTCACCAGTGCTGAGACCTGGTGGAAGCAAAGACGGCGAGAAATTGTGGAGGACTTCGGACGCGAAATCTATGGGCGCGTCCCTGCCAATGTCCCAAAGATGAAATGGAAAGTCGTCAGCACAACTCGCGGGACAAATGGCGATATACCCGTAGTGACCAACAAATTGAGCGGGCATGCTGATAACTCTGAATATCCACAAATCACCGTAGACATCGACCTCACGCTAACGACGCCTGCGAAAGCCAGTGGCCCCGTACCGGTAATAATGGAACTCGCTCTGAGTCCCGAAGTGTTGGCCGCATTAGCAAAGCGATTTCCAGACATGTTTCGCGCCCAATCGGGGCCAACCTGGCAGCAGCAAGTGCTTGCAAGAGGATGGGGCTATGCAGAATACATTCCGACGACCGTTCAAGCCGATACTGGGGACGCACTGCAGAGCGGAATCATTGGTCTCACAAACAAAGGCCGACCCAGAAGCCTCGATGACTGGGGTGCTCTTCGCACGTGGGCATGGGGCGCGAGTCGCGCGCTCGACTACTTCGAGAGCGATAAAGCTGTTGATGCGAAACACATAGGCATCGAAGGTCACTCACGGTACGGAAAAGCTGCGCTCGTCGCCATGGCCTTCGATCCTCGTTTCGCAATCGGATACATCAGTTCATCCGGCGAATCGGGAGCGAAGCTCTATCGCCGCAATTTTGGCGAGCAGATCGGAAATATAGCGGGTACAGGCGAGTATCACTGGATGGCAGGCAATTTTCTCAAGTACGACGGCCCGTTGACAGAAAATGATCTGCCGGTCGAT
>DATJWZ010000799.1:0-21537 GCA_035500795.1 Candidatus Eiseniibacteriota bacterium | reverse complement strand
TCCGGGCTCCAGATCAATACCGTCGAACTTCCCACGGGGAATTACGTTGGCGATGCCCATTGCAAGCTCTCCATGCTTGACAATCCTTCGGCTTTATCAGACTTCAAGAAAATCATCGCCGACCATGGGTTCACAATCAGCGCATTGAGTTGCCACGGAAATCCGCTACATCCCGACAAAGCCATCTCCCAACAGCATAGGGACGTTAGCCGCAAGACCATTCTGCTGTCTGAAAAACTGGGCGTATCGACTATGGTCGATTTTTCAGGATGCCCGGGAGATTCTCCCAACTCCAAAACGCCCAACTGGATTACCTGCCCTTGGCCACCGGATTTCCGCAGCACTCTCGACTGGCAGTGGAACGAAGTTGTCACGCCATTTTGGACAGAGCACGCCAAATTCGCCCGCGATCACGGTGTCAAAATCGCCGTTGAAATGCATCCGGGGTTCGTTGCTTACAACCCGGAAACTCTGCTGCGACTGCGCTCGATCGCCGGAGACAACGTAGGCTGTAACTACGATCCCAGCCACCTATTCTGGCAAAGTATCAATCCCATCGATGCGATCCGTGTCCTCGGCAGTGCGATTTTCCACGTTCATGCCAAAGATACCCAGCTTTATCCGGTGAACATGGTGAGAACCGGAGTACTCGACACGAAACCCTACACACAAGAAAAGGATCGTAGCTGGATTTTCCGCACCTGCGGCTATGGCCACGGCGCCGAATGGTGGAGCGAATTCATCTCTACGCTACGCCTGGTAGGCTACGACTCGGTGCTCTCCATCGAACACGAAGACAGCCTGATGTCACCCGGCGAAGGGCTCACCAAAGCCGCGAGTTTTTTGAACAGCATCATGATTCGCGAGCAGCCGGCTGCCGCATGGTGGTCCTGACATTCAGGCTTTGAACTCGAGGCCGAAACGCTATAAAGTGTGCGCATGCGTCTTCGGCCCTGGCTCTTCTTACTGCTATTCACAACTTCTATCGCAGTTTTTTCCGGCGTTCGCATCGCCGTCGCGCGCCCGCAAGCGTCTCCTGCCTCTCAGGACTGGCCGGTTTGGAACGGATCTCCCGACAATCTTCACTACTCGTCACTGGCGCAGATCGATCGCTCCAACGTGAAGCAGTTGCAGCTCGCGTGGTCGTATGACACCGGCGAGAAGGGTGGAATGCAGACAAGTCCACTCGTTGTCGGTCGTCTGCTGTACGGCATCAGCCCGACGCAAAAAGTCTTTGCTGTGGATGCAGCTACCGGCAAATTGATCTGGACCTTCGATTCCGGCATCAAGGGCCTGCAGCCCGATCGCGGCCTTGCGTATTGGTCGAACGGCGACGATAAGCGGATTCTTGTCGGCATCATGAATTTTCTCTACGCACTCGACGCCACTACGGGCAAGCCCATTGCGAGTTTTGGAACACAGGGAAGAGTCGATCTACAGGAGAATCTCGGACGCGAACCCCGCTATCAGTCGATTGCCCTCACTAGCCCGGGCATTGTCTACAAAGATCTGATCATCGTCGGTGGACGCAATCCCGAAACACTTCCAGCCCCTCCCGGAGATATCCGCGCGTACGAAGTGAAAACGGGCAAGCTACGTTGGTCGTTCCACACCATCCCGCACCCCGGCGAATTTGGCTATGAAACATGGCCGAAAGATGCGTGGAAGACCAGCGGTGCCGCAAACAATTGGGCCGGTATGGCGCTCGACGCCCAGCGCGGCGTTGTATACATTCCGACGGGTTCAGCCGCATTCGATTTTTACGGTGGCGACCGCGTCGGTGACGACCTTTTCGCGAACTGCGAACTCGCGCTGAATGCCGAAACAGGAGAGAGGATCTGGCATTTTCAAGCTGTCCGGCACGATCTCTGGGATCGCGACTTCCCCTCCGCCCCGGTTCTAGTGACACTGAACTACCGCGGAGAGCCCCTTGAAGCCGTCGTCCAAACCAGCAAACAGGGATTCCTCTACATCTTTGATCGTCTAACCGGCAAGCCGCTGACGCCAATCGAGTATCGAAAATATCCCGCCAGTACGCTGCCGGGGGAATCTGCCGCTCCAGAACAAGGACTACCGACCTCGCCCGCTCCGTATGCCCGGCAAAATCTGACCGAAGATATGCTCACGACGCGCACGCCCGAGGCTCACCAATGGGCGCTTGAGAAATTTAAAGCCTCGATTCACGAAGGCCAGTACGTACCATTCCGCGTCGGCACTGAAACGATTGTCTTTCCCGGTTTCGACGGAGCCGCCGAATGGGGCGGCCCTGCCGTCGACCCCCAAACCAACATCCTTTATGTGAACTCGAACGAGATGGCTTGGACGGCGTCGCTCTTCGAAGACAAAGGCGAGCGCGGCGCGAAAGCGATCTACTTAAGCCAGTGTGCAGTCTGTCATGGCCAGGATATGCACGGCGCGCCACCCGATATCCCAGCGCTTGCAGGCATTGGTGATCGCAGAAGTCCTGCAGACATCGCCACCACAATCCGCGGCGGCAAGGGCCGCATGCCCGGATTCCCGAATCTCTATGAAGACCAACTGAATGGGTTAGTCGAATTTCTGCTTACGGGCGAGAACAAAGAGTTATCCAGTTCAGGCACCCCGTTACCCGCGATGAAATATCGCATCACCGGCTATCGACGGTTCCTTGATCCCGATGGCTACCCCGCAATTGCGCCGCCATGGGGAACGCTGAACGCCATCGACCTGAACACAGGTCAATACAAATGGAAAATCAATCTCGGCGAGTATCCAGACCTCGCCGTGAAAGGGATGAAGAACACAGGCTCCGAGAATTACGGCGGCCCCATCGTGACCGCTGGCGGCCTGCTCTTCATCGGCGCCACAAACTATGACCATAAATTCCGCGCCTTCGACAAAGCCACGGGAGACCTTCTTTGGGAAACGACTTTGCCCTTTGCCGGCAATGCCACGCCTGTGACTTACTCAATCGATGGACGACAATATGTTGCAATCGCAGCCGGAGGCGGCAAAGACGCCAAGTGGGGTTCCGGCGGCATCTACGTTGCCTTCGCTCTGCCCGAAAAAGCGAAGGACTGACGGATACTCGAGCAACAAAGAGCCACCAGAACGCATCCTCTGACCTTGCTATAGTTGCCTGTTATGACAAAACTATTTCGTTCTGTTCTCTTTGCAGCGGTTCTCGGCGCGACACTCCTCAATTCCGCGTATGCACAGAAAGAGACTGTTGTAATCGACGCGCAGGCCGAGAGCCATCCGTTACCTCATTTCTGGGAACACATGTTCGGCTCCGGCCGCGCAATCCTGAGCTTGCGTGATTCCTATCGCCAGGATCTCCGCGAGGTGAAGGCTGTCACCGGTATGCAGTACGTACGCTTCCACGCGATCTTCCAGGACGAGGTCGGCCTTTACGATGAAGATGCTCAGGGAAAGTCTATCTACAACTTTTCTTACGTCGATCAGATCTATGACGGCCTATTACAAGACGGTGTGCGCCCATTTGTCGAATTGAGCTTCATGCCGAAAAAGCTTGCTTCGAACAAAGACGCGCTGCATGCCTTTTGGTACAAGCAGAATGTTTCGCCTCCCAATGATTACGCGAAGTGGGACGAGTTGATCACTCAGTTTACGAAGCATTTGGTAGATCGCTACGGAATTGACGAAGTTTCCCAGTGGTATTTCGAAGTTTGGAACGAACCCAATATCGACTTCTGGGTAGGTGATCCGAAACAAGCGACTTATTTCGAACTCTATGACCACACGGCTCGCGCAATTAAATCTGTCAGCACGAGACTTCGCGTCGGTGGCCCTGCCACCGCGCAAGCGGCTTGGGCCGATGCTTTCATCCGGCACTGCGCCGACAACAAAGTTCCTGTTGATTTTGTTTCCTCGCACGTGTACGGCAACGACAAGGCCGAAGATGTCTTCGGTACACACGAGCAGATTCCACGGACTCGCATGGTTTGCCGCGCCGTTGCAAAGGTCCACGACCAGATTCGCACGTCCGCCATTCCCAACCTCCCATTGATCTGGTCCGAGTTCAATGCGAGCTACGCCAATGAGCCAGACGTCACCGACGCTCCCTACATGGGCCCATGGCTCGCTGACACCATTCGTCAGTGCGATGGATTAGTAAACGAAATGTCGTACTGGACCTTCTCTGACGTTTTTGAGGAACAAGGAGTGGTCAAGCAGCCTTTCTACGGTGGATACGGGCTGATCGCAGAAGACGACATCCCCAAGCCCGCTTTCAATGCCTTCCTCCTATTGCATCGTTTAGGAGAGCAAAGGCTCGCAGTGTCGTCTGATGACGTGCTGGTTACGAAGCGCGCGGATGGTTCTCTCGTGATCGCCGCATGGAATCTTACCGGTGTCGGAGAGAAGGGCACAACGAAACAAATCGATTTGCAACTCAGGAACTCACACCTCGATACCGTCTATGTCAGCCGGGTCGATGCCGATCACGGGGATGTTCACAAGACTTACCAGGCGATGGGCTCGCCCCGCTATCCAAGCTCCTCTCAGATCGAAATCCTCCGAGCCGCTGCTCGACTGCCCGCAGCCGAGATTCAGCATCTTTCAGGCGGATCGCTGACCGTCACGATCCCTCCGCAGGGCTTGGTTCTGATCGAGAGCGAACCTGTTCGCTAGTTACGGCAAACGCGCCGTCTCGCTCCAGGTCACTCCTAGCGAATGCAAAATCAATGCATCCCCAAGCGTCAGCTTGCGCGGCTCGGAAAGGATGTCGAACGCGTACTGCACGGTCGGTACGCAACTTGCGCACCACGGCTCGTGCCCATGAATGCTCAGGCAGTTTGGACACGCCGTCGCAATACTGTGCTGATTGTGATGATGCGTGAAGTCAATGTTGTTCATGACATCCTCCTTGCAACTTCCGGTGATGCCGTTGGGGTTCATCGAATTGGATGGCTTTCATTCGCAGCGCGTTAGCATATGCGGACTAATAGAGGGCAATATACGGAGAGATCCGACCCTGCTCTCCTATCCATTACTGATCCACCCTACAGCACGGAACGGAGCCAAGATAAAACCTGGGTTTGGCAGGGGAAGCGAGCAAATGTGATTTGTGAACTCCAGTTTGTGAGCGTCATCGCGTTGATGTGTGATTGTAGTCACGCGTTCTCCCTTCCTCTCTGACTGCCAACGACTTAGATAGCTCGCACCCGCATTTTTAGCGGCTTTTCTGCGCTTGCTAGCAGATTCCCATTAGTGATCGCAAATTTGCGCGTTACTAGAATGGCAACGCGCATGAATCCCAAGTGGAACGGCCAGTTCTCGTGCTTTGATCTCGTTGCGAAGAGTACCCAACGTCCACGCACGATTGTTCGAGTCGGAGATCTCGAAATTGGCGCCGCGGATTTCGTAGTAATGGCTGGGCCATGCGCTGTTGAATCAGAACTCCAGTTGATGCAAACGGCCGAAGCGGTGGCCAGTGCAGGAGCCCGCGTTCTCCGCGGCGGAGCATACAAACCCCGTTCCTCCCCTTACGCTTTTCAAGGTCTCGGCGTCGATGGACTGAAGTTGCTGCGCAAAGCCCGAGAGTGTACGGGCCTCGCGATTGTCACAGAAGTAATGAGCGAGGAAGATGTCGATCTCATCGCTGAGTATGCCGACATCATGCAAGTCGGCACCCGCAGCATGGAAAATTACGCTTTGCTCGAAGCACTGGGCGGATGCGGACGCCCAGTCCTTCTGAAGCGCGGGATGACGGCCACTCTCGAAGAATTTTTACGATCCGCGCAAGTGATCGCAGCTGCGGGAAACTCCCAAATCATTCTCTGTGAGCGCGGCATCCGCACGTTCGAGACCGCTACTCGCAACACACTCGATATCGCGGCAGTACCGGTGCTCAACGCGGTTTCACATCTCCCGGTGATCGTCGATCCAAGTCATGCTGCGGGTGTTCGCAGCTTGGTACCAGTGCTCTCTCGGGCCGCCGCCGTTGTCGGCGCCGATGGATTGCTCGTGGAAGTGCATCCTTCTCCGGAGCAGGCGCTCAGTGACGGCAATCAGTCTCTGAACTTCCGTGAGTTCCGCAGCATGATGTCGGATTTGCAGCCCTATCTTGAACTGCAGCGAGCATCCCATCAGCGCTCTCGGCAACTTCTCGTCGTCGGAGGAGCGGATTAGTGCTGCCACGCTCCATCTTGGCTTTCGCGCTCCTCCTGATCTCTGTCGTCCCCGCAACCCCGACAGATAGCTCGAACGAGAGTACAGGGGCCCCAACGTTTCTTTACACCGAAGCGAAAACCTATGATCCGTTGGCCTGGCAGCACGGGGGCGAACGCTTCGCTTCAGGCGCGCACATTTTTGTCAGAGAGGGGAACTCAGACCATTCTCTCGCTCCGGAGTTTGCTGCCACAGCCGATCCTGCCGTCTCGTTCGACGCACAAAAAGTACTCTTTTCAGGCAAGCGTCAGTCGAATGATCCGTGGCAGATTTGGGAAATCACACTGGAAGACAAACAAGTTCGCCGCGTCACGACGGGCAACGAAGACTGTATTCGCCCGTTCTATCTGCCCGACGATCGCATGGTTTACGCACGTAAGCTCGATGGGCATTTCATCATCGAGACCGTCGATCTGTTCAGCGGAAAAACACTTCCGCTGACCTACATCAGCTCCAACGCAATCCCGAGCGACGTTCTGCGCGATGGCCGAGTTCTTTTCGAATCCGGATTCCCGCTTGGCACGGACGGCCCTCCCGAGATTTACACGGTCTACTCGGATGGAAGCGGGATTGAGTCCTACCGGTGCGATCACGGCGTTGCTCGGCATGGCGGTAGGCAGGCGAGTTCTGGAGATATCATCTTCGTCACGGATCATGGGTTCGCTCGATTCACTTCTGCTTGGGCGCAACAGATCGCCATTACATCCCCTAAAGGTGAATTCGTCGGAGACGTCGCCGAAACATCAGCTGGCGACTGGATCTTTGCGTGGCGGCGCAATGTCTCATCGCCTTTCCAGTTAGTTCGCTGGAAACCTGGCGTTCGCGAAGTAGAGCCCATCGTGGTGCGCTCGGATGTCAATTTGATTCAGCCAACTGTGCTTGCGCAGCGCACAGTCCCGAATCATCATCCGTCCGGCCTCCATGACTGGCCAAACGCAAACCTGCTCTGCCTGAACGCCTATACTTCGAAATCCCAATTCGCTGCTGGTTCAATTCAATCTGTGCGCCTTTATACCCGTGACAGTGATGGCGGGCCTAGGCCGCTCGGCACGGCTCCGGTCGAGCATGACGGATCGTTCTTCGTACACGTGCCAAACGATCAGCCACTGCAAATCGAATTGTTGGATGCGTCGGGCAAGACCTTGAAGCGGGAGTCAGGGTTTTTCTGGATGCGCCGCGGCGAACAGCGGGTCTGTGTCGGATGTCATGCCGGCCCGGAAACTTCTCCCGAGAATGCCGTTCCCATGGTGCTCCTGAAATCGACTACTCCGGCAGATATGACCGGATCCAGCGCACAGAGTGCGGGAGGACATTAGCGTGAAACTGCGAATTCTTCTGCTGTCACTTTCGTGCATGGTGGCGCAGCACGTGTTCGCCCAGACGTCCCAAGCGGCTGGCACAGGCCCGATCCGCTTCGAAGACGCTACAGCCAAAGCTGGCATTCATTTCACTCATAGCTTTGGCTCCGAGCAACTCGGCTCGTTGCTCGAAAGCACTGGATCCGGATGTGTCTGGTTCGATTACAACAACGATGGCTTCCCTGATCTTTATGTGTTGACAGGAAAGCCGCTCGAAGAGGGAATCCATCCGTATCCCCTGAAGCACCCGCCTACAACTACTCCCCACAATCATCTGTATCGCAACAATGGCGACGGCACATTCACCGACGTAACAGATCAGGCGGGCGTCGCCGCAAATGTCTATGGCACGGCAGCCATCGCAGCCGACTACGACAACGACGGTTTTGTCGATCTACTCGTCACGTCTTATGGCAAGGCGATCCTCTATCACAATAATGGCGACGGCACGTTCACCGACGTAACCGAAAAATCTGGCATCAACGTCGACGGTTGGTCGATCAGCTCTGCATGGCTCGACTATGATCGGGACGGCTGTGTCGATCTTTTCGTTGGGCGTTACGTCAAATTCGATCCCAAGTATCGCAACTACTATTCCGCCGATAATTATCCAGGCCCCCTCGACTACGCGGGTGATACGAATCGCCTCTATCACAACAACTGCAACGGCACGTTTACCGACGTAACGGATAAATCAGGCATCGGAGCATACAAAGGCCGCACCATGGGCGTGACCGCCGCCGACTACGATGGCGACGGGTATCCCGACATCTACGTCGCCAACGACAAAACCGAAAACTTCCTCTTCCACAACAAACGTGACGGCACATTCGAAGAGGTAGCCGGTGACCTCGGCGTTGCCTACGGTCAAAACGGCGAGAGCACGTCAGCAATGGGTCCTGTTATCGCCGACATCGATGGCGACGGCCGTCCAGATCTCTGGGTCACCGATTCCAAGTACAACCGCCTCATGCGCAACATGGGCGCGAATGGCTTCGAGGACATTGGACCAAGCTCCGGAATCTCCCAGGCAACGGCCCAGTACGTGAGTTGGGGCAGCGGAGTCTACGATTTCGACAACGACGGTTGGCTCGATATTCTCATCTTTCACGGCGGATTGATTCACCTGATCCCGCAGGAGCAGTCACTCTTCCGCGGACTTGGCAAGGGCAAGTTCGCCGACGTATCCCGCGCTGCAGGTCCAATTCTCGATGTGAAAACAGTCTCGCGCGGTGCTTGCTTTGCCGATTATGACAACGACGGCAAGATCGACGCCTTCGTCGTAAACCTCGGCGCACCCGCCACGCTTCTCCACAACACCTCCCAGAATTCGAATCACTGGCTCACGGTGAAATTGAAAGGCAAAAAGAGCAATCGCGACGGTATTGGCGCCCATCTGGAGATGCTTGCCGGCGGTCGCAAACAAATTGCCCAACGCTTTGCTGGATCAAGCTACCTCTCGCAAGACGATGGCCGTGTTCACTTCGGCCTTGGCAATGCGACCAAAGTCGACAAGCTCACGATTCATTGGCCCAGCGGACGCGATCAGGTCCTTGAAAGTCTTCCAGTTGACCGTGTGCTCGAAGTGGAGGAGCCATAATGAGGGCGCTTCCTCCCAACGCGAGTTTTCGAAACCTGTTTAGGATCTGCGGTGTCCTCTCCATTTGCCTGCTGGCCATAGCAGCCAAGCCCGCGGCCAAACAATCCGGGCAGATTCCGCGAGAGCATTACCTCTCTCCGATCGAGATGGCCGCTTCTCCGGATGGCCGCTTCCTCTATGTAGTCTGTCAGGACAGTGATGAAGTGCGAGTACTAGACATCGATTCTGCAGCGGTTGTCGCAATCATCAAGGTCGGACACGTCCCACGCGGCATCGCTCAGTCCTCGGATGGCCGGCGCCTCTTTGTCACGAATGCATGGTCCGATACTGTCTCGGTTATCGAGACGTCAAGCCGCCAAGTGACTCAGACCCTGCCCACGGGATTCGAGCCCAGCGGAGTCGCGGTTGATCGAGTTAACGCTTTCTTGTATGTGGCAAACCGTCTCAGCGGAGACGTTTCCGTAATCGATCTCGCAACGGGCCACGAGATCAAACGCCTCCTCGCCGGTCGCGGCGCCAGCTATCTCACCATTTCTCCAGACGGCAAGGTCATCTACTGCACTCACATCTACCCGAATCCGGGCGCTTATCGTACTCAGCCGGTTTCGGAAATCACTGTGATCGATACTCACAACCAGCGAGTGGTGGAACGCAAGGAACTCCGCAACGTTGCCGGTGAGTTTCATCTAGCGACTTCAGACGACGGCAAGTTATCCGTAATGGCTCAGCTGCGGCCGAAGAATTTAATTCCGTTGGCCCACGTGGAGCACGGTTGGGTCTTCGGCGACTCTCTGACGTTATTCGGCTCTGATGTAGGCGAACCGGTCCAAGTTCCGATCGACGAACTAGATCGCTACTACGCCTTGCCGTGGGGAGTAGCGATTACATCCGACAAATCCAGAATTTTCCTGACGGCCGCTGGGTCGGAGAGCGTTACCGCAATCAATCTCCCTCACTTGTTAAAGACCGTACAGGCGCGCCGCAGGACGCTCGCGAACGATTTGTCGGCATCTGCTGAATATGTCACAACGCGTATCACGGTTGGCCACAATCCTCGCGGCGTTCTGCTATCGCCGGACGGCAAACGCTTATACGTAGCCAATCGCCTCGATGACACCATTTCTGTAATTGATGTTGCGAGGGAAAGAGTCACCTCCACCATCGACCTCGGTGGACCCAGGAACATCGACGCCCTTCGCCGCGGCGAGCGCCTTTTCTTTACGGCGGATTTCGCGTTTCAAGGCCAGTTCGGCTGCTCCAACTGCCACATCGACGCTACGATCGACGGACTGCAATGGGACCTCGAGCCTGACGGCTTCGGCAAAGACATCGTCGACAATCGTTCTCTCGAAAATCTCGCCGGGACCGAGCCCTTCAAGTGGAATGGCGGCAATCCTGACATGCCGACGGAATGCGGGCCGCGAACTGAAAAATTTTTTTTCCGGTCGCAAAGCTTTACAGAACAGCAACTGACGGACCTCGTCACCTTCGTTTATTCGCTTCCCTACAGACCTAACCGATACCGCTTAGCCAATGGAGAGCTCACTCGCATGCAGGAACGCGGGAAAGAAATCTTCGAGCGGACTATTGCAAAAAATGGCACCCCGATTCCAGAGACCAACCAGTGCAGCTATTGCCACAGTGGACCGAAATATACCAATCAAAAGCAGGTCGATGTCGGTTCCGGCAAGCCGACCGATCGTTCGCCTGTGATCGATGTCCCCCAACTCCCGAACGTAGCTTACTCCGCTCCCTATCTCCACGATGGCTCCGCGCGGTCGCTCGAAGAAATCTGGACCCTCTACAACCCGAAGGACACGCATGGCGTGACCAACGACCTCACCAAAGATGAGCTGAACGATCTCATCGAGTACCTGAAAACGCTATGAAACCGAATGCGAAGTCAAACCTCGATGCCCAACTGACTCCACGAGGGCGTCATCCTGAGCGGAGGCGCTTTTCAGCCGGAGCGAAGGATCTCGCGTGCAGCGCTCGTCTGCTTGCCATTGCAATTCTCATCCTGACCTGCCTCGCCGTCGCGCAAGACATGCCAATGTTCCGCTGGGAGAACTTCACCACGGCCAGCGGCCTTCCCGACAACCACGTGTACAGCGTGCTTGTTGATGGCAGTCGAGTTTGGGCAGGCACCGACAACGGCCTCGGCCTCTATGAGAACGGCTCGTGGAAAGTATTCCGGCCCGATCCCGCGGCAAAAGAACAGAGCCTGGCGCATCAAGCCGTGCTATCACTCGCCCTCGACAAGCGCACTGGTGACGTCTGGGCTGGGACCATGGGCGGCCTCAGTCGCATTTCCGCTGGGCGTATCGATACGTATACCCAGCTGAATTCCGGCCTCAGCAACGACATCGTCTACGGAGTCGGAGTACTAGGCGACTACGTCTGGACAGCGACAGCTGCGGGAGCGAGCCGCTTGAACACGCGCACCGGTCAGTGGTCGCTATTCAATTCCCGCAATACTCCGATGTACGAGATTTGGGCGTACTCCGTGAGCCCCGCTGAAGACAAGGTCTACTACGCAATTTGGGGTGGAGGCGTGCTCGAGTATGACCAACAGAGCGAGCGCTGGAAAGACTACAACGATCCCGACGGCGAAACCGAAATGGTCGTCATGAAAGATCAGGGACTCATCCACGAGATCACAACCTCGGTCAGCTATGTCGACAAAATTCTCTGGGTGGCCACCTACTTCGGCGCAAGCCGCTACGATGGCCGCTACTGGCACAACTTCCTGACCAAAGACAGCGGCCTGCCCAGCAACTTCCTCAGCCAGATCAAAGCCGTTGATGCGAATCGCGCCTGGTTCTCCACCGACAAAGGCCTGGCCTACTACGACGGCACGAACTGGGCGGTATATCGTCCCGCACTCGACACGCATAAGCCAGAAATGCTGGTACGTGACGCGAGCGGCAATGTGAAGAATGTCCCAGTCCAGACCGCTCCATCGCAAAACTACATTCTTGCCGTCGATTTCCAGGGCGATGACGTTTGGGTCGCAACTGCACACGGATTGAGCCACGGCATTCGCGAAAAGAATTCGAGGTTCGTAGCGAAGAAGTAAGCGTAGTGCCGGCATCTAGCCGGCTGTAATGAGGGCGTCTCGCCCTCGCACTCGGGTACTAGAAGGGAAACGAGGAGCCATCATATGAATGTTCAAGAATTACTAGCCGAAGTCGACACAGCCCCGGTCGTCAAGCGGGCCATCACCAATCATGAAGCGCTGAACGAAGCTTACGATTACGGAAGCGCCTTTTCGCGCGGAATGCGCATCGATCTGAATGGCCTTACCATCCTTCTGATCTCCGGAACAGCCAGCATCGATGACGCCGGCCGCACCGTGCACGTTGGCGACCTGCGCAAGCAACTCCGCCGAACCTTCGACAACATCAGCAAGCTGCTCGCCTCCGAAGGCGCGACCTGGCACGACATCGTCCGCACAACTTGCTATCTCCGCGACATTGAGCGCGACTACCAGGCGTTCAACGAAGAGCGAACCAACTTCTACAGAGAACAAAAACTTGATCCCTTGCCAGCGTCCACTGGAATTCAAGCGATCCTCTGCCGCCCAGATCTCCTCATTGAGATCGAAGCGATTGCAATGTTTCGCAGGGAGACTGCGGAGTAGAACGGTTCTTACGACTGGAGAAGCGCCATGCGCATCGCGTCCATCACGCTGGTTGGCCTCGTGCTTGCTTGCACGGCATCGGCCCAGACATTCTCACCTTGCGCCTGCGGAAAGAATCCTCCAGGGCCACCGGCTCCTCGTTCCCTGAAGCCCTATGCTGGCGCACCCGAGGATTTGCGTCCATTCTCGAAATTCACCACGCCTTATTACGAGTATTATCAGGACCTCATCGAGTACAACGGCGCAGCGCGCGACATCCCAGATCCTGACCCGAAAGACTTGAGCGAAATCCGGATCGGCTTCCTTGCCCCTCTTTACGACCATCCGGACCAGGTATCCGGCAATCGCATGCTCAATGGCGCAAAGATGGCCATCGACGAAGCCAATGCCAATGGCGGATATGGCGGCAAGCCATTTCGTCTCATCACACACAACGATTACGACAACTGGCAGCTCAGTTCAGCGGCAAATGGTATGTCGAAAGATTCCGCGATCTGGGGCGCGGCCTCAAATGATGCCGTCCGCATGATCTACGACGACAAAGTCTGGGCCATGTTCGGTTCTCTCAGTTCCGAATCCACTCACATCGCGCTGCGTCTTACTTTGAAGGCCGAGACTCCGCTCGTGAACAGCGAGTCCACTGACCCAACGATTCCAGAAACGATCATTCCCTGGTATCACACCGTAATTCAGGACGACCGTGTGCAGGGATACACGCTGGCTCGCCACATCTACACCGAACTCGGCTTGAAGCGCGTTGCGCTGCTTCGAGTGAACGACCGTTACGGTCGCTTTGGAGTCTTGAAATTCAAAGACGCCTCGCGGCGCCTGAATCATCCGGTAGTCATCGAGCAGAAGTTCATGCCCGGTGACACCGACTTTCGCCGCCAACTTCAAGTCATCCAAGACTCTCGCGTAGACGCGATTGTCCTTTGGACCGATATCGGCCCAACCGCCATGATCCTGCAACAAATGCGGGAACTCGGAATGAAGCAGCGCGTCTTCGGGAGTCACCGCACGATCGGAGACGAACTCATCAAACTGGCCGGCCCGGCAGCGGAAGGATTCGAGGCCGTTTATCCCTACGACCCCACTCGAACCGATCCACTCTGGCGGGATTTCATCGCGCGTTACGAATCGCGCTACCACGAAATGCCCGATCACTTCGCCGCTCTCGCCTACGACGAAATGCGGATTCTCCTTGATGCAATCTGCCACGCCGGACTGAACAAAGGGCGCATCCGGGATGCCCTCACAGGCTTGACGAATTACACAGGCGTTACCGGAGATATGATCTTCGATCCCAACTGCAAAAATATCGCTCCACTTTATCTCGGGCACGTCCACGACGGACGCATTGAATATCGCCGCATTACGATGGAGAAGCCCTACGCCCAAGTCGGAGAGGGCGGGGTCCAGTTTCTAGGCCCATCGACCGCGAACGAGAAAAGAGGCAATCTGGCAGTAGGAATCTTCGGACCTCATGCCCAAGAGGTGATACGTTTGCCGGAACTGTTATCGATTCTGAATAGCATGGAAGGGAAGCCCGTTTCCCTCGTCGCTATTCCGTCCGATGTCCAGTGGGGCAAGGCTTCCAACGACCTCGTAAAGGCGGTCTATCAGGATGGCGTCGCCGCAATCATCGCGCTTGACCGCGACTCCAGCCACCTCGCCGAGCAGATCGGCGTGAAATCTTTCGTCCCGGTGATCGCGATCTCCTCCGACCGTACGCTTACATCAACGAACATTCCTTGGATCTTTCGTCTTCCGCAAGGCACGCCTGTCGAACAAGCTGTCCGAATAGTGATGAGCGCAGCGTCAAAAGCTGGACCAGACCGCTCCGCAATCCGTGAAATGTTGGCGTCGGGCCAAGCGCTGGCGGGAGTTCATTTCGAATCGACGGGTGAGACAACGCAGTAAATCTGAATAAATGTGGGGACAGCCGCCTCGGCTGTCCTGCGGAGCGAAAGCTCCGCCGAAGCCAACCCTAACGCCCAGCCTCTGCCGACATCTCCTGCAACTTCACCAGCAAATTCGCCGGCTCCGGCAGAATCGCAAACTTCGGCAACTCTCCCCGTACCATGGCCACCTCATCGCAGCAGTGGAACCGCGGACAAGCATGGCAATCCTTGTGAATCTTGTCTGGCAGATCTTCGCGCTGCGCAACGGTGAATCCCTGGCCGGCAAAAAAGTCGGGCTTGCGAGTGAACAAGCAAATGCAATCCACCCGATGCCGCTTCGCTTCAGCCATCAGGGCTTTGACAAGTCGGCTCCCGCCGCCTTTTCCCTGCGCCGAGGGCGATACGGTGATCGAGCGAATCTCGGCAAGATGCGTCCCGTAAAGATGCAGCGCACCGCAGCCAATGATCCTCCCATCTTCCTCTAGCACGACGAAGTCGCGAATGTTCTCGCAGATCTCATGCAGCGTCCGCGGCAGCAGTGTGCCGTCGCCGGAGTAATTACAGATCAGGCCGTGGATATTGTCTGCATCGGGCAAGATTGCTTTACGCGTGCGCATGGACCTCCTCGCGAAGAGACTGAATCCTCTTCTTAGCTGTGCTGATTGCTTGTCTCACTCGCCCCGGCGCAGTTCCTCCCGGCACATCATGAATCGCAAGAACAGAAGAAAGCTTTAGTGACTCGTAAAAGTCCGCCTCGAAAGCCGGACTGAGCGCCCGCAATTCCGATAGCGAAAGCTCACGCAGTTCACAATTCCGTTCCAGACACAACTGCACTGCCTTGCCCACCCGTTCGTGCGCCATCCGTGAGGGAACTCCACGCGAGACCAGATATGTCGCGGCAGCCCACGCATTCATAAATCCCGACTCAGCAGCCTGCTGCATCTGCTCATAATGAAACTCCACTGCCTTCATCCATCCAGTCACGAGCGGCAACATCCGCAGCAACGTGTCTGCCGCATCGAACAAAGCCTCCTGCGTCTCCTGCAGATCTTTGTTGTATGCAAGCGGCAGTCCCTTCACGAAAACCATCAGCGCAGTCGCATGACCTAAAGCGCGGCCAGTCTTTCCACGAACGAGCTCTAGCAAGTCAGGATTTTTCTTCTGCGGCATTGCGCTGCTGCCCGTCGAATAAGCCTCAGGCAGCCCAATGAATCCGTATTCCTGTGATGAAAACAGGATCATCTCCTCCGCCCACCGGCTGAAGTGCAATGCCAGTAGCGAAAGACAATTGACGAACTCAATCACGAAATCCCGGTCGCTGGTAGCGTCTATGCTGTTTGCAGTCGCACCATCAAAGCCGAGATTCTCCGCCATCAGCGCTCGATCCAAAGGCAACGTCGCGCCAGCCACCGCTCCCGAGCCAAGGGGACAAACATTCAGCCTTTTGCGGCAGTCAGCCAACCGGTCTGCATCACGAAAAAACATCTCGATATACGCCAGCAGCCAGTGAACCACCAGCACAGGCTCCGCCCGCTGCAAGTGGGTGTAAGCCGGGACAGCCGCATCTCCGGCCTGTTCCGCGCGATTCACGAAAACATCGCACAGTTCGCTGATACCTTGTCGCAGCTCATCAATCACCGCACGCACATATAACCGCAGATCGGTTGCAATCTGCTCGTTGCGGCTACGTCCGCTGTGCAACTTGTATCCAACCTCGCCAATAATCGCGACCAGTTGCTTCTCGACAAAATGATGAACGTCCTCCGCATCCGGATCGTCCAGGTAAGCTGCCGAAGCAGCTGCTTTCTCTCCGATCTGCTCCAGTCCCTGCAAGATGCTGATCAATTCATCAGCCGTGAGCACGCCGGCATTTTTCAATGCTTTGGCATGTGCGCCGCTAGCCGCGAGTTCGTAGCGCAGCAGTCGCCGGTCAAAATCAAACGACCGCTGCCATCGCTCGAACTCCGGATCCAGCGGTTGCCGGAACCGTCCCGACCACATCTTCATTGCGCAACCTCGACGCGCATGCGCGCCTGCGACCGCGACGGAAGCCCAAGAATCCGTATGAATCCCTCGGCATCCTTCTGGTCGTACTCGTTGCCCATCGTGAACGAAGAAAGATCCGTGCGATACAGTGAGTATTCGGATTCGCGGCTCACCACCGACACGTTGCCCTTATACAGCGACAGAGTCACAGTGCCAGTCATGTTCTTCTGCGTGCTCTCCACGAACGCATCGAGAGCCTCGCGCAAGGGCGTAAACCACAGCCCGAAGTAAGCCAGTTCTGCGTACTTGAGGCCAATATGTTGCTTGAAATGTGCGACATCGCGTTCCAGGCACAGTGCTTCGAGTTCACGATGCGCGGCAATCAGCAGTGTCCCGCCAGGAGTCTCATAGCATCCACGCGACTTGATGCCAACAAATCGGTTCTCAACCAGATCAATCCTTCCCACGGCGTTCCTTGCGCCGATCTCGTTCAGCAGTTCAACCAGCGATACGGGATCCAGTTCCATCCCATTCACCGAGACGGGAACACCCTCCACAAACCCGATGCTGACCTGCTCCTCTTTATCCGGCGCGTCCTGCGGAGAGAGCGTAATCTGCCACGTGCCCGGCAGTGGCGCATTGCCTGCATCTTCCAATTCGCCTCCTTCGTGACTGATGTGCCACAAATTACGGTCGCGGCTGTGGATCTTCTCTCTCGATGCCGCAACGGGAATCCCATGGGCCTCCGCGTAATCAAGACAATCTTCACGCGATTTCAGCGTCCACTCCCGCCATGGTGCGATGATTTTCAACTCAGGCGCCAGCGCCTGATAAGTAAGCTCAAACCGCACCTGATCGTTGCCTTTTCCAGTGCAGCCATGCGCAACGGCAGTCGCTCCCTCGCGTAATGCGACTTCCACCTGATGCTTAGCAATCACCGGGCGTGCCAACGATGTCCCGAGCAGATACTTGTGCTCGTACACGGCTCCCGCCTTCAGGGCAGGGAAGACGTAGCCGGTCAGAAACTCTTCGCGCAGATCTTCGACAATCACTTTGCTGGCGCCCGTCTTATACGCCTTCTCGACTACCGCCTCGATGTCATCGCCTTGACCAACGTCTCCCACCATCGCGATCACTTCGTAGGAATAATTCTCCTTCAACCATGGAATGATGATTGACGTGTCGAGTCCACCGGAATATGCAAGAACTACCTTTTCAGGCATGTGCGCTCCTTACGGGCAGACGCACCGCGCCGCCCAGCAATATATAAAGAATGGCTTTCTGTACGTGCAGGCGATTTTCCGCCTGATCGAATATCACGGACTGCTCGCTATCCATCACTTCGTCGGTGGCTTCCTCGCCGCGATGTGCTGGCAGACAGTGCATAAACACAGCATGCGGCGCGGCTTCCGCCATCAACTTTTTATTGACTTGGTACGGCGGGAAAACCTCAGCCCGTTTCCGTGATTCCTGCTCCTGCCCCATGCTGGCCCAGGCGTCGGTATAAATTGCATCGACGCCTGCGACCGCCGCATGAGGTTCCGTGAGAAATTCAAGTTTCGCGCCAGTTTGTTTCGCGATCTTCTTCGCCTCTACCACGATCTGGGGATTGCACGAGTAGCCCTTTGGGGTCGCAATCCGGATCGATGATCCAAGGCACGCGCAAGTGAGAATCAACGAATGCGCGACATTGTTGCCGTCCCCGACATACGCCAGACTAATATTTTTCACGCCACCAAAATGCTCCTGCAACGTGAAATAGTCGGCCAATGCCTGGCAAGGATGCTCCAGATCGCTGAGAGCGTTAATCACTGGAATCGAGGCATATTCAGCCATTCCAGTGATCGTCTCGTGCGCAAATGTGCGCAGCACGATCACGTCAACCCAGCGCTCTAGGTTGTGCGCGATGTCGCTCAACTTCTCGCGGGCGTCGAGTCGACTCTTCGATTGATCGACGAACATGGCCGTCCCGCCAAGGCTTACCATGCCGGACTCGAAAGTCAGGCGCGTCCTGAGCGACGGCTTCTCGAAGAACATCACCATCTGTTTACCAGCGAGCGCGCGAGAGAACACCGACGGACGCGACTTCATCAATTCCGTAAGGTGCAAAACGGCCTGAACCCCATCCGGCCCCAAGTCGCGGGTTGAAATTAAATCCGGACACCAAAAGATTCCGGGAGCCGTCTGTGGCGTTCCGAAAATCTTGCTTTGCAATTGCGTGTTCAACGTTGATTCCTCTTTCTCACTTGGACTCGCTGCACCTCGCGCGGATTCACAAACTACGCGCAGGTCACTTCAGTCCCGCAATTCAACTTCGTCAAATAAAATTGCGGCAAAGCGTCGGCTTCTGCAGCGGGCAAAATCCGGACGCGCCCAACTCCTTGCTTCAGAGCCTGCGTGCAAGCAGCGAGCTTCGGTAACATTCCACCGCTGATCACCGCGCCCGCCGCAAGGGCCTGCGCCTCTTTTGTGTTGAGCCACGGAATCACTGTGCCTTCCGCGTTCTTCACGCCCGGCACATCCGTCAGGAAAATCAGCGCGTTCGCATGGCATGCCGCCGCACAAGCCGCGGCCATCTCGTCGGCATTCACGTTGTAGTATTCGCCATCGGCTCCCAACGCGAGTGAAGCCAGCACCGGAATCCCTCCCTGCTGCCACAAGGCTTCGATCCAGCATGGCTCAGCAAAACAGATTTCGCCGACGTATCCCAGATCGTTTCCGTTGACGTGCTTGCGCCGGGCTCGAAAAGTCATTCCATCTCCGCCGCAAAAGCCAACTGCGGGCATACCGGCGGCCTGAATCGCCGCCACGAGTTTCTTATTCACCATGCCGCCCAGCACCATCAGCGCGACATCGCGCGTCTCCGCATCCGTCACACGCAAACCATTCACGAACTCGCTCTTCTTCCCGAGTTGCTTGAGCATCCGGGTCAGCGCGCTTCCCCCGCCATGAACTACAGCCACGCGATGCCCGTCTTGCGCCAGTTCAGCAATCGCCTTCGCGCACTTGCGCAGCGTGTCCGCATCCTCGAGCGCGGCTCCTCCGATTTTGACCACAATCGTCATTGCAACCCTTCTTCCTCGCCCCATCCGTACATCAGATTCATGTTCTGCACTGCCTGCCCGGCGGCGCCCTTCAGCAGGTTATCCAGGCACGAAATCAGTACCAGCCGTCTTCCATCTTCTGCCAGGCAAAAGCCCAAGTCGCAGTAGTTCGTGTTCAATGAAAATTGCACCTGCGGTAGCTTCGGCGTCTCGAAAACGCGCACCCATCGCTTCCCGGCATAGAAATTTCGAAAACACGACTCCACTTCCAGCGCAGTCATCTCCCGATCCAGATGAACGTAAATGGTCGACAATATCCCGCGCGGAATTGGGAGCAGATGCGGAGTGAAAATCAACTCCTGATCCCCCAACCCCAATTGCTCAACGATCTCCCCAAGATGCCGATGGTTGAATACCGAATATGCCGACAGATTGTCGGCTACCGAAACGAAATGTGTTTTCGAAGTAGGCTCTTTCCCGGCGCCCGAAACGCCGGACTTCGAGTCGGAGATAATCCCACGATTTCGGTCGACCACTCCCGCCTTGAGCAACGGAGCCAGCGCCAGGATGACCGACGTCGCGTAGCACCCGGGATTGGCAACCAACCTGGCGCTCGGGATGCAGTCACCATTCAACTCCGGCAATCCATACACAGCTCTGTGCGTCAGTTCGTCCGCTTTCACCGCATCGGAGTCTTCGAAGTTGTAAATCCCCCGATGTTGCTCCTGCTTCAACCGCCATGCCCCGCTCAAATCCACAACTCGCAGTCCTTGCGAGATTGCCTCCGGAACCAGCGAGCGCGAGACTTCATGCGGCGTTGCAAGGAAAAGCAAATCCACCCCTTGACCCTTGAGCGCCGGCCAAGACAGCGAATGCAGAGGGTAGCCGCCATTCCCGTAAAGTGCGGGAAAGATGTCAGCAAGATCCCCACCGTTCCCATTTTCCGCCGATCGCCGCAACAGCATGGGTTTCTCAACTCGCGGATGCCGCAGAAGTATCCTTGTCAACTCCAGTCCGGAATATCCAGTTGCTCCCAGCACCGCTACTTTAAGTTTCGCTGACATTACCCCAGCATTTCCTCGATTCGCCCCGCCAGCGACTTCGCTTCGTCTCTGTCCGGACACACAATAAGAATCGTGTCGTCTCCTGCGATTGTCCCGACCACCTCGCTCCAGTCGGTTTCATCGAGAGCGGCCGCGACTGGCTGAGCACTCCCCACGATAGTCTTGATCACGAGCTGGTTCTGCGCGGTCCTCACGTCCAAGACAAATTCCTTCACCAGCCGCGAAACTGGCGGCAATGCCACGCCTGATCCGTTGTCCCCTTGGGACAGGGAATAGCCGTGTGATGTCTTGCTCAGATTCAGATCGCGGATGTCCCGCGACAAAGTTGCCTGTCCCACTTTGAACCCTCTCCGCCGCAAATGCCGCTGTAAATCCTCCTGGCTCGCGATGGAGCCATGCCTTAACACATCCAGAACCGCCCGTTGCCGCAAGGTTTTATTCATAATGAATAAATATCCACAAAAGTGAATAAATATTTTCTATCTTAAGGGGCTGACCTGAAATGTCAAGCAAAAATGTCCCCCAGTTCGAATTTCTTTAGTCACTTGGAATCAATCGAGTGCGGCGAAAAATACCCGCGAATCCTGCCGCCTTGGTAGACTACTTCGCGGCCTGGCAAGCGATGGTTTGGAGATGCAATGTATTCGAAGCCTTCTCTACTAGCGGAGTTGATCGCGGAGTTCCTGGGAACTTTTATTCTGATCTTGTTCGGCAATGGTGTGGTCGCAATGGTTGTTCTGTTTCCGACAAGAAATCCAGGAGAAACCATT
>DATJWZ010000798.1:0-36868 GCA_035500795.1 Candidatus Eiseniibacteriota bacterium | reverse complement strand
GGAGCGCTGCAATACGACGTGGCTTCGCTGCTGTATGACGCGAAGGCCGATCTGCCTCCGGAGTTGCGGCAGCAACTGCTCGATCACTACCTGGATACTTTGCGAGGCTATGCGAACATCACGCGCGAAGCGTTCCTGCAGCATTACTATGCGTTCGTCTACATCCGGATCATGCAGGCGCTGGGAGCGTACGGATTCCGCGGATTTTATGAGCGTAAGGTGCACTTCCTGCAGAGCGTGCCGTATGCTTTGAAGAATTTACGATGGCTGCAGCATAACGTCACGCTTCCCATTGCGTTGCCTACGCTGCTCGACGCGTTTCACAGCATGCTGGGTTCCGAGAAACTCCAGAAGCTGGCCACGGACGCGGACAATCTTGTGGTGCGAATCGTCAGTTTCTCGTTTCATCGCGGCCTGCCGAAGGACGAAAGCGGAAATGGCGGAGGCTTTGTCTTTGATGGGCGCAGCCTGCCGAATCCTGGGCGTGAAGATCGGTTCAAGATGCTGACGGGAAAAGATGCGCCTGTCATTGAATATCTGAACCAGCAGGAGAGCGTGCATCAGTATCTGGCAAGCGTGATGTCTTTGGTGGATGCGAGCGTTAGTAACTATCAGGAACGCGGGTTCAAACACCTACTGGTCTCGTTCGGATGCACTGGCGGACAGCATCGCTCGGTTTACCTTGCGGAACAACTGGCGAAACGGTTTCGCGGGCGAGCCGGAATAGAAGTTGTGGTCACGCATCGCGAACTGGAGCGGATGAAGGCGGAACACTCTTTGGCGGAGAAAGCCGCCCGATGAGGGCCATGATTCTCGCTGCGGGACTCGGCACTCGGCTGAGGCCGCTCACGGATGATCGTCCGAAGGCCCTGGTCGAAGTAAACGGCAAGACGCTCCTCGAAATCACTCTTCGGCGACTCGCCACCTTTGGTATCCATGATGTGATCGTCAACGTGCATCACTTCGCGGATCTGGTCATCGAGTTTCTGCAGCGCAATCAGAGTTTCGGGATGCGGGTCGAAGTTTCGCGGGAAGACCTATTGCTCGACACTGGGGGCGGGCTGAAGAAGGCGGCCTGGTTCTTTCTGGAAAATGGGGACAAGGAGAAACCCTTTCTGCTTCACAATGTCGACGTGATCAGCACAATCGATTTCTCGCAGATGCTGCAAAGTCACGAGGAGTCTGGGGCACTTGCAACGATTGCCGTAAAGGATCGACCAAGTTCGCGGTATCTGCTTTTTGACGAGAAGAACCAGCTTTGCGGACGGCGCACTGCGGGTATTGCGAACGATGAACGAATCCGGCCATCCGAGGAAACTCACGCGTACGCTTTTTGCGGCATCCACGTAGTCTCTCCTCGATTGCTTCCGATGTTGGACGAAAAAGAGGCATTTTCGATCATCGCGTCTTATCTCCGGCTGGCAGGTCAAGGACAAGTTATTTCTGCATTTCGAGCTGACGGCTACTACTGGCGCGATCTAGGTACACCGGCGAGGGTGAAAGCTGTGGCAGAAGACTTGGCGACACAGGCAGGTTCGCTCTAATGAAATCTTGTGTTTTCCACGATTGCTAGCCGGAAAGTCACGCTTGCAAGTTACGGAAGTTTGCCTCAAACCACTCCAAACCATTGTAAACAGGCTGCTTAGCTGGTATTCGTTACGAGGGGGCAATCCCTGTCTGCCCCGACGTGTGCTCTGCGGATGAGTCGAGTCAATAGCAATCCGATAGCGCTACCCGAGCGTTCGCGCTCGTTGAAGGGGATGTCTGTTCCAGCGAAGCTCTTCATTACGCTGGTGGTGCTGGTCGGACTGGGCATCCTGGTCTATGCCGGGATTCACCAGAGCAGCAAGAATATCGCCGAATTCATCTGCTACTTGGGAATTGCGATCCTAGCCTCGCGGCTTAAGGTTAGCCTTCCGGGAATTACCGGCACATTGTCGGTTAGTTTCCTGTTCATTCTGATCGGCGTGCTGGAACTGAGCTTCACGGAAACGCTGATCCTGGGCGCTATTTCGATGGTGGCGCAGTCGATTTTCCCGGAGCGACCGAAGGCGCTGCAACTCACATTCAACGTCTGTGCTGGTTCTATCTCGACAGCTCTGGCTTATCTGGTTTACCACCACCCGGTGACGAACTTAATCCTGCCGAATCACCCAGTGCTATTGGGCCTATCGGCGACGGTATATTTCATTGCGAACGCGGGTTCGATTGCTACCGTAATTTCTCTGACAGAACGCAGACCGCTGACCAGGATCCTGGTGGATTGCTATTTCTGGTCCTTCCCGTACTACCTTGTGGGAGCTGGAATCGCGGGAATCATTACCTGGCTGAATCAGAACTTCAATTGGGAAATGTCGTTGCTGGTGCTGCCGGCGGTCTATTTGATTTACCGCTCGTACCGTCTGTATCTCGGCAAATTGGAAGACGAGAAGCGCCATGTCGAGGAGATGGCAAATCTGCATCTGCGGACGATTGAGGCGCTGGCGCTGGCCATTGAAGCCAAGGATCACACCACTCACGAACACCTGCAGCGGGTGAGAGTGTATGCGATCGAGGTGGCTAAGGAACTCGGTGTGAACGGTCCGGAACTCGAAGCGCTGCACGCGGCAGCGCTGTTGCATGACATCGGGAAACTCGCCGTGCCGGAGCACATTATTTCCAAGCCGGGCCGGCTGACTCCAGAAGAATTCGAGAAGATGAAGATCCATACCCTGGTGGGAGCGGAGATTCTCGAGCGTGTGCGTTTCCCCTATCCTGTCGTGCCGATCGTCAGAGCGCACCATGAGAAGTGGGATGGATCAGGGTATCCGCTGGGACTCAAGGGCGCCGAGATTCCGATTGGGGCACGCATTTTGTCCGCTGTAGATTATCTGGATGCATTGGCGTCCGACCGGCAGTACCGGCGCGCCTTGCCGCTAAAAGATGTTATGCAGAAGCTGAATGCAGAATCAGGCAAATCGTTCGATCCGAGGGTCGTCGACGTTTTGCAAAAGCGGTACCAGAATCTGGAAGAGATGGCGATCGCGAAATCGGCTGAGGACCCGAACGCTCCTCTGTCAACGGCGATCAAGATTGAGCGTGGACTTGAGCCCGCCGCCGGATTTGAAAATGCGAAATCTCAGGATTATGCCGGGAAAGAAACTACGTTCCTGTCGTCGATTGCGGCGGCTCGGCAGGAGGCGCAGGCACTTTTTGAGCTGAGTCAGGATCTGGGAGCGTCACTCAGCCTGGGAGAAACACTTTCCGTATTCTCGGTAAAGCTCAAGCCGATGGTGCCCTACGATGCCATTGCGATCTATGTGAAGCGCGAGGCTGAACTGGTTCCCGAGTACGTGAATGGGGACAACTACAGATTGTTTTCGTCATTACGTATTCCGGTCGGGCAGGGCCTGTCGGGCTGGGTCGCACAGAATCGGAAACCGATCATCAATGGAAATCCGTCGGTAGAGCCGGGATACTTGAACGATCCCACCAAGTTCAGCTCACTGCGCTCAGCACTAGCAGTCCCGCTGGAAGGGGTTGCCGGAGTGATTGGCGTGCTCGCGCTGTATGGCGCAGAGCGCGATGCCTTCACATCGGATCACTTGCGAATCTTGCTTGCTGTCAGCGGAAAAATGGCGCTGTCGATCGAGAACGCTCTGAAGTACCAACAGGCAGAAAACTCAGCCACTACCGATTACCTCACAGGGCTTCCAAATGCGCGGTCGCTTTTCCTGCAGCTGGACCGGGAACTGGCGCGCTGCAAAAGAGACAACTCGACGTTGACCGTCATGGTGTCAGACATGGACGGCTTCAAGCAGATTAACGATCGATTTGGCCACCTTGAGGGCAATCGCACGCTTCGTCTGTTTGCACAAGCACTCAAAGACAGCTGTCGCGAATATGACTACGTCGCACGCATGGGAGGCGACGAATTCGTGGTGATCGCCCCCGGGCTTGCGGCCGATGCAGCCAGCAAGAAAGCTGAGCAACTTCGAGCCCTGGCGCGACATGCCGGTAACGAGGTTTGCGGAGAGGAGATTCTCTCCTTGAGCGTGGGGCGCGCTGTTTATCCCGAGGATGGGAAGGATGCCGAACAACTTCTCGCCGAAGCTGACCGGCGGATGTATCTGGAGAAGCAGAAGCAGCTTTCCTACAAAGACCGGCGTGCGCATCCGCGCATGAAGTGCCGGGTCACTATCGAGATGCAGGCTGGCGACACGGCAGTCCCGGTTTTCGCGAATCTGACCGACATTAGCATGGGTGGATGTTATGTCGAAACGAGCACAATTCTGTCAGCGGGGAGCAACTTGAAACTGAAGGTCTCGATGGACGATCCGGGCTTATGGGTTGAAGGCATGGTCGCGAGACTCGATCCCGGATCCGGCGTGGCCGTTCAGTTCCGAGAATTGAACAGAGAAGGCCGGGAGCGGATGTTCCGGATCCTGGAGTTCGTACAGAAGACTACGACGTACTTTAATAATCGATACCTCGATACGCTCGCCAAGACTTAACGGTCGTTAAAAAACGGCACCGGCCTCTCCTTGCTGCGAGCCTGTGACACCCTTAAACTGATAGAGAGATGCATGTCCATGCTCATGGCAGCGGCCCCAAGGGGGTTCTGAAGGTCTCTCTGGGTCTTACGCTTGGGTACATCATTCTGCTGGTGGTGGCCGGACTGCGTGCTCATTCCCTGGCGCTGTTATCTGAGGCGGGCCACAATCTTTCGGATCTGCTTGCTTTGGGGCTTTCGCTGGTGGCGGTCTATCTTCAATCGCGCCCTGCGAGTTCTACGAAAACCTACGGCTATCATCGGGCTGGCGTTTTGGCTGCGCTAGTGAACGCGAGTTCGCTGGTAGTGGTCTCGTTCTTCATTTTCTATGAGGCTTTTCTCCGTTTGCAGCATCCCGAGCCAGTCCGGGCCGGGCTGATGATGTGGGTTGCGGCCGCCGGCGTTGTAATGAATGCCGTGATCGCATTCCTGCTGTATCGTTCCGGCGGAGATGTCAATATCCGCAGCACGCTACTGCATGAGCTCGGAGACACTCTATCGACGGCCGCCGTAATTGCTGGTGGTTGGGCAATTTTGGTCACCGGCAATTACTGGATCGATTCCGTGCTGTCGGTGGCGATCGGCGTTTTGATTCTCTGGTCGGGATTTGGCATCGTACGCGAGACTCTGAACATCCTTCTCGAAGGGACACCGCGGGGAATGGAACTGGAAAAGGTCGAAGGAGTGATCCGGTCGGTTACGGGTGTCAACGACGTGCATGATCTGCATGTCTGGAGCATCGGATCCGAAACGCACGCTCTCTCGTGTCACATTTCGATCGCGGACATTCCACCATCAGTCAGTGAACGGATTTTGCGGGATGTAAAAGAACGGCTCTTGCACGACTTCCGAATTGATCACACCACGATTCAGTTCGAGCACGCCCTGTGCGAAACGGCGCATGGTTGTGTGATCCCCATCGTTGAGGATGAGGAACACCATCATCATCACAGCCACTGATCTGGAGTATCCTCAGGAATGCTGATTTTCGAAGATCTCGCGGGCACGCTCCAGGGTGTCGGCATCGGCGGCCAGCTTGTCTGGGCGTAATCTGACAATTCTTGGAAACCTCAACGCATAGCCGCTTTCGTGCCGATCGGATCGCATCATGTTGTTGAAGGCGACCTCGAGCACGATCTTGGGCTCGACTGCGAGACGGAAACCCTGATCCTCGACGACGTGATCCAGAAACCACTTCGTCATGTCGGCGATTTCCGTGTCGGTAAGGCCGGAGTAGGCCTTGCCGATATTCACGAGGCGGTCGCCATCCCAGACGGCGAATGTGTAATCACTCAAGACGCCGATGCGTTTGCCGTGTCCATATTCGACGGCTGTGACTACGACGTCGAGAGTGGCGAGTTCCCGCTTCATTTTCAGCCACGACTTGCCACGTTTACCAGGCGAGTAGGGTGAAGTGAGATCTTTGATCATCAACCCTTCGTTGCCTCGCGTTCGGGCCGCTACGAAGAGGCGCTCGAGTTCGTCAGGGGAGTTCGCACGGAAAACCGGGGCACGGAAGACACTGATCGGGACGCGGCCTGGTTCCTCTTGTTCGAATATCAACTGACTTTGCTCGACTCTATGGAGCGAGGCATACGGGCGGGCAATTCGTTCCGCCGTGAGAAGTTCATCCAAAAGCCGCGCGCGTTCACTCAGAGGGAGATCAATGACGAGTCGTCCGTCAACGTACAAAATGTCGAATATGAGAAGTGCCACCGGCGTTTCCCGCAGCATTTTCTCGCTGACTTTCTTTCTTCCCAGTCTCTGCTGCAGCACGCTGAATGGACGGGCACGGCCTAGATGTTGTGCCTTGGCTTCGCTTTCATCGGAAATCGGTTCGTCGACCAAGGTGCGGGCAGAGTCGGGATCCTTGGGAAACTCCCAAGCCACGATTTCTCCGTCGAGGATGGCATCGACTGGAAGGCCGGCCAATGCAGGAGGTAATTCCGGAAACGATTCGGTGATCTCGTCGCGCGTGCGCGAGAAAATCTTCACCACTCCGCTCGAGACATGCGTCTGAGCACGAATGCCGTCATATTTGTCTTCCACGGCCGCATCCGAGAAATATGAGAGACCCTCTTCTGGCGATTCGATCGGACTGGCAAGCATGAATCCGAGCGGATGGAACAGGCGCATCTTCGCATCCACAAGTTTGTTGTCCGAGGCGAGACGCAGAGTTTCCCCGACGTCACCAAGCAGCATGTTGGCGCGCTGAACCTCCGGTAGAGGGGTGTCGTATGCCTTCGCAATGGCCTCCTCGACCAGGTTCTCCTTGAGGCCGATGCGAAGATCGCCCGTCATGATCTTGATGATGTACTTGGCTTCGAGCGGTGACGCTCGGGAAAGAATCTCACGGGTAAGGGAAATCTTGACGGCGGCTCCGCGAGCCTTAGCGATCTGGCGGAACGATGCCTCGACTTGCAGAACGGAAAGCGTGCCGCCGGGCCGCACGGGAAGCACTGTTGCGGCGACTGCGCCAAGGTCCCCATGCTGCCGATAAGCGGCCGAGAGCGAACTTTCTTGCTGCCCGGCCAATTCCGCGACGATTTGCCATAGCGAGCGGCCACCGACCTGGAGTGTGGACTCCTCCCATACTGGGAAGGGGCGTCCTGAAAGGAATACCGCTGAAATCGCTGCTTCTTGAAGAGAGCGAGATTTCAGATATTCGGACACGATCCCGATCTTTATGAGTTTCTTAGTGGTGGCAGCGATCGCCTCGCAGGTTTTTGCAAATTGCTCCATAAATATCGACCAATGCCAAGCGAGTGCCCTGCCTTCCAAGTGGCTGAAAGGCATGGAGATTGATCAGCGTAAGGCTTGATCAAGAACATCCTAAATGACGGAGCTGTGGTACCCTTAGATGTGTCGAGCTCCGTGTCCGGAGCATCTAATCGTCGTGCGCAATTTACGCAACTACCTCCGATTTCTGGCTGCGGTGCAGCTGTTGCCTGCTCTTGAGAGCGGAGAGGAGACACTTGTCGGCGGTCAGGCGGTGCTGGAGGGCGTGATGATGCGATCACCACATGCTTGGGCGATCGCGTGCCGCAAACCTTCCGGGGAAGTCGTCACGATGAGTGAGCCTCTGGAGCGGCCTTCGGAAAAACACAAGTGGATGGCTTGGCCTATCGTTCGCGGTGTCATGACGCTTGGCTATGCCATGACGTTGGGTTACCGGGCGCTGAGATTCTCCGCAAACGTGGCGATCGAAGACATCATGCAGGAGGATGGAAAGAAACCGCCATCTCAAGATGGCAGCGCTGCGAAGGTAAAACCTACTCAGCAGGGACGCGAAAAGGCTGCCTCGATCAGTAGCTGGCTCGCCGCGGTCAACATCGTCGTTTCGATTGCGTTCTTCATTTTCATGTACAAGTACATTCCGCTGCTGGCGGCAACGGAATTGAAAAAAATTGATCCAGCATTGGGTGGCAGGATCATCTTCAACCTGGTTGATGGAGTGATTCGCCTTGGCTTGTTTTTGTTGTTCATATGGGGCATTTCGCTCTGGAAAGATATTCGACGGGTGTATGAATATCACGGCGCCGAGCACAAGACCGTGTTCGCGTTTGAGAATGGCGATCCGCTGGACACGGCTGCAGTGCAAAAATATCCAACATTCCATCCGCGATGCGGAACCAGCTTCCTCATGACCGTGATGCTGATCTCGATTGGCTTTTATATGCTGATCCCGTACACGACGTTCTGGGCGCGGTTTGCTTCGCGAATCGTACTCTTGCCCGTAATCGCCGGAGTCTCCTACGAGATCATTCGGTTCGCGGCCAAGCATCGCGGATCTTTGTTCGCTCTTATGACTGCTCCTGGTCTGTGGTTGCAGCGGATCACGACAAAGCCTCCCTCGGATGAAGAGGCTCAGTGCGCGATCGTCGCGCTGGAAAACGCCATGTCGCTGGAAAAAGAGCGCGGTGGCGAACTGGTCATCGCCTAGCGGCTCCGCCGCGAAGACTACTTCCCAAATTGAAAAAGCGTTGTTAGTCGTGGGTCTCGGTCGTCGGCTTCTTATGTAGCCGCCCGAAATGGAACTGGTTACCCCGATATTTGCCTGCAGACTAATCTACGACGAACATTCTGAAGTAGTTTGGTCTTGGGTGCCCTATGAGTTCATCTTTCCGAGACTTGAGAGTTTGGCAGCAGGCCGTTGATTTGGCGTTGGAGATATATCAGGGAACGGCAGCCTTTCCCAAGCACGAAGTGTATGCCTTGCACAGCAAATGCGACGAGCCGCTGTGGCAATCCCGAGCAACATTGCCGAGGGTAAGGGCAGGTGTTCCGATAAAGACTTTCGGCGTTTTCTGTTTCAGGCGCGAGGTTCCCTCTTAGAACTCGAAACGCAGATTTTGCTTGCAGGAAAGCTACAATATTTATCCGAGGCGCAGAGTCGCAAGCTACAGAGCCTGGCAGCACAGGTGGCCAGAGGTTTGGCTGGCCTGATTAACGCGCTGGCATCTGTCGCCTGAGGCCTAGCCGACGACCGAGGACCGAAGACATGTTCGAGAGACTTGATCAAATTGAAACGAAATATGAAGAGCTGACGCAGGCCCTCGCCTCACCCGAAATCGTAAATGACTCCGCGCGGTATCAGAAGACTGCGAAGGCGCATAGTGAGATTACGGCCATTGTCGAGAAATATCGCGAATATAAGGACCTGAAAAAGGGCATCGCAGAGAGCAAGGCCGTTCTGGTCGATGAGAAAGATCCTGACATGCGAGCGTATGCGCAGGAAGAACTCGATCGCTTGCAGGCGCGAGTTGGAGGGGTGGAAGAAGAGCTTAAAGTGCTGCTGCTGCCCAAGGACCCGAATGACGAGAAGAACGTGATCCTTGAAATCCGCGCGGGCACCGGCGGAGATGAGGCTACCCTTTTCGCTGCAGAAATCTTCAGGATGTATACACGCTACGCCGAAGCGCAGCGCTGGAAAGTGGAAGTGCTCTCGACTTCTGAATCATCAGTTGGCGGATTGAAGGAAGTCATTGCCATCATCGAAGGCAATCGCGTTTATTCGCAACTCAAATACGAAAGTGGAGTGCATCGCGTGCAGCGCGTGCCGGCGACCGAACAGCAGGGTCGCGTCCATACTTCAGCTGTGACCGTTGCGGTGCTGCCTGAAGCCGAAGATGTCGATATCAAGATAGAAGCCAAGGACCTGCGTATCGACACATTCTGCTCGTCGGGTCCCGGCGGCCAGTCGGTGAACACGACTTATTCCGCCGTGCGTATTACTCACATTCCGACGAATACTGTCGTCAGCTGCCAGGATGAGAAATCGCAGATCAAGAATCGCGAGAAAGGGATGCGTGTGCTGCGCGCCCGGCTCTATGAAATTGAAATGGAGAAGCAGCAGGAGGCCCTCGCGAAAGAGCGTCGCGCGATGGTGAAGTCGGGGGACCGCAGTGAGAAGATCCGAACCTACAATTTCCCGCAGAATCGGCTGACCGATCACCGCATCGGCTTCACAATTCATCAACTGGATGCTGTGATGGATGGGAAAATCCAGCCGCTTATTGAAGCGCTCATTACGCACTATCAAGCCGAGAAGTTGAAGCAGGAGACTGCGAGCGTAGTTTAGGCCACCGCGCGACATACCCGCGAAGAGGAAGGACATGCCTGAGCTCAATGGCACCCTAGCCGAGGTTTTAGCAAACCGTTTCGACGCCAATCTTGCCCGTGTGCGCGAGCTTGGCTCGCCGCTCAGCGAGAAGCAGTTCTGGGCGAAGCCTTACCCCTATGGCAACAGCTTCGGGCATCTCGTACTGCATCTGACTGGTAATCTGAACTATTACATTGGTGCCCAGATTGCGAATACCGGATATGTGCGCGACCGCGATCGCGAATTTACCGAGCCCAATCCTTCTTCCAAAGAAGAAGCGCTGAATCGTCTTGGCGATGCCGTCGCCATCGCGGTCGGCGTCGTCCGTACACAATCGCATGCCGACTGGTCGAAGCCTTACTCCGCCGTCAACACGAACTGCAGCAACCGCCTCGACATGATCTTGCAGTGTGCCGCTCACATGCAGCATCACATCGGGCAAATGATCTATGTCTGTCGAGAATGGCAACGGCAGCATAGAGCAACCTCGGGGGAACAATTCGTCACCTAAGCCTCATGACGAAAGCACGATCCGCTTCTCTTCTCGCTTTGGCTGGATTTGGACTGGCTACCGCCGGCGCGGCGTGGTACGGGGCGCGCTACAGCCGCAACGGCAACCGTGATATCTGGTATCAGAGGCTTGAAAAACCGAGATTTACGCCACCGGATCAGGCTTTTCCCGTAGTCTGGACGACTTTGTACGCTCTGATCGCATGGTCGGGATGGCGAGTGTGGAGCGCCGCTCCATCTCGCGAACGTGATCTCGCCCTGCGCCTGTGGCTCTCGCAATTAGCAGCAAATGCTCGGTGGTCGAAGTTGTTCTTTGGACAACACCGGCCCACTTCCGCATTGGCCGATGTGGTTGCGCTTGAGGGCTCGATTCTTGGCTATATCGCCGCAGCACGCAAGGTAGATCGCGCGGCGGGGAATGCGTTCATTCCCTATGCCGCATGGGTGGCCTTCGCGACGGTTCTGAATGCCGAAATCGTCCGCTTGAATCCACAGGAGGCCTGAACTCGCTGGCGCATGACATTCATCGCAGCATCATGATGAAATGAGCTTGTGCAACTCAAGCAAGCGCTCAGTCATGCGGTCTCGGATTTAAGCTCGCAAAACGTGCCCTCTGCGCGAATGAGCGCGGAGCTCTTGCTCATGTTTACGCTCGGCTGCGACCGAGCTTATCTTTTCGCGCATCCTGAACGCGAGCTGTCGACGGAAGAAAGCTCGCGGTACAAGACTGCACTCGCGGAGCGGGCCCGTGGAGTTCCCGCCCAATACATCACAGGCCATCAGGAATTCTGGGGAATGGATTTGATCGTAAGTCCAGCCGTGTTGATTCCGCGGCCGGAGACCGAGCACGTGGTTGAGACAGCGCTTGACCTAATTCCGGCACGCAGGTCTGAAATTCGCATTGTAGATGTCGGAACGGGTTCTGGGGCTCTTGCGCTCGCTTTGGCTCGGGAATTTTCGAAGGCGGAGATTCACGCAACAGATATCTCGTCGGCCGCGCTCGAAGTTGCAAAAGCCAACGCGGCGAGCCTCGAATTGAATGATCGGGTTCAGTTTCACAATGCCGATCTGCTCGAGGGGCTAAGCGGTAACTTCGATCTAATCGTTTCCAATCCGCCGTACGTCGGGGAATCGGAAGAGGATCAGGTTCAACGGGAAGTACGAAAGTTTGAGCCGCGCACCGCCGTCTTTGCTGGAGCGAAGGGAACAGAAGTGATCGCGAGATTGATTCCGCAGGCTCTGGAGATTCTCCGGCCGGGTGGGTGGCTTGTATTTGAGATTAGCGGAACGATCGCTGATCAGGTTCAGCCTTTACTGGCGGACTGGAATGAGTTGAAGGTTATACCAGACTTGCAGGGCATTGCGCGCGTCGTTCGAGCACGAAAACCGCTCGGTTAACGGCGCACCACAGCCGGTTGAATCTCCTCGACATCGATGATGTCGGTAGGATACTTGCCCGTGTAACACGCCGAGCAGTACGAAGTAGATTGACCTTCGCCGCAGGCCTTCTTCAGCCCCTCAAGCGACAAATAAGCAAGAGAATCTGCGCCAATGTAGTCGCGAATTTCATCTACGGATTTATTCGCCGCGATCAGTTGTTTCTTCGAAGGCGTGTCCACGCCGTAGTAGCACGGCGAGATCGTCGGTGGACAGGAAATCCGCATGTGGACTTCGGTTGCGCCTGCGTTGCGGATCATGCGAACGATCTTGCGGCTCGTCGTACCGCGCACGATCGAATCGTCAATCAAGACGACGCGCTTACCCTCGAGCAGAGAACGAACTGGATTCAACTTCAGCTTCACGCCGAAATCGCGGACGCTCTGGCTCGGTTCGATGAAGGTTCGCCCGACGTAGTGGTTGCGGATCAGTCCGAAGCGGAATGGAATGCTACTCTCAGCAGCGTAACCGACCGCGGCGGTCACGCCGGAATCCGGAACGGGGACAACCAAGTCCGCATCTACTGGAGCCTCACGCGCCAGCTGACGGCCAAGTTGCTCGCGGCTTGTTTGAACTGAACGTCCAAAAACAAGACTATCCGGACGGGAAAAATAAACGTGCTCAAAGATGCAGCTCGATTGCGGGGCGGCCGTCGAGTAAAAGCGCGAAGAGATCCCTTCGTTACTGACGATGATCAGTTCCCCAGGCTTTACATCACGGACATACTCAGCCCCGATCAGATCGAACGCGCAGGTCTCGGAGGCAAAAACGATCGTGTCACGCTTCTGGCCCTCGACAGCAGGAATGCGCCCCATTGCCAGTGGACGGAATCCTCGTGGGTCGCGAACCGCGAACACGCGATCGTTGCTCATCATCACCAGTGAGAATGCTCCATCGACGCGCCGCAGGGCGTCGGCCATGGCTTCGGGAAGCGTATGTTCCTTCGACAGCGCGATCAGATGAACGATGACCTCCGTGTCGCTATTCGTCTGGAAAATGGAACCTTGGCTTTCAAGCCGAGCGCGGAGTGAGTGCGCGTTTACGAGATTTCCATTGTGCGCGACAGCAATGGCGCCTTTATTCGATTGGACTAGAATCGGCTGGGCGTTCAGCAGGGCGGAGTCGCCGGCGGTGGAGTAACGCGTGTGTCCAATGGCGAGTGTTCCACGGAGTTTGGCGAGAACGTCTTCCGTGAAGATGTCGGCCACCGTACCCATAGCTTTGTGGGCTTTTGCCGTGAGGCCGTCGGAAGTGACAATGCCCGCCGACTCCTGGCCGCGATGCTGCAAGGCGTGGAGACCGAGGTAGGCAAGCTTCTCCGCTTCTGGGTGAGAGAAGATAGCGACTACACCGCACTCATCGTGGAACTTGTCAGGTCTGTACATTTCGCTATTGGCCCTTCTCACACGAATATCGGGTTCAGTCTGCCGCAACTAATTCAGGATCACTCTTGAGTGCCGCTTCCAAGGCACCCTCGTACGCTTCTTCCAGTTCAGCAATGGGAGCTTGAATTACAGTCTTTCCGTCGAGAGCGATCTCCAGTACTTCGGGAATCGTCTCGCCAATAACGTACACGGAAACGCCAAATTTCGCCGCCACTTCTTTGATTCGCGCTGCATGGCTGGGGTCGCAAGATACCAAGATTCGGCTCGCATCTTCCCCGAATAGCGAATGCTCGTTGAAAAGCCCGCCGGACGTCAGGTTCACACGTGCTCCTACGTGCTTCGGAAGCGCCTTCTCGGCCAAAGCAACGGCGATGCCTCCATCCGAGCAGTCGTGAGCCGAATCCAATAGCTCTTGCCGAATCAGTTCTACGACGGCTTTCTGCAGGGAAGCTTCGCTTTCGAGTTCCAACTCGGGCGGATAGCCCCAGAGGGATCCAAGAATCTCCTTTGTGTACTCAGAGGAGCCGAACTCCGTTTCCGCGTCGGTGACGTCACCGGGCTCGCCTGCGCGCAACAGCATGAGGGTTCGCCCTGGAGCTGCGAAATGCATCTTCGCGGCTTTGTGGACATCTTCCAAAATTCCAACCACTCCCAGTACGGGAGTGGGATAAATCCCTTCGCCCAGAGTCTCGTTATAGAAGCTGACGTTGCCGCCAGTGATCGGGATTTCCAGTTCCTCGCAGGCTTTGGTGATGCCATCGATGGTCTGCGAGAACTGCCACATGATGTGCGGCTTCTCGGGATTGCCGAAGTTCAGGCAGTTCGTAGCGCCCACGGGAACCGCGCCGGAGCATGCGACTTTGCGCGCTGCCTCAGCGACCGCGTGCATCGCGCCGAGCCGCGGGTCGAGGTAGCACCAGCGTCCATTACCATCAAGTGCCATCGAGAGACCACGCTGCGTTCCCTTGATTCGAATCACGCCTGCGTCGCCCGCGCCTGGTGCTTCCACCGTGTTGGTTTGCACCATGTGGTCATACTGCTGCCAGACCCAACGTTTGCTGCTGATGTTCGGACTGCCCAGAAGCTGCTTTAGAGTTGAAGTGAAATCGCTCTCAATGCCGAAGGTGATGTCCTCAGGCTTTTCGCGCGGGACCGGAGGTTCCCAGCGTGCCAGTGGACGTTTGTAGAGAGGGGCTTCGTCGGTCAACGCCGGATTAGGAATCTCAGCGACGATTTTGCCGTGTTCCAGGACCCGCAGTTTGTTGTCAGTCGTGACCTTGCCGATCTCGACGGCGTCCAGTCCCCATTTTTCGAAGACCCGATAGACCTCGTCTTCTCGCCCTTTCTGGGCGACGAGAAGCATGCGTTCCTGTGACTCGCTGAGCATGATCTCGTAGGGAGTCATGTTCGTCTCACGTTGAGGAACACGGTCGAGTTCAATCTCGATTCCCACGTTGCCGCGGCCGCCCATTTCGCAAGTCGAGCAGGTCAGGCCGGCAGCGCCCATGTCTTGAATGCCTACGATTGCGCCGGTCTGCATGGCTTCAAGACAAGCTTCCAGCAAAAGCTTCTCGAGGAATGGATCGCCGACCTGAACATTCGGGCGCTTTGCCTCGGATGCTTCGCTGAACTCCTCGCTGGCCATGGTCGCGCCGTGGATCCCATCTTTGCCGGTCTTGGCGCCGACGTAGATGACTGGATTGCCTTCCCCCGCCGCGCGGGCGTAGAAAATTTCGTTCTTCTTGACCAAACCCAAGGCAAACGCATTCACCAGCGGATTGCCCGAATAGCAAGCCTCGAATTTGGTTTCGCCACCCAGATTCGGAACTCCGAAGCAGTTGCCATATGAAGCCACGCCGCTAACCACGCCTTCCATCACCGAGTGGTTCTTGTGCAGTTCTTTTCTTGAAATTCCCGATTCCTGAGTGATGGGCCCAAACCGCAAGGAGTCCATCACAGCGACGGGCCGCGCGCCCATGGTGAAAATGTCGCGGAGAATCCCGCCCACTCCGGTTGTTGCCCCTTGGAATGGCTCAATGAAGGAAGGATGGTTATGCGATTCGATCTTGAAGGCGCAGGCCCATCCGTCTCCGATGTCGATGATGCCGGCGTTCTCTCCGGGGCCCTGCAGAACGTGCTTACTGCGAGTCGGGAGTCTTTTCAAATGAACGCGCGATGATTTATAGGAGCAGTGCTCGCTCCACATCACGCTGAATATCCCGAGTTCGGTGAGCGAGGGTTCGCGGCCGCCGAGAAGTTGCTTGATCTTCTCGTATTCGTCGAGCGTAAGGCCATGCTGCCGGATGGTTTCCGGGGAGAAAGCAGAGGTCAAAGAAGTAGGCATGGAGAGCCTCTATTGTCGCATTTTGGAGTGCGGCAGCGATAGGGGTTCTTGGGCGGGATTTTGCGCATTTTTCGAAGCCGCGCCTGCTAGGATTCTCAAGGCATGAAATCGGTCATCGTCGGCACCGCCGGGCACATCGACCATGGTAAAACCGCGCTGGTTAAGGCTCTTACGGGCATTGATGCGGACCGCCTGCAGGAGGAGAAACGCCGAGGAATCACGATCGATCTTGGGTTTGCGCACATGGACCTCGTCGACTCAGCAGGTGAGCGCATGCAGGTGGCTTTTGTGGATGTGCCGGGACACGAGCGGTTCGTGCGCAATATGCTGGCGGGCGTGGGTGGGATCGATCTTGTCATATTGGTCATTGCGGCCGACGAATCCATCAAGCCACAGACTCGGGAGCACTTCGACATTCTGCAACTGCTCGGAGTACAGCGGGGAATCACGGTGCTGACGAAAGCCGATGCGGTTGACGCTGAGACCCTGGAAGTCGTGCGACTCGAAGTCGAAGAATTCTTGCGCGGCACATTCCTCGAGGCGCCCAAGGCTCCGATTGTCGCAGTCAGTTCTTTGACTGGCTCGGGGCTGGAAGAGCTGAAGAAGGCCATTGCTGCGACAGCCGATCAGGTTCCAGCGCGAGACTCGAAGGGCTTGGCGCGCCTTCCGGTCGATCGCGTGTTCACGATGAAGGGATTCGGCACGGTGGTGACCGGAACACTGATTTCTGGAACGATCCGCCAGGAGAACGAGTTGGAGGCATTCTCCACGGGCAGAAAGTTTAGAGTGCGTGGGGTGCAAGTCCACGGGGAACCTGCGAAGGTCGCGGTTGCTGGGCAACGGACAGCAGTCAACGTGGTTGGAGCGAGCACCGAAGATCTTGCGCGCGGGATGATTTTGGCCCCGCCAGATACTTTTACCGCAACACGCCGAGTGGACGTTCAACTCCGGCTACTATCGTCAGTACCACGGGCCCTGAAGAATACCGCTCGGGTCCATTTTCATTGTCAAACGATGGAGACGATCGCTGGCATACGGCTGATCGATAGAGCGCAGATTCTTCCGGGCGAAACCGCCTTCGCGCGTCTGCTCTTGCCGCAGCCTGTCCTTTTGCTCCCCGGAGACCATTTCATCATCAGGCAGTTCTCCCCGGTCGTGACGATAGGAGGAGGCGTTGTTCTCGATGCTGCGCCGCTCGCGAAGCTTTCTAAAGATGGCAGAAGCCTCGCGCTCCTGTCTGACTGGGATATTGAGAAATCTTTACAGGTGCGCATAGTGCGACGCGGGCAGGTGGGCATCTCCATCCAGAGGCTGGTCGCAGAGTCTGGCTTGGAGGAGACACAAATCGAGAATGCTCTCAACTCATCGTTGCATAAGGGCGAGATCGTACGTGTGGGGAACTTCTTTGTTGAGTTGGGGCAACTGACTGCTCTCATGCAACTCATTCGTGACGCAGTGACAGAATTTCATACAAAGAACCCACTCGAATCTGGGATTACAAAAGAGCGACTTCGGGAAGAGGTGAAGCCCGTATCGCCCATTTTCGACCACATCCTTCAAAGCCTGATGGCGCAGAAAAAAATCGAGGTCACGGGCGAACTCGTCCGTCTACCAGGGCGCGGCGTTGTAATGAAAGATGAAGAGGCTGAGTCAAAGAAAAAAATTGAAGGAGCTTTCGCGGCCGCGGGATTGAAAGTTCCTGCTTTACCGGAAGTGCTGGCGGGACTGAAAATCGATAAGGTGCGTGCACAGAAAATCGTGACGCTTCTGCTGCGCGATAAAGTGCTGATTAAAGTCTCCGATGACCTTGTATTTCATAACTCGGCGCTCGCGCACTTGCGGCAGCAGGTGGCCGTGCAAAAGAGCAGATCGGCGAGTATGGATGTTGCGTTGTTCAAAGAAATGACGGGTGTAAGCCGCAAATATGCGATTCCGCTGCTTGAGTATCTTGATCGGGAGCGTGTCACGAAGCGCGTCGGAGATTCGCGGGTAATCCTCTGACGAGCGCTGACATCTCTGTGCCACAATGAAGGAAGCGAAGTGTTGAATTCTGGGTCGTGAAGGATCGCAGGTTGAATCGGATGTCTCCCGTCAAAATCATAGGCGCAGGGCTTGCCGGGTCGGAAGCCGCGTGGCAGTGCGCGCGCCGCGGCATCGACGTCGAACTCTGCGAGATGCGTCCGGTACGTTCTACACCTGCACACCAGACCGCCGATTTCGCCGAACTGGTCTGCTCAAATTCTCTGAAGTCCGACAGCGAGAACACTGCTCCTTGGCTTCTCAAAGAGGAAATGCGGCGTGCGGGGTCGTTGCTCATGGAGATCGCGCGCGAGTGTGCAGTTCCAGCGGGTCACGCACTGGCGGTCGATCGGGTTACTTTTGCGGCGCGAGTCACGCAAGCAATTTCGCACGAGCCTCGAATTCATGTGCGTCGAGAAGAGATCGGATCTGTAGACGAGACGAGGGGCGTGACGATCATCGCCACAGGCCCATTAACGTCCGATGCTCTGGCATCAGAGATTGCGCGGTTGAGCAACGACGGCGCCGAGCATGAGAAGGCAGCGGCCCATCTCTATTTCTACGACTCGATCAGTCCGATCGTGGAGGCGGAATCGATCGACATGTCGCGCGTTTACATGGCGGCGCGCTACGACAAAGGTTCGGCAGATTACATCAACTGTCCGATGACACAAGAAGAATACGGCGCATTCTACGATGCTCTGCTTTCGGCACAGTCCGTGGAGGAAAAAGATTGGGAAAAGCTGAATTACTTTGAAAGCTGCCTCCCCATTGAAGAGATCGCCCGGCGCGGGCGCGATACTTTGCGTTTCGGACCGATGAAACCTGTGGGGTTGAGGGATCCGCGAACGGGTAAGACGCCGTATGCCGTTGTGCAGTTACGCCAAGAGAATCTGCGGGCCGATTCCTATAACCTCGTTGGATTTCAAAATCATCTGAAGTTCGGCGAGCAGGCTCGTGTTCTGCGACTCATACCCGGTCTCGAGAACGCGCAATTCCTGCGCTACGGGCAGATTCATCGCAACACGTATATCAACGGACCAAGTCTGCTGGGGGAGACTTTGCAGATGAAATCCCATCCGAAGGTCTTTTTCGCGGGACAGATCTGTGGAGTTGAGGGCTACGTAGAGTCCATCGCAACCGGCCTCATTGCCGGAACGCATGCCGCGGCTCTAGTCTCCGGCGCTCCGTTGATACCAGCGCCCCGCGCTTCCGCCTTCGGTTCCCTCACACACTATGTGACTCATTCAGACCCGAACAACTTCCAGCCGGCCAATATTACTTTTGATTTGCTACCCGCCCTCGACCGGAAAGTTCGCGATCGCAAAGAGCGGCATCGTTTGCAATGCGAGTTAGCATTAAAAGAATTTGATTTGTGGCTGGCCGGGATTGCCCCGGTGCATGTCTAGGTCACGCAACTCTCCTTACATAAAACCCAAAAATCCTGAACAAAAATGCCACTAGATTCGTATCTCCAAGTGGAAGGGGCTCACTTTCTCCACAGGGCCTCGTCCAAGTCAGTGGCATGACGATTCGTGACTTATTCGTCGATGTTCTACGCACCTTGTGGTCGCACAAGTTACGAGCATTCCTGACGATGTTTGGAATTGCGTGGGGCATCGTGTCGATCGTGCTGATGGTCGCGGCGGGCGAAGGCTTGCGAAAAGGCCAGGCGGAGCAGGCCCGAAACTTGGGCAAAGACGTCATGATCGTCTTTCATGGCCGAACCAGCCTGCAGGCGGGCGGCATGCACGCGGGGCGCGTGATCCACTGGGAAGATGAAGATGTGCAAGTCGTTCAGTCGGAGTCTCCGGATTGCGAATACGCCATCCCCGAACTCGAGCAAGATACAGTCCGTACGCATTCCAATTACAACAATGCAGCTTTGACGGTTACCGGATCGTACCCACCATTCGGCTACATTCGTACCCTGGATGTCGGGCAGGGCCGCTTCTATGACTGGGACGACATGCGCGAAGCCCGCCGCGTGGCATTTCTGGGATCAGACGCAGCGAAGCAGCTTTTCCCCGGGCGAAATCCCGTTGGCGAGAATGTTTATCTGAACGATTTTCCTTATACGGTCATTGGTGTGATGGCAAAGAAGAAGCAGGACTCGAGCTATGACGGGTGGGATGTCAACAAAGTATTTTTGCCGTTTACCGCGATGAAGCGCGATTTTCCAGACAAGCCTCCGGGAACCAATACGACATTCGATCAGCTTCTCGTGACTCCGAGGTCGGTATCGCAACATGAAGCATGCAAGCGCGAGGTTCGCGTCGCGCTGGCCCGCATGCATCGCTACGATCCAAACGACAAAGAAGCATGTCCAATCTGGGATACCGTGCAGGAAGCGCAGGCTTTTAAGACGATGACCGACGGCATGAAATTCTTCCTCGGAGCGGTAGGTATCGTCACCCTGCTGCTCGGAGGGATTGGCGTCATGAATGTGATGCTCGTGGCGGTACGCGAGAGGACCCGAGAGATCGGAGTGAGAAAAGCAATCGGCGCGCCGGCAGGAACAATCCTGAGGCAGTTTTTCATGGAGGCCTTGATCATCGCGCTGCTCAGTGGAGGAATCGGGCTCGGGATTGCATTCGGCTTTTGTGCGCTGGTGAATCTGCTGCCGATGCCTGACTTCTTTGCGGGCTTGATTCCGAGCTGGAGTTCAGGGCTCACAGCTGCAGGACTATTGGGTGCGATTGCGGTGGGCGCGGCGCTCTATCCCGCGAGGAGGGCGGCGTCGATTGATCCGATCGAAGCGCTGCGGTATGAGGCTGGCGGATAAGTCCCGAATCGAGTTTCTTTTCCATGTTGATTGAGATCATTCTCGAAGCCTGGGTCGCGCTAAAGCGCAACATCACACGCAGCTTTCTTACGATGCTCGGGATTGTTTGGGGAATCGCAACCGTGACGTTGCTCATCGCGTATGGAAGCAGTTTTCGCAGCGTTCTCGTACATGGGTTCGATGCCTTCGGAAAGAGCGTCGTGATCTGTTGGCCGCAGCAAACCAGCGAGCAGCCTGGAGGCCAGCGTGCCGGCAAGAAAGTCGTTCTCGAGCAGGCCGACCTCGATATGGTGAAGGCGACCGCACCGCTCGTGAAACATGTATGCCTCGAAACTGTCCGCCGGCCAGGCATTGCCTATGGTGACCGCCTGGTGGGCACCGCGCCGGTGCGCGGAGTCTGCCCGGAGTATGGCGAAATGCGGAATGAAGTCCCTTCTGAAGGCCGCTGGATCAACGCAGAAGACGAACTGGAACGGCGCCGGGTCATCTTTCTCGGCGGAAGATTGAAGGAACAACTTTTCAGTGGACGTCCAGCTGTTGGCGAAACGGTTCTCGTTTCCGGCGTGCGCTTCACCGTAATCGGCGTGATGACTCGCAAGATCCAGCTGAGCAATTACTTTTCCAGCGACGACGACTCCTCGTGGATTCCTTATTCGGCGGCTGGCGATCTGTGGAACACGCGCTATGCGGCCGTCATGGTCTTTGAGCCAATTGCGCCTCAGTTTGAAAAGAAAGCAATGGCTCAGGTTTTAGCTGCGGTCGCGACACGCCAAAATTTTTCCCCGACTGATCCGAAGGCCTTCCAGATGTTCGGCCGCGACGAGTTTCGTCCGGTGATTGATGCGCTGACGATTGGATTACAGGTGCTGCTTACATTCATCGGTACGTTGACGCTAGGTATCGGCGGCGTCGGCGTAATGAACATCATGCTCGTTTCAGTGGATGAGCGAATCCGCGAAATCGGGCTACGACGCGCACTGGGAGCCCGCAAGCGGCATATCAAGTTTCAGTTTCTGGCGGAGACGCTGTTGATCATGCTGGTAGGCGGCGCGATTGGAGTCATTCTTTCTTACCTCATCGCATGGGGCGTCGGTACGCTGCCAATGATGGGTCCGCTGTTTGAGGACGACTCCGGACAAGGTGACATTCACCTGCGAATCTCGATGATCACGGTGCTGCTGTCTACGGGTGCTCTCCTTCTGGTTGGTGTTGCCAGCGGACTTGTTCCGGCGCTGCGGGCGTCCAAATTGGATCCAGTTGAGGCGCTGCGGTATGAATGATCAGATCGACCTGATTGAGGTGATCCCAGTCACCACTCGCGAATCCGGTTGCCCTCCGGACTCGTTCGCAGTACCTTGCTCGTGAGCGTTCCGGTCGAGGTGCACTGTGCCCATCTCCGCTGTCGATACCATCTCGCTTGCCTTCGAACACACCAAACGGCAACTGTTTCAACCGTTTCGCTTTGGGCAATGGACCCGCCTGGCGTTCGTGGGATTGCTCGCTGGCGAGCTGGGTTCGGGCGGAAATCTCAATCCAAATTCCGGCCGCGGCGGAGGCGCCTATCCCTTGGGATTCCCCAAAATTGATCCCGCCATCCTCGCTGGTTTGATTGGGACCATCGTCGTTACCGGGCTAATTCTCTTCATTGTGTTTCTCTATATCAGCAGCGTAATGCGCTTCATTTTGTTCGATAGCGTCCTTAAAAGAGAGTGTCACATTCGAGAAGGATGGAACAGAAGACAGGGCATTGCATGGCCTTTCTTCCTTTGGCAGATCGGCTTCACACTTATAACGTTCGTCGTAGCCATCGTTCTGTTTGGTCTTCCAGCTCTCTTCGCCTACACCGCCGGATGGTTCACTCACCCGAAAGAGCACATCGCCGGGCTGGTGATTGGCGGAATTGTCGTCTTGTGCGTGTTTTTGCTGTTCTGTGTCGTGGTAGCCGTTGTGCATGTAATGACCAAAGACTTTGTCATTCCTCAGATGGCAATCGAGGGCATCGGCCCGATAGAAGCGTGGCGACGATTGTTGCCCACGCTGGACGCGGAGAAGGGTGGTTACGCCGCCTACATCGGGATGAAGATTGTCCTGGCAATCGGGGCTGCGATTTTGGTGACCATCGCGACGGTGATCTTGGGAGTGCTTGTAGCGATTCCAGTTGTCGGAGTAGTTGTTGCAGCGGTGCTCGCCGGGAAAACCGCTGGTTTAACCTGGAACGTTTTCACGATCACGGCAGCGGTCGTCGCTGGCTGCATCCTTCTTGCAATCTTTTTCTACTTAGTGGCGATGATCTCGGTCCCTGTAATCGTCTTTTTCCCGGCGTATTCCATCTACTTCTTCGCTGCCAGATACCGAGCGCTCAGTGTAGTTCTGTATCCGCCGCCCACGGCGACAGTCACAAATCCGCTTCCTCCCGACTTGCCGCCCGCGCCTTCGCCGGCGTGACCCGTTGAGTTCCACTTTGCAGAGTGTTGGAACTCCTGCCGTTAGAGAGGTGTCTGATCCTGCAGACACGCGTGCCCGAGAGGAGCAATACTCATGGCTTTCTCAATGGCAGGCGGAGGTCCGTCCAGACCGCAGATCAATGTCACACCGCTGATCGATGTGTTGCTGACGCTGATCATCATGTTCATGCTGGTGGTATCGATGGACCCAGAGTTTGGGGAAAAGGCACAAATTCCTCAACCGGACCAGAAGCCGGCGTCCACGCAGCCGCGGGCTCGTACCATAGTGATCCAGGTATTGTGGACTGCGAAAGATCGACCACCCTCGGTCAAGATTAATCAGGACGACGTGCCATGGCCAGAGTTGGAGAATCGTTTGGCGCGAATTTACTTAACTCGCGTAGAGAAGGTGGCCTTTGTGCGCGGAGACGCAGACGTCGATTTTGAGTACGTTGCAGATGTGATTGATCAGGCCCATCATGCGGGTGTGCAAAGAATTGGGCTCATGACTCAGGACAAACAAATGCCGCCGGATTAAGGGGCCTACTCTCTGGCTCTTGTCTTTATCCAAATCGGTGTACCCATGAAGCCGAATGCGGCGCGAATCTGATTCTCGAGGAATCGGTGATACGCGAAATGCAGCTTCACGCTGCGGTTCGTGAAAAGCACAAAGGTTGGTGGTGCAACCGAAGCTTGCGTCAGGTAGAGAATCTTGACCCGCTGCCTCATGGGAACAGAAGCACGATCAAAATCGATATGCTCGAGAAACCGATTCATTTCCGAAGTGGTGATTCGTTTCCTGCGCTCGGCGGCGACTTTTTCCAGCAGCGGGAATATTTGGTCTGTTCCCTTGCCGCTCTGAGCCGAAATGAAGACGATTGGCGCGTAATTTAAAAACTTGAGCTCATATCGCAGGCGTTCTTCATACGCGGCGCGGTCTCCGGGGCGCTTTGTCTCGCGCATGCGCTCAGACTTTGTCGGCCTTCCTTTTTTCTCTTGCCCGCTGATCATCAAGTCCCACTTATTCACGACGATGATGATGGATCGCCCGCTCTCGTGGGCGTAACCTGCGATCGACGCATCGAGTTGGCTGACTCCCTCCGTCGCGTCGATCACGAACAGAGCGATATCGGCCGCTTCGAGGTGTTTGTGAGCCATCACGACAGAAAGTTTCTCTGCCATGAGATGAGTCTTGCCCTTGCGGCGAATCCCGGCCGTGTCGATGAACCGGAAGGTGCGCCCATTGTGTTCGACAACTTCATCCACAGCGTCGCGGGTGGTGCCAGGAATCGGAGAGACGATGGCGCGATCGGAAGATGTCAGGGAGTTCAGCAGTGTTGATTTGCCGACATTTGGGTGGCCGATGATGGCCACTTTGATCTCATGCTCCGCCTGCTGGTCTTCAGTTGCAGATTCCTCCTGCCGATCGATCGGTTCCTCTGCCACCTCTGTGCCTTCTGTGGCGATGGCCTTGGGCAGTATGGCAACGACGGCGTCCAGCAGGTCGTCCACGCCCCGGGCGTGCTCGGCAGAAATAGGGAACATCTGCCTGATCCCGAGACGGTGAAAGTCATCGATGAGCGACGATTGCTTCTCCGAGTCGACTTTGTTCACGGCGAGGAAGAGAGGACGATTGCCCTTGCGAAGAAGGCGAACAAGTTCGAGATCAGGACCCGCCAACTCGGAACGTCCGTCGACCACCATGATAATCGCCGCAGCTTCTTCCAATGCGACTCGCGCCTGCCGAAAGATCTCCGACGGGATTAAGTCCTTTTCTTCAGGCAGGATGCCGCCAGTGTCGACGATGCGAAGTTTTCGGCCATCCCATTCAGCATCACCGTAAAGACGATCCCTGGTGATGCCGGGCTCGTCGCCCACAATCGCTCGCCGCTTCCCAACGATGCGGTTGAACAGGGTGGACTTCCCGACATTCGGTCGACCGACGATAGCCACGACAGGAATCGTCGCCGGGGCAGAAACTGGAGTGCCAACTAAATTGTCAGAGGCCTGGCTCAATTAAGGCTCGCTTCGGGCGCATTGCCGGCGGCATCGCAGCTGCCGACATCTTAGGATGCCCGGAATCGCTATTATAGAGACTTCCGTGCCTCAGCCTTTCGATCCCGTATCTCTTGTTTCCGGCCCGAAGCCTGCCGCTGCGAAGGAATCGTCACTTCATCAGTTCTTCGGACCCGGCGGCGTGCTGTCACGAAAGCATCCGGCATACGAGTTCCGCCGTGGGCAGCTGCAGATGGCGCAGGCCATCGAACAGGCGCTGGAGGAGAAGCGGCACCTGGTCGTTGAAGCCGGTACCGGAACCGGCAAGACCCTCGCCTATCTCGTCCCGGTGATTCGCTCCGGCAAGCGCGTCATCATCTCCACCGGCACCAAGAATCTGCAAGAACAGCTTTTCTACAAAGACGTCCCCTTCCTCGAAAAGGCGCTCTACGGAGATTCAGGTGAGCACCTTTCCGTTTGCTACATGAAAGGGCGAAACAACTATCTCTGCCGGAAGAAGCTTTACGATCTGACCAATCAGCCCGTTCTCAGCGGATTGGAAGAGATTGAGCAGTATCGCGCGATTGCGGCATGGGAGAAGAACACATCTACGGGCGACCGCGCGGAGTTGGCGGAACTTCCGGAAGCGAGCGCGCTGTGGCACAAGCTCGATGCCCGAGCCGATACCTGCACTGGCCAAAAGTGCAGCGAGTGGGAGCGATGCTTCATCACAGAGATGCGGCGGCGTGGGATGGAGAGCGACATCATCATCGTCAACCACCATCTCTTTTTTGCCGATCTTGCGATCAAACTGCAGGCCGACGGCGCGCCCGATGCGGGCATTCTGCCCGAAGCTGCCGCCGTGATCTTCGACGAGGCGCACGAACTTGAAGAGATCGCGGGGAACTATTTCGGAATCTCAGTCAGCAACCTGCGAGTCGAAGAATTGGCTCGCGATGTTGAGCAATCCCTTCAGCACAATCAAATGTTTTCGGCTTCCCTCTCGGGGACTCTAGGAAGTCTGCGTGAGCGTTCGCAGCTTTTCTTCTCGTTGCTCCCATCAGGGGACGGACGCTTCGCATTCGAGACTCGGCGCGAATTTCTCGAGGAGAATGGGGACGAATACGCCGGGTTGAATCAGGCACTCACGAGGCTTGCCGGCGAACTGGAAGGCTTGCAACAAAAGCCAGAAGAGATTTTCGGCTTTGTCCGCCGGGCACAGGAAATTCAAGTGCAACTGAGTTTTGCGCTCGAATCAGAAGACAAGAATTGTGTTTTCTGGATCGAGCGGCGCGGAAGGGGAGGCTTTTCCCGCAACAGCGGCTCTGATAAAAAAGAGGCTTTCTCGGGACGACAGCACGTGTTTCTGCAGGCGACTCCGATCGACGTCGGTCCGATCTTGCGTGAGTGCCTCTGGTCGAAATTGGAGTCCGCCATTCTCACTTCCGCAACGCTCGCCGTTACTGGAGGATTCGAATACATCAGGCGACGGCTAGGATTCGAACACGCGCGAGAGTTGGTCCTGCCCTCACACTTCGACTATCAGAGCCAGGCGGTCCTGTATGTTCCTCCCGATCTTCCTGATCCGCGCACTCCACACTTCACCATCAAGGCAGCCGAACACATCCGTAAGTTGCTGGAGATCACCCGGGGTCGTGCGTTCGTCCTCTTCACCAGCTACGCGCAGATGAATGACATTTATCAACGGCTTTTGGGCGAAATCGAATTCCCGATGTTGCGCCAGGGAGATGCCCCGAAAAGCGCGCTGCTCGAGGAGTTTCGGCTGACGCCGAATGCCGTGCTATTTGCGACGTCTTCGTTTTGGCAGGGAGTGGACGTTCAGGGAGAGCAACTCAGTTGCGTGATTATCGATCGCCTGCCGTTTGCGGTGCCAAGCGATCCGGTCGTAGCGGCGCGGGTGAAGGCGATTGACGCTGACGGGGGCAATGCCTTCTTCCAATATCAGGTTCCATCAGCGGTCATAACGCTGAAACAAGGCTTTGGAAGACTAATTCGCTCGCTCCACGACCGAGGACTTCTTGTTTTGCTCGACAACCGCATTCTAAAAAAGCAATATGGCCGTGTTTTCGTCGACAGCCTGCCAAACTACAAGCGCACGACCGATATCGGCGTGGTCGAGCGTTTCTTCGGCGTAGGCGAGTAGATTCTCCTACTTGTGTTCCTCAGCGGCTCCGGGATTTTCCAGAACTTGCACGACTAGTCCCGACGGCTGCGCCTTTGTGCGATATACGCGCTCGGTTGCCTTAACAAAATCAGCAGGTTTTGCATCGGGAATGTTGACGAAGGTCTGAGGATTCCGATCCGTCAGCGGAAACCATGAACTCTGGATCTGAACCATGATGCGATGGCCTTTACGGAAAGTGTGGTTCACGTCTTGCATTGTGAAGCCGACCTCCTCCACCTTGCCAGGAGTAAATGGTTCCGGCTTCTCGAAGCTGTGGCGGAATTTTCCCCGGAACGGCTCGCCTCGCACTAACTGCTGATATCCACCCATCGCAAAGTTTGGCGGTCCTACATCGGTTCGCGGTTTGTTGTGATCCTCGGATTTCTGCGCGTCCAGTTTGCTTTCCGGGTAATCGGTCGGGTAGACGTCGATTAGCTTGACGTCCCAGTCAGAATCCGTGCCCGAAGTAGAGACGAACAGCTTTGGTGAAAGAGGCCCCAGAATCGTTATGTCCTCCTGCAGCGGAGATGTCGAATAAACCAGAACATCTGTTCGGCTATCGGCGAAACGCTGGTCAGAAACCATGTATTCCTGGGGTACGTTCATTGCAGTGTAGCTCACGAAAGGAACGGGTTTGGCCGGATCGCTGATGTACTCATCAAACTCTGATGCGTCAGCGCTTGGCGCATCGAACGAAAGAAAGCCATTCGCATGAAGATATAGCGTGCGGGTTTGTGCTTCCTTCGGAGGCCACGCGGAGTACCGTCTCCAGACGTTCGTGCCAGTTTCGAAAACGTAAGCTTTTGGCAGCTTTGGTTCGCCGGTTCCTTTCAGGTAATGCTCGAAAAATGGAAACAGGATGTTCTTGCGATAGAAATCCCCCGTATTCGAGGCGAAATCGGCTCGGCTCAGGCGCTCGCCGTCATAACCCGCCCATCCGCCATGCACCCACGGACCCACGACCAGCGCATTGAAAATGCCCGGATTGTTCTTATCGACGGAGTGGAAAGTACTAAACGGGCCTTGAAGATCTTCGGCATCAAACCAACCCCCAACGGTGAGCACGGCACAATGGATGTTCTTCATGTGCGGCGCGAGATCGCGGACTTTCCAGTAGTCGTCGTATGTGTCGTGACGCATCTGGTCGTCAAAAAGCGCGCTCTTTTCGTCGAGCAGCTTCGACAGATTGCCGATTGGGCCGACATTTAGATAGAAGTCGTATCCGTCATTCGTCTTGAAGTCGAACGGCACGGATTTCTGAGGAAGCTGCGGGTTATCCTGCGGCTTGAAGAACGCATAAAAACCGAAGTTCGCAGCTAGCATGAAAGCGCCGCCATGGTAGGCATCGTCTCCCATGAACAGATCCGTCATTGGAGCCTGCGGCGACGCGGCCTTCAGCGCAGGATGTGAGTCGATCATGCTGGCCGACGTATAGAATCCCGGGTACGAAATCCCCCAGATTCCTGCGTTGCCGTTGTTGTTCGGCACATTCTTCAGCAGCCAATCGATCGTGTCATAGAGATCGCTGGCATCGTCCACATCCTTTTTCGACTTTTTGTTATCGACATGAGGAGTCATTTCAACGAACTGGCCTTCCGACATATAACGTCCGCGAACGTCCTGGAAAACAAAAATGTAGCCGGACTTTTCGAAGTCGGACGACGGGCCAAGCCGCTTCGGATAGTGGTCCACACCATATGGGCCCACACTGTAGGGAGTGCGGTCGATCAGAAACGGATACGAATGGGAACTATCCTTCGGAACGTAAACGGATGTGAACAGGTGAACGCCATCCCGCATAGGAATCCGGTATTCGTATTTTGTGTAGTGCTCCTTAATGTCGAACTCGGGTTCTTCACTCCTCTTTTGTGCTGAGACGCCGGCGAGAAGGACCGTAAGAAAGACGCACAAAACTAACGAGATCTGGCGGCGCATACGTTCCCCATGAGGCTTGTAGCCAAGCGGCCAACCTACATGCGTCGATGGCGCGGGGTCAAGTGCAAGCGCTTGGGCGGGGTACAATAGAAGCTTGCGGATGCTGCATCAAGTGCAATGAGCACGCGCGGCTCCGGGAGGACCATGTTCGAGGTTACGGTCGAAGATTCGTTTGCGGCAGGCCATTACCTGCGCAACTACAAAGGCAAGTGCGAGAATCCGCACGGCCACAATTACAAGATTCGTGTCACTCTGGCGGGTGCGGAACTCGACAAAGCTGGGCTCCTGCTCGATTTCAAAGACCTGCGTGAAGTCATGAAGCACGTGATCGAGCGTCTCGATCACCAGATGATCAACGATATTGAGCCTTTCACGGCGATCAATCCTTCGGCCGAAAATCTGGCGAAGTATTTTTATGATCAGTCTAATACGCGCCTGCAGGCTGTCACCCATGGCCGGGTACGGGTCAAGGACGTTACGGTATTTGAGACCGATACGACGACCGCCAAGTATTCTGAGTAATCGTTTACAACTCTCAGCTGGCTCAGGGCGCTAGCCCGTTTGCGAATCTGTCATGCAAATCATTGAAATCTACAAGTCGTTGCAAGGGGAATCGACGCACGCCGGGCTTCCCTGCGTTTTCGTTCGACTGATGGGATGCAATCTGCGCTGCACGTGGTGTGATAGCGAGTATACATTCCAGGGCGGGCGAAAGATGACGATCGGCGAAGTCCTGGATGAGGTGACGCGCCTTAGCCCCAGCGGTGGACTGGTCGAGATCACGGGCGGCGAGCCGATGCTGCAGGAACGCGAAGTCGTTCCCTTAATGCAAACGTTATCAGAAGAAGGTTACAAAGTCCTGCTGGAGACTAGCGGAGAGCGGCCGCTGGAGAGGGTTCCTGTTGATGTCATCAAAATCGTCGACGTGAAGTGCCCCGACTCTGGAGAAGGCGACACTTTCCACCGCGAAAATCTGGAGACACTGACAGGGAATGACGAGCTTAAGTTCGTGCTCAGCAGTCGGGGCGACTACGACTTTGCCAAAGACTTTGTCCAGCGCCATGATCTTGCTCACCGTGTGAACGCGGTGTTGTTTTCTCCGGCATTTCGGAAAGATGCTACTGGCACCCGCGACAGTTCGCATTGCTTGCTCGATCCGCAGCAACTGGCGGAATGGATGATCGCCGACAACGTCCCCGCGCGTCTGGGATTGCAGTTGCACAAATTTATCTGGGATCCCGCTGTCAAAGGCGTCTAAAGACCTCGGAATAGATGTCAGCTTTGAGCAAATCCCGTGCGGTCGTACTCCTCAGTGGCGGCATGGATTCTTGCGTCTGCGCAACACTGGCCGCGCGCGACTACGCGGCGGCTGCTGTGCACGTAAGTTACGGACAACGAACCGAAGAGCGCGAGCGCCAGTCATTTATCGCAATTTGCCGGCGACTTAACATCCATGATCGGCTGATGGTTCGAAACGATGCGCTCCGCCAGATCGGTGGGTCGGCTCTGACGGATCAGTCGATCGATGTTCCGGAATCGGAAAATGTCGGTCAAAGCATCCCGGTGACTTATGTTCCATTTCGGAACGCCCATTTCCTCGCTGTCGCCGTGAGTTGGGGCGAAGTACTTGGGGCCGAGAAAATCTACATTGGAGCCGTTGAACCAGATAGCTCGGGCTATCCGGATTGTCGGCCTGCCTACTACAAAGCCTTCAATGAAGTCGTCAAGGCTGGCACAAAGGACGGCCGCATCGAAATCGTGGCTCCGCTCATTGCCATGAAGAAGGCGGAGATTGTGCGTCTTGGCCTTGAATTGAGTGCGCCCTTCGATTTAACTTGGTCTTGTTACAGCCGCGAGGACGAGGCCTGCGGATTATGCGACAGCTGTGTGCTGCGCCTGCGTGCCTTTCAGTCGGCCGGAGCACAGGATCCAATTCCGTACGCGGCAAGATGATTTTTTGTTGGAACGGTGCAGAAGTTTGAGGCTCGAAACCAGCCTTCGTCGGCACCGAAAATTCTGCTCAGATGCAGTGCATTGCCGGGAGGCAAACCATGACGAAGCACTTGGCAATTATTTGGAGTTTGATCATCGTATTCTGTTCGTCCATGGCCTTCGCGCAGGCCGCGGGAACCGTAAAAGGTGTGTGCAGAGACGCCGAAGGTAAGCCGATCGCCGGGGGCGTCGTCGAGTACACCAATCTTGATAACGGCCAGAAGTACAACCTGAAGACCAACAACAAAGGCGAGTACTTTTCTCTCGGCATTACACCGGGCAAGTACAAAGTGACCCTTTACCAGACGCCTGACGATCAGAAGGCCGGGAAGGAGTTGTATCACATCAACGGTTTTCAGGTTTCGTTGGATGAGAACCTTCTCGATCTCGATCTGAAGAAGGAAGCCGAGTCGCAGGCCAAAGGCGTGGGTCTTTCTCCCGAGGAACTGAAGGCCAGACAGGAGCAACAGGCCAAGCAGCAGAAAGAAGTGAACACGGTCAAAAGCCTGCAAGCTAAGCTGGACGCAGCGAACGCTGCAATTCAAGCCAAAGACTATGAAACGGCCATTACAAATCTGACCGAAGCAAACCAGATCGATGCCACCCGTGACGTTCTCTGGTACCGCTTGGGCGACGCCTATCGGCTCTCTGCTTCCACCCAGACAGACTCAGCTGAAAAACAGAAGCGCTATGACTCGGCGGTGGACTCTTACAACAAGGCCATTCAGCTTCTGCAGGAGAACATCCAGAACGGCAAAGAGAAAGACGCCGCCAAAGCGAACACGAAACTCGCGGGCTTTTACATCAACCTGGCAGATGCGTATGCCAAGAATAAGAAGATCGATGACGCAGTCAAGAGCTACGAGGCGGCAGCGAAGGCGGATCCGGCCTCTGCTGCAAGCGCGTATTTCAATATTGGCGCCGTGTACACCAACGCGGGCCGCGTGGATGATGCCAACGCTGCTTTCGACAAGTGCATTGCCGCCGATCCGACCCGCGCCGAAGCCTACTACCAAAAGGGCGTGAATCTGCTTGGGAAAGCGACGCTTCAGGGCAACAAGACCGTCGCTCCTCCCGGGACTGCCGAGGCCCTTCAGAAGTATCTGGAGATGGCGCCGAACGGTCCCAACGCCCAAAGTGCGAAGGACTTGCTGGCCAGCATTGGTTCGTCCGTTGAGACCAGCTACGGGACCAAGAAGAAGACCACGAAGAAGTAAATGTAGCGTTTTCAACTATTTGCAGCGATAGGGGCGGCTCTTGCGAGCCGCCCTTCTGCCTTCAATCCACCATGGAGTTACCAAGGACTATGCACTTCATGGCCTTCGCCATTTCCCCGGGCAAGCGATACATTGGAAACATCGGTTTCTCCCCATTCTGTGGTGCGTGCAATTCCTTAAGCGAGGAAGAATGGCAGCACCAACAATTGCTCCGATCTCGGTCGTTTTAGACGATGTCTCGGGAAGCGGCCAGGTAGCGACTCCCGCCCTGTTAGGCGGGATGCTGCGAGCCGCCGAAAAGATCAGCGACCTCATTTTCTCTCCCGGACGGCCGCCGCAGGTCCAGGTGTACGGCCAGATGATTCCCGTTCAAGTGCCGGGATTCACGGTTCTTACTGCCGACGACACCCGTCGCATCGCAGCGGATTTAATCGGAGACAACAAGCAGGCGATTACCACGCTACGCGAGCATGGGGCCTGCGATATTTCGTTCGGTCTTCCCGGCCTCGCACGTTTTCGCGTCAACATCTTCATTCAGCGTGGAAGCTGCGCGGTCGTAATGCGGGTTATTCCGACAAACATTCCTGACTCTGGATCATTGCGCCTGCCCTCATCCCTGTCCGAAATTACCAAGCTCCGGGACGGAATCGTTCTCGTGACCGGCTCGGCTGGATCAGGCAAATCGTCGACACTCGCGGTGCTGCTGGACGCGATCAACCGCGAGAAGTACTACCACATCATCACCATCGAAGATCCGCTCGAGTTCTTGCACAATCACAAGTGTTCGACGATTCATCAGCGCGAACTACACAGCGACACGCCCAGCTTTGCTCATGCTCTCCGTTCGGCCATGCGGCAAGCTCCTAAGGTCATCATGGTTGGCGAGATGCGCGATCGCGAAACCATCGAAATCGTGTTGGAAGCGGCCGAGACTGGACATCTGGTCTTTTCCAGCTTGAACACTATGGATGCCGCAAAAACCGTCGAGCGGATCGTGAGTTCATTCACGCCCGCCGAGCAACAGTCGATTCGGGCTCGATTCGCCAAGTCGTTCCGGTACGTGATCTGCCAGCGCCTGATGCCACGGTCTGATCGTGGCGGCCGCGTGGCTGCATTTGAGATCCTGAAGGCTAATGCACGCACGCGGGAGTGCATCGAAAAGGCTGACGACGACAATAGCAATCTGCTGGACGCAATCAAGGCAGGTTCTTCCGAAGGCATGCAGCACTTCGACGCCGAAATTGCGAAGCTCGTGGGAGACCGGGTTGTTGACCTCGAGACCGGATTGTCTTTTGCGACAAATCCTGCAGCGTTGGGGCAGGAATTAGCCAGATAGGCTCTGCCAAGAGATTCCCGAGTTCGTCTGTCTTCTCGTTCGAGGGCACTCAATCCCTGCAGCGCCGTTGATTCAAAATCCACTATCATCGTTGCATGCCTGAGGTTTCCACAGCTGCCAAGGTTTTGAGATTCGAAGACGCGCGCCACACGGTAGAGGAGCAGGCAGCGCTGGCTCGTCCGATCGCAACCGAATCTGTGGAACTGCACTCAGCCGCCGGGCGCGTACTGGCTGAGGCGGTATTGGCGGATCGCGACCTGCCGCCGTTCCCGCGCTCCACGCGCGATGGATACGCAGTGCGATCGGGCGATCTGGTGCACGTTCCTGCCACTCTCGACGTGATCGCCGAGATCAAAGCTGGAGAGAAGGCAGCGACCATGCCTACGACCATTGGGGCCGGGCAATCGGCAGCAATTATGACCGGAGCCCCCGTCCCCGACGGAGCCGATGCGGTCGTTATGGTCGAGTATTCCTCGGAGCGCGGAACCCGGGTGGAAATCTCCAAGTCGGTGCAGCCCGCGGAAAATATTGTGCCTCGCGGCGCGGAGGCCCGTGCAGGAAACTTTCTGGTCGAATCTGGCCGGCGCTTGAATGACGCGGCGATTGCCCTGGCTGCATCCGCTGGCAAGTCACAATTGCGGGTTTATAAACGCCCGCGAGTCGCCATCCTTAGTACGGGCGACGAACTCGTCGAAGTCGACAAGGTTCCCGGACCGACCGAAATCCGAAACTCCAACAGCTATTCACTTGCAGTTCAAGTTGAGCAGGCTGGAGGCGAAGCTCTAGGGCTGCCCATTGCACCGGATGAGCCCAAGCAATTGCGTAACCTCATCGAGCAAGGATTGCGGGCAGATCTACTGCTGATGACCGGCGGAGTCTCGATGGGCCGATACGATCTGGTCGAACAAGTCTTGTCAGAGTTGCAGGCGGAGTTCTTCTTCACCGGAGCACAAATCCAACCAGGTCGTCCGGTAGTTTTCGGGAAGTGTGGCGAGCGCGCCCTCGCACGCGAAAAGCTGGCCACCTATTTCTTTGGCCTGCCGGGGAACCCGGTCTCGACCATGGTGACATTCGAGCTCTTTGCGAGGCCGATGCTGGAAGCTCTGGCAGGAGTGTCACCGCGGAAACTCGCTTTTGTCCATGCGAAACTGAAATCGGAAATAAAAGTCAAACCGGGATTGAAGCGCTTCCTTCCTGCGATCCTTTCAGGAGAATTCGAGAATACTCAGGTCGAGCTTGTGCCATGGCAAGGTTCCGGCGATATCGCCGCCACTGCACGCGCCAACTGCTACATTGTCGTTCCGCCCGACCGGGAGCTTATTCAAGCAAATGAGTTTGTCCCGATTATGCTTCGCTGAACCGGTTCCGAGGTTTGGTTGCGCCGCATGTAAGATAGAGATCGCGCTCGAACTTTCGAATGCCCAAGAAACTTTCTCACTACGATCACTCTGGCAGGGCCCGTATGGTCGACGTTTCCGCCAAAGCTCCAAGCAAGCGAGAGGCAGAAGCGAGTGGCTTTGTGGCGGTGAAGTCAGAAGTTCTGAAAGCTCTGCCATCGAACCCCAAGGGTGATCCGCTCGAAGTTGCGCGGATTGCTGGCATCATGGCGGCGAAGCGCACCTCAGAACTGATTCCGATGTGTCATCCATTGCCGCTGTCGCACGTTGATGTCGCTGTACGCGTGTGCGAGAATGGCCTCGCGATTAGCTCACGGGTTGCCACCACGGCCGAAACTGGCGTTGAGATGGAAGCGCTAACCGCCGTTAGCGTGGCTGCGCTTACGATTTACGACATGCTAAAAGCAGCGGACAAGGGAATCGAGATTCGAGAGATTATGCTGGAGCGTAAAAGCGGCGGCAAGAGCGGGGAATACCAGCGCCGGAAGTAAGCGTCTATGGCTGACAACGTCAAACTGCTGCTGGTCGACGACAATCCGATGGTCTTGGCTATGCTGCAGCAGGCTCTCTCGCCTTTAGCGACGGTGACCACCGCCAGCGATGCCGCCGACGCTTTGCTCAAAGCCGTTGACGATACACCCGACCTTCTGGTTTGCGATTACCGCATGCCCGGCATGGATGGACGCCAGCTTGTGGAGAAGCTTAAGAGCCGTCCCGCGACCGCGAATTTTTCTACGGTATTGATGGCCAGCAAGGCGGACATCGCCGAGAGGCTCTCCCCGCAAGACGCCGCCGACGACTACCTGGAAAAGCCTTTTTTTCTTAGAGAAGCTACCCGCCGCGTCAAACGTACGATTGACCGTATTGCTCTTGAGAAGTTGGCGAAGACTGCGCCGTCCGACGGCGTCGTCCGCGGAAATCTCTCGCAGATGAATGTGATTGACCTTATGCAGTCGTTGGAAATGGGACGCAAGAGCTGTCAGCTGTCCCTAAGCAACGAAGGTGAAAACTGCGAAGTGTTTTTTGTGCAAGGCCAGGTAAAGCACGCGACTTACGGCTCTTTGGTAGGGGATGCGGCGGTCTTCAAAGTGCTGCGCTGGACCGGTGGCAACTTCCAGCTCGATTTCGAAGGGAAGACCGACAAAGAGACGACTCAGCTCAACACGCAGGGACTCCTCATGGAGGGCCTGCGGCTTCTCGACGAATCCAATCGTGAAGGCGGAGACGCCGAGCCCGCAGCTGCATCTCAGCCCGAACCTGTCCCGGTCGCCAGTTCGGCTTCTTCGTCCGGTACTCCTCGTCCCAGAAAAGATGAAGAGGACGATGTCCTTCTCGATGGCTGATCGTATCCAGTACACCGCCGCCGTTGTTACCGTAAGCGATTCCCGTTCGCGCGGCGATCAAGAAGACAAGTCAGGGCCTCTCCTCGTTCGGATGCTCGAGGAAATGCGCTTTTCCATTACTCAGCGAAAAGTCATTCCAGACGATCAAATCCAGATTCAGAATCTGCTGATCCAACTTTCGCGCGAAGTCCATCTCGTCGTGACTACAGGGGGCACCGGGGCCGCGCCGCGGGATGTCACGCCGGAAGCCACGGTCGCTGTCTGCGACCGTCTACTCGACGGAATTGCGGAGCGCATGCGCAACGAGGGGCTGAAGAAAACTCCGTTTGCTGCTTTGAGCCGAGGAGTATGTGGTGTGCGGGGACGCGCTTTGATCCTCAATGTTCCGGGCAGCCCCAACGGGGCAGTCGA
>DATJWZ010000797.1:0-4355 GCA_035500795.1 Candidatus Eiseniibacteriota bacterium | reverse complement strand
GCGGCGTTCTTGCCCTCGTAAACGCGTAGATTGCACTGCTTGGGAGCCATGTGACCGAAGACCATATTGAAATCTCCCGGCTGGCTAATCTCGGCGGTGTCCATTGAAATTCGCATCAGGTCGTCGCTCTTGTTGTACTTGGTTCCCGAGTCGACATCTTTGTTCACAATCAGCACCCAATGTCCCTTGCCGGGGACGAAATAGAGGCTGTAGGCACCTGTCGGAATGTCTGTGTCGTTGACCGATAGTGCCGTTTGTGTGAACAGAAGCATCGGCTGTCCTGCGGGTGTCCAGATTTTGCCAGACTTCACTTCATCCTTCTGTCCATGCGATTCTGTTCCATAACGCACACTAATCTGCTTGCCATCTTGGAAGTTGCAAGAGGTGGTGGAGTCGGTTGATGCCTGTTGAGCATTTCCAAATGTTTGTATACCGCATAACATCACTGCGCAAATCGTGATCTGCTGAACCATGACTGTGTTCTCCTCTCATTGCGATGTGCAGCAAGAAAGCCATAGCGAAGAAACGGTAGCTGTTGCCGCGAACCATTTCTCAAGGCCAATTGAATAAGCTGGATTGGAGAACCAAGGAGAGGAATCAACAGCGAAGAATACCGCTCGGCCCAAACGAATCTCGAGGCGGTCTTGAACTGGAAAGGCATTGAGCCAGTTGATGCCCTGCCAATACGCTACGAAAGCTGGAGAGAGAAGCCAGGATGGCGAAGGCGGTTGCCAGTTGTGCCGCAGAACGTGCCGCTCGCAATGCAGTCGCGGGACCGTGAACCGCCGAATACGGGCCGGCCATCGCGGGGAAAAGAAACATGATCAGAATGCAAATCACGGTCACGAACGTCAGTTCGTAATCTGGCTGGCCCCATTTCATAGGACTCCAAAAATCATATAGCGGCCCGGGCAGTCGTTCAACGCCAAACAGCGGAAACCCCTTGAACACACGCCAAACGTCTCTCTCAGCCCCTTATCTCCGCTAAGAGCATCCGAGATACTTCGAGAAGGTCATCCAGTGACTTCCATCACTGACAGACCCGGAGCCTCGGCGCATCATAGACCCATCCGAAGGCGCAGTAACCGCCATATCACTCCGCACGAAGGAGACATATCCCCATGCCAGCGGAACTACTTGAAAAACCAGATACTGAGACGGCAAATTATGACGTCTCGAAGATCAAGTCATTGGTTGCTGAGGCAGTAGAAGACTCCGTCCATTCGGCAAAACAGGCGATCAAAGGTGCTCGCCATGTGGCCGAGGATCTGGTCGAGGAAGCGCAGCACACGGTTAAGCAGAGACCATTTCAGACGGTGGGCATTGTGTTTGCTGCCGGAATATTAACCGGAGGCATCTTGAGTTGGGTGGCGTTGAAGAGTCGGCGTTGAATGCGCCCAAGGGGCGCGTTTGCCGAGGACAGTTCGACACCGCCTTGGTACCAAGTAGATGGCGACAATCAGGAGGTAAGCCCATGAAGACCGGGAGATTCGTCGCATTCGTGCTGGCCGGAATGCTGTTGGCACTGGGAGTTGCATCTTTGATGTCGCAGGAACTCATGCAGCAGGAAAGTCAGGTCAAGAGGCCGCCAATTCCGTATAGCAATCCGCAGTCCGGCGAACAGATGTACAAGGATTACTGCGCCGCGTGCCATGGGCCGACAGGCAAAGGCGACGGCCCCGTGGCTGCGTTTCTAAAAACATGGCCGCCCGATCTGACGACTATGTCGCAGCGTAACAAAGGGAAATATCCTGAGGTTAAGGTTAAAGAAACCCTATTGTTCGGGGCCAGTAGCCATGCTCACGGCACGTCGGACATGCCGGTTTGGGGTCCGCTGTTTCAGACAACAGATCAGAGCCAGAAAGAGGCGAATGCCAGGGTCTCACGGCTGACCCAGTATCTCGAATCCATCCAGCATCCATAATACCTGCGCTGCGTGAGCCGGCACGTGCCAGGCCGACTCACGCCAATCTTGTCATTTGCCAGCGAACTCCGTACGCTTCAATTTCATCTCACGCTGGGGCAAACATGACACGCCGAACGAATCCCTCAAAATCTCTTCTCACCGCAACAGCATTGTTCTGTCTGGTTTCCTTCGCCTATACAGCGATCGCCGGGCCCGAATTGCCGAACCCAGGCAGCGCTCCTTTGTCGCGAGAAGAGCAACTGCAGCTTGGTCTGCAATCCGCGGCCAAGGTGTACCAGCAGATGCCGGTCTTGCCCGACAGCAGTCCTGAGACACAGTACATCCGCAATCTCGGCAGGAAACTGGTCGCAACGATCCCGGCACAACATTCCTGGCCATTCGAGTTCCACACGGTCCCGCAAGAAGAAATCAATGCGTTTGCGCTGCCCGGCGGCCCCATGTTCGTCAATGTCGGAACGATCACCGCGGCGGCGAACGAGGCAGAGTTGGCGGGCGTGATGGCTCACGAAATGTCGCATGTCTACATGCAGCACTCGGCGAAACAGGTGGGTAAGGCGCGTACGACTGAAACAATCGCCGGGATCGTAGGCGCGATCGTCAACAGCTCAGGGAACGGAGAGATGAGCCAGCTGGCGCAAGCAGGAATCCAATTCGGCGCACAAGGTCTTATGCTGAAATATTCGCGAACCGACGAAGCACAGGCCGATGCGGTGGGCGCGATCATCTTATATAAGGCTGGATACAACCCGCAGGCACTCGCCGACTTCTTCAAGAAGCTCGCAGCCCAAGGATCTACCGGCCCCCAGTTCCTGAGTGACCATCCCAACCCTGGGAACCGCGAAGAAGCCATTCAAAAAGAGATCGCATCCTGGCAGGCCAAGCAGTACACCATATCGAGCCCGCAGTTCGCCAAGGTCCGGCAACATGCGACGAGCGTGAAGGTGTATTCCGCCGACGAGATCGCACAAGGGGCAAAAACCGGTCAATGGGCAAAATTGAATCAGCAGAACGGAGCGACCTTCCAGGCCCCGGTCCCGGCCAGTGAGAAAAAGCCTCTGCCGACGGACTCCAAACAACAATGAAGATCATCAATTCCTTCTCCAAAGCGGAAGTGCTCGCGGAGATCGACCGGCCCACCAAGTGTGCGCAAAGTCTCCTATGGTTGCTGATTAAGCGGCGCTCCCGAGTGATGCTCCGAGACGTTGTATGCTGTCAGAAGGAACTTCGTCCGCACATTTCTGAGCACTGAATTCCTGAATTTTTCTCGAACCTGCGTAATAATCCTTGGTTCACAATTCATCCGTGGATTCAGCTGTACCTAGAGAAAGGTCGTTCGATTCATGAGACGTGTTACCCTTCCGTCCTTTTTGATCTGTTCCCTTTTAATCATCTCGGGACAGGCCGTCGCATTGGGGCAGATAGCTGACCAAAATCCTTACAAACAGACTCTTGATCGCTTGAGCGCGCTCACGGTGCAAAGCGAGGCGGACTGGCGCTTTCATGCGGACATTCCGCATCCGGAAGATCCCGCGGTCAGCGACGCGGATTGGGAAACATGGAAGGTGGATCCTGGTTCGACCCGTCAGACGAAGGGAGAACATTGGACCGGCACGCGGGTCTTTCGGCGTTGGATCGAGATTCCAGAAAAGATTAATGGATACACCACACAGGGCGCGCAGGTACGGCTGAATTTGCGCTTCATGAGCCCTGGAACGCTTCGGATTACTGTTTTTTCCAATGGCGCGACTCTCTACCGAGGAGACGACGACAACATCCTGCCTGAGCTTCTCACTGAGAACGCACAACCTGGCCAGAGATTTCTGGTCGCTGCGCGCGTGATCGCGGACGATACGGAGGAAGTCAAATTTGCTCAGAGTGAAATCGAGATCCAACCGCCGAAGTCGCGACCCGATCCCGCTCTACTACGCCTGGAATTTATCTCGGCTCGCCCCATCATTGCCGCTTACGAGGAAGGCCGCAAAGAGCGGGAACAACAACTCGATGCAGCGATAAAGGCGGTTGACTTCTCTCCGCTCGAAAGAGGTGATCAGGCAGGCTTCGATGCGTCGCTCCGCGCCGCCCATACGAAGCTGGAAGCTTTGAAGCCGTGGTTGCAGCAGTTCACCGTCCGACTGGTGGGCAATTCTCATATCGATATGGCATGGCTCTGGCCGTGGACAGAGACGGTAGAGGTTGTCCGCAATACTTTCCAGAGCGTGCTCGATCTGATGCGCGAATATCCGGACTTCAAGTTCACCATGTCGTCGGCGCGTGCGTACGAATGGATGCAGGAGAAGTATCCTGGCCTGTTCCAGGAAATCGAGCAACGCGTAAAAGAAGGGCGCTGGGAGATTGTCGGCGGAATGTGGGTCGAGCCTGATCTCAACATGCCTGACGGCGAATCGCTGGTGCGGCAGATTCTTGTGGG
>DATJWZ010000796.1:0-2832 GCA_035500795.1 Candidatus Eiseniibacteriota bacterium | reverse complement strand
ATTGAAAGCCGAGCGCCTCCATGTGCCCGATCAGGCGTCCCTGGCGATGCCGGACTTCGGCCAAACGCACCGCGAGCGTCTCTGGCTTCCACCGGAAGCGCGGCCAGTCCTTCAATTCGTGGATGTATTTAATTCTACGCATACTATGCGTAGAATATAGCGGTTATTCGCCGCATAGGCAAGAACATTCGACGCTCATTCAACGCATCGTGTGCGTCGAATATCGCCCTTAATCGACGCATGGCCTGACGGGCCTCACCCGGGCCTCACCTGCCCCAACAGTTGCTCAGGCCGATCGGCAATCGGCAATCGAAAATCGGCAATGAGTCAGTCGCCCTTCCCATAGATCACGATGTGCTGTCCGGGCAACGTCTCGACCAGCCGCAGGCGCTTGAGGTCCACCGCCTTCATCTCCTTGTCAAGCTGATCCACCGACATTTTGTGAACTTCTTTGATGGGCACCTTGGGATCCTCTTTGCGGTATTCGACGAACACCACGCGGCCATCGGGCTTTAGCGCTTGGCGCACCTTGGTCATCACTTCATAGGGATAAGAGAGTTCGTGATAGACATCCACCATCAGCACCAGGTCCACACCGTTCGCGGGGAGTTCAGGATCGGTCTCGGTGTCTTTCACTTCCTCGACGTTCGTCACTTTTAGTTGCGCCGCGCGCTGCCGGATGGTGTCGAGCATCTCGTCCTGAATGTCGACGGCCAACACTTTTCCTGTCTTGCCAACCAGCGGCGCCATACGAAACGTGAAGAAACCAGACCCGGCGCCCAGGTCCGCCACCACCTCTCCCGCTCGAAGGTCGAGAGCGTCGATCACCACTTCAGGATGCTCTTCAGTCTCGCGCTGCGGACGATCCAGCCAAGGGATGCCTCCGGGTCCCATGGTCTGCGCGATTTCGCGGCCCATGTAGAACTTCCCGGTGCCGTCCGGGTCATGAACCTGGCGGGTTTCGTAGAGAGGCTGAGGCGCCAGTTGGGGAAACGACTGACGAGATACGCCGGCCGCGGCCAGTACTATGACGAAGGTGACAGCTACAGTGCTGCGCTTACTGTCGAACAAATTCGTCTGCTCGCGATCGTTGCCTCGCATAGGTCACCGCTCTCCTCCCGGTCGCCGCAGTCAGTGGCCCGAGAAACCGGCCACCTCCTGCTTGACGTGGGAGCGCACCATGCGGACGTCCTTCGGATCAACGCCGCAAGCAGCCGCGTGATCGTTCCAGAGTTCCTCGAAGCGTCTGTCAAAGGATTGGATTGCCGATGCGACGGTTGGGCCATGAAAGGTCACGGTTGTAATCTCATATCCCGGAACGTTCGCCCCAGGGCTTTTGATTCCGGTTACGAGGACGTTGCGGTCCAGGATGTATCTGTTGCCTCCGTGATAGCGACCGATCACAAAGCGGATGCGGTCAAAATCTTGATTCGTCGTGAGAAACTGGACGAGGTTACGAAATCTGATCTTCATGAAACTGTCCTCGTACGGTCGCTGCGGCCAGAGGATCACCCTGAGTGAGGCCCACTGGGCCATCTGCCGCGCTTCCTCCAGTTCCTCAACCAATAGGCGATGGTATTCGGGGGTATGATAACCGCCGACTCGGTATTCCGGGCTGTCTGACACGGCAAAGGAAGAGAAGGCAGCTTGCACACGTAGTGTGTATGAAGGAGTTCGGTTGGCATTCTCTCGTCGCAGTAGCTCCACAAGGCGCCGAGTTCGCTCCTCCTTACCTAGAATGTATTGGTCCACGTAAGGTTCAAAGGTGTGATCCGTGGGGCTTGCGTTGATCGCGCGCGCGAGCCCGATGATTTCCGAGTGCGGGTCGGAGTGACGAGTCAGATTCGATCCTTGTTTGCGAAACATCGCCCCCTGTACCGCAATCTCGTCGACAGCTATGGGCCAGACTGGGATCCGCTGGGCGAGAGCGATGCCAACTTCCTGGTTGACCCACGGGGACAAAACGGCCTGCGAACTCCAGACTACAAGCAGTAGGTCGCACTCGTGAATGTCCTTTATGATCCTTGAGTCAAACTCTTCCCCGACATGGATGTCTCTTTCCGAGTAAAAGCACTTTATCCCATTTTCCTCCAAAATGTGAGCTATCAGCCTCGTGAGAACCACATCCCGGCTACTGTGACTTAGGAAGACCTTCTTCGCCATCAACTTCCTCGAATAGGGTCTTGATTATACCTGAGAAGCGAGCGCACGCCCCGCCTTAGGCTGCATACCGGGCAGCGGCACTGGCCCAACAACGGGTCCGTGAACAAAGAGTGCTAAAGTACGGCGATGCTGCGCCCTTGGCTGTTGATCGTGGTGCGCTCGATCCTGGTGGGTTGGGCGGCGCTGCTCACTCTTACCTACATTGTGGAGCGCCCTCTTATTCTCTGGACGGCGCCCCTGGTAGGCGATCACTGGGTAGCTACGGCCAAGCTGTCGCTTGATTGCCTCACGCTGGCCGCAACCGGCTGGCTCGTAGGCCGGCTAAGCCGCTTCGCGCCTCTGTTTGGCGCGCTCGCCTTCGCCGCAACACTGGCCTGGTGCGCCAATCTAATCTCTTCGTTCGGGATCAACTTTATGCTGATCATCCAATTGGCCGGTGAAGCTCTCCACGATAGTCGTTACCTGAGCCCGCTCGCCACCCTCGCCGCGCAACATCTCTTCCTGTTTGGGAGCTTGATGGTAGGAGCCTGGCTAAGCCGCCCCTCGCCGCGTCCTCTGTCGCTCTTTCGCGAAGATAAGCGATGACGACAGAGCGGAAAAAGTGTGTGGACGAGCTGAAAGGGCGGGGCTCCAGCCCCGCCGCAAAGCACACCCCAACAATTTCAATAA
>DATJWZ010000795.1:0-10854 GCA_035500795.1 Candidatus Eiseniibacteriota bacterium | reverse complement strand
GCAACTCGATGCCTATGGGCAGGAGTTGATCTGCGAACCGTGCAGCAGTGGCTGGGCCACAGCGATATGGAATCGACTATGCGTTATCTGAAGCCATCGCGCAGTGAGAAGGTGCGAGAAAAGGTGAATGAGATTTTCGCTCTTTAGTGGTCACTGAGTACGAACTCTCTTGTTCGTCATTTTTTGGGCTCGCAGTTACTCTTCGTGTGTTCCGGGTCGGAGCCACTGACTTACGCTAATGGGAATCAACGCACTGTCGGAAGGCATGACTTACCCTCCGACAGAACCGGCAGGCCAAAATCTGATTGACCTAAAATCCATCTCAAAAAAATTGTGAGAGGATACTTACTTATTTCGATTCAATAGCTTAAGCGTGTGGTAGGATTCACCTCACAATCACCTTGGCCGCACTCTTTCTCGCAGTAAGACTGACCGACAGTCAGTCGCGCTTTTGCTGGGTGCCCTTACTAAGCTTCACCAGATTTGGCACACTGCCGGCACACAGGTCTGTCACAATGAGCCCGTGGTAAGGTGCCAGATAAAGACGGAATCAACTGCTAGCTTTGTGAAGCCTGTAGAGATACGAAAGACCAAACGAAGCCTCTAGAGCTCGACGTTCGCGGATGGATTGAGCCAAGTTGGGAGCAAGAATCTTCAGTAGTCCTTCTAGTCCCGTTGTAACAATCGACGTATTCGATCCTTGTAACTGGCCCGCGATCAGGTTAGGAACATCCGTCATTAGGCCGTAACCGATACGTTCCAACAGCTGGCGGTCACCGGTTCGAACGGCAGCCTCTAGACGTGTGAGGGCCGGTTGAATCTTTGTCTCTGCTGTGAAAGTTGCCCACCGAGCAAGCGCATCGACAGTTGGATCAGTTTTCACGAGGTCCCAGGCCCCGGAGAGAAGTTCGTTGATAAAGGCCCGATAGTCTGCGACTTCGGCAGCGTACCTCAACTTTGCTTCATGGAGCTCGTCAATATGCTTTGGTGCAATATTTGGCAACGCAATCTGCACGCCTGCGAGCGACAACATCGCGTGCGCCATGCCGAGCGTTCGGGACACGTTGGCCACACCTTCATCAGACAGCCATATTCTGAAATCCGACTCGGCCAATTGTGTATCACCGATCAAGATCCCGTCGTTCTCAATAGCAGATTGCAGGTAGCGATTGAACTTCTCATTCTTCGTTTCAACCAACTTGTATTGCGCATCAGCGAAGTCCTGACCAAATTTCTCGTAAGCACTTTCGTAGTCAGGAAATGCAGACCCAGAATAAAAAGCTCGCGCTTCCCGTGCATCCGAAGGCCAGAACTCGTATTTGGCATAGAAGTTAGTTTTCTGCTGAGACGACGGGGCTGGGCGCTTCAGGAGCTCGTGCGGAAAATATCCTTTGGCGTTAGGATCCGGCACGACGATCTCTTCAAAGGCCATAGAGAGTCTAGCCCGAGTAGCGAGATCAACAATCTCCCAGTGTGAGTGCCAAAAGACTTTCATCGATTCACTGAATACGCCGCGGAGGACTGCTCTGCCGAAGACGATCCTACTCCAAGTCGCTCTGCTTGGTCAGCCCTATGCCGATTCTGCGCAAGACTAGCGAGGTAGTGTCGTCCCATCCAAGTCACCAATACGATTCTAGATTACCCATTGCAACCGACCGACAGTCAGTGGGCCCTAAGTTTGATCGTTACCGGCGGATGACCATTTTGCGGGTGGGGACGCGATCGCCAGCAGGTGCGTAGGAAACTACCTGCGGCGCTTTCCTTTCGTTGGCCAGACCGTCCGCTCATGCGTAAATTCGTGCGGGTCCAGTTCGTGAAGCAATTCTTCTTCGCCTGAGTCCCTGTACCTTATGTCGCGCTTAGCCCAAAGAAGTGTCAGACAGCCTCTGTAAAACGGCATCGTCCGCGATTCCTCCCATATCGTGGCCCCCTGTGGCAGACGAAAGTCGGATATCCACGCCTCCGCTGGTACTTCTTGTCAGCCAACGTTTCTGTGATGAGTGCAGACGGGAAGCACCCCAACTAGGCAAGCCATACACGGGCGCACAGCGTGCGGAACAAGATCACATCTTCAAGCTGTACTCCTGCCCACGCTGGAATAAGGGTCTACGCCCGCGTGTGCTGCAGCGTTACCCGATATGTGTGGATTGCAAGGCAGCACCAAGCGCCGTAGCAGACCACAACATTCCTGCCCGGCTCATCTGCAGCGTAGCAAAGGCCGAGAAATTGTTCTTAGATCCTTGGGGCGGGTTTTTCATTATGGAGAATTTAGTTGGTCGGTGTCATGCGTGTCACAACAAGAAAGGCAGGACAGAGGACATACAGGACTGGCAAGAAGAGTTGGACCGTGTGCTCGCGCCCTATCGAAAGGGCAAGCAATCGCGAGGATATTGAGTGCATACCGGGGGTACCTCAAATGTTGACGGTCAACCCCCGATAAGGCCCGCAACTTGGAAACTTTACACAAACAATCAATTTCTCATTTTGAGACAACATTGACACCCAAGGACTTAAAGCCGCTTTAAATCAGGGACTTTGATCGCAATAGGGATCCTGGAAAACAGTCACAGCAGTTAACGATGCGCACGGCCCCGCCCCAACACGAAGTCGACTACGCCACGATGGTGCGCCGCGGAGTGTACGCATTTCGTGCCGGCGGAGTCCCATTCATGCCCGAATCAGACGCTGGCTGATCGAATTGCGAGTTCCAGAAATGCATTGAACGCATACGAACTGGCGGAACTTCTTTCTGTTTCGGCGATCAGCGTTTTCCGATTAGCAAAACGCGGCGTGATTCCTGCCTTTCGCGTCGGTACTTCTCTGCGGTTTTGTCCGGCAGCGACTGCGAAGTGGCTAAGAGAACACGGCGCCTGAGCCTGCGCAAATTGTCGTCTCGGTCTAGATCATTGAGTGTTAACGCTTGATCCAGCCCGATATGACGGGGGCGGCTTCGAAACGTATATACTACTCAATCTACATGGTTTAGGATGCTTCTTCATTTCATTGCGGCGGTCATTGTCGGACTCACCTTGAGCCCCATAGCCGTTTTTGGTTGCACATGCCCCGTACCAACACAGGAGGCCATGACTCCGTCAGAATTGGCGGCGTGGACCAGAGCGGACACAGTGTTCGAAGGTAAAGTTGAAAGTGTGGAGTTGAGATGGAGGTTGAAGGAGGCGCAAATTGGAGATGTCATATCTACAGAAGCAACCGACCTCGATCGAGATGGTCCCCTAATCCTGGTCTCGTTGAGGGTATTCCACTCCTATCGCGGTGATCAGCGGAAGTCTATCCAGCTTAGTACGGGCCTCGGTGGCGGTGACTGCGGATTCGACTTTGAAGTTGGGAAGCAGTACCTCGTTTATGCCTTCAAAGACGAAACGGGAGAAATGTCGACAAACATCTGCACCAGAACAACACGGTTGGAAGAGAGCAGCGAGAATTTATCTTATCCTCGCAGGAAGCGCATGGCGACAGCAGCAAACAAAGAAGCATCGACCAGAACAAGCAATCTATGCGGCCGAGTCATTCCAGCGGACGCGACTGCTTCTATTGATAGTCAGCTTCTGCTTGTACGTGTAGGGAGTAAATCCCCGGTCCCAGATAGCGAAGCTGGGCCTGATACCGATGGCTACTTTTGTGTCACCGACGTCAATCCGGGCAAGTATCATCTACTCTTCGTGAATAGGATCGATGAATCGCTGACATCATTTGTTTACTTCCCCGGTGTCACGGACTTGTCCGAGGCAACTCCAATAGATATCGCCCCCGGTCATATGGCGTCCGATCTCATATTCAACATTCCGGCTCAAGCGACATTTTCCGTCACCGGAACAGTGTCTAACTCCGACAACCTCCAGTTGCCACCCGGGGTCAAGGTGATGTTGATGAGCGTGAGCCAACCCTTGCTCGCGTACACAGCATCTGCGGCGACGAGTGGCACTTTTGTGCTTAATAAGGTCCTCCCTGGGGAGTACTGGGCGATCGTGACTGTCGATCCGAGGGTTGAATCGAACTGGTCGACGAGAAAAGCCGAAGTAGAGGTCATCGGGGACATCTCTCACCTATCTTTGGAGCTAATTGCGAATTAGCTGCTTGGCCCTAGCGCGAATCTGGTGCTCCGAGTGGATCACTACCGGTTGCCCCGAATGACGACCTTGGGTGTATGCATAGCTATGACCCTTTCTTCGCCGCGTCGTGATGCTTTCTCGCAGCGAGCGTGGCGGGTAGGCAGAGGCCAAATGGATATGTTGCATCTTTTGACGAGTCAATTGTTCATCGCTGTGCTGGTAATGGTATCGCTGGTGCATCCATCGCGGGCACTTGCGGCGAATCCTGACCTGGAGCGTGTGCTGACTGGCTCGCGCCAGCGTATTGAGAAGTTGGACTATCGTGTAACCGGCCGAATCACACGGGTGGAGAGCGATGGCAAGCGCACGAGCTACAAGTTCGTCGCCAAGGCTCGCTGGTTCCCCGATGGTCTGCGTCTGCTATGCGAGATCTCGGGATCTGGCTCGGAGAAGACGAGCCTTCTTCTGCATATGAGCGTGAGCGGGCACGTGACCATCGAGGCGGTACTTCCTGGCGAGAAGGCCGCTAGCGTTTTGCCATTCGAACGTTGGAACGACGCTTTGGTGGGAACAGACTTTTCCTATGAGGATATGGTAGAGAGCGCGTTCTTCTGGAAGAATCAGGAACTGCTGGCGCCGGAGAAATATGGCGCACGGGATTGCTTTGTCCTTAAGAGCATTTCCGGGTCCCAGGACCGGAGCTACTATGAATCGGTAACCTCCTGGATTGACCGCGGCATTTTGTTCCCTGTGCATGTGGTGAAGACGCTTCGCGGGTCCAGAGAGCAGAAGGAATTCACTTACTATGGGCTGCGTGAAGTCGGCGGCGCTTGGTCTGCGTCGCAAGTGGAGGCAAAGCTGAAGGGCAAGCCCGGCTCCTCGATTCTTGTAATCGAACGCGGCTCAGGAGAAGCAAACCTTGGACGCAAGGACTTTGATATCAGTCAGTTCAACACTCCGGCAGGGACGGCGAAATAAATCACATCTGCTGAACCAGGCTCTTCCAAAGGCCTCATCCCGTCCGTAGACCATCCACGGTGTCGGCTGTCATGGGGCAAGCTTCTTTTCGGATGTTGCCGGGGTCCCATGTAAGCCGAAGGGCCACCAATTCCAGTCGCCGGCAAGTTGCAATAGCGCCGGCCCGACCACCATCCGCACCGCTGTAGCATCAATGAACACCGCCACGGCGAGCGTAAAGCCCAGCATTTGGACGACCAGAAAGCTTTTTATGATGAAAGCGGTGAAGACGGCAATCATAATTGCCGCGGCGCTGGTGATGAGCCCCGCCGTCCGCGCCATGCCCTCGATCACCGCTGATCGCTCCGATAGACCCCGTCGGCGCTCTTCGAGGACGCGGGCGACCAGGAAGACTTCATAGTCCATGCTTAATCCGAAGACGATGGCAAACGAGAGAATCGGCACGATCGGGTACACGCTGCCGCTCGGTCCATCGAGCCCAAAGAGTTTGCCGCCGTGGCCTTCCTGAAACACGAGAACTAACGCACCAAAGGAAGCGCCAACGGAGAGCAGATTAAGGAGAATTGCTTTCACAGCCGCAAATACAGAACGTAACCCGATCAGAAGCGCCAACAAACTCCCCAATACGACGCCCAGCACCACCTTCGGCATCCGCTCTTTTACGACCGAGTCATAATCTGCCTCGAGTGCGGGAACGCCGCCGACGCGCAGCACGGCGCCCGGCATGCCCGTGATCGCCGCGACATCGGACGAACGCACCTCTCGGACCCATTGCACCCGTTGGTTCGGCGTAAGAGTGGCAGTGGGCAGCAACTCAATCAAGGTAGCTTGCCCATCGTTGCGAAGAAAGCTCTTCCGGACCGACTCCGGCACATCGACCACAGCATCCGCACGGTCAGACATTCCCGTGAAGGTCGGGAGAGATAAGACCTCTTGCGCTCTAGGATCGCTTTGGAAGTTATTCGTCAAGCGACTGACAGCAAGCCAGCCAGCCGGCGACAGCGGCGGAGACTGCGGCGGCAACTCCAGCACCACTCTCAGGGATTGCACAATACCCGATCGCCCCATGCGTTGGAGTGTGTGTAGTGCCTGCACCGACTCGGCTGCGGCCGGGAGGGCGTCGTGGTCAGGAATGCCGGGAGATATTCTTCGCGACTGGAGCGCAAGAATCAGGAGCGGAATCCCGGCGAGCAGCAGAGCTGTCCAGGGCCGGCCCGTTATGATGCTGCCCCACCGCACCCACCGCTCGCTCGCCGCGCCCAGGTTGTCCTGCGCTTTGAATCGTAAGCCTGGAAGACGGACTCTGAGAGCGTTGATGCGATGCCCCAGCAGACCAAGCACCCAAGGAACAATGAATGTACACAGCATTACACTGAAAACGGTTACCAGAAGGCCAGCTATCCCGATGGACCGCAGTTCGCTGATGGGCACAGGCAACAGGGCTGAAAATCCGATTGCAACTGTTGTGGCCGAGATGACCAGCGTCCGCCCCGCTTGCCCGCCGGCAATATCTGCAGCGCGGCCGGGATCATGTCCCTCGGCCAATGCTTCGCGAAACCGGCTCACCATCAGCAATCCATAATCGATGCCTAACCCGAGGCCGAGCATCGTCGCCAGATTCTGCACCAGGATCGATAGCTGCAGATAATGCGCGAGTAGCGCCGCCGCACCCAGCGCCATTGAGATTGAAAGTAGGCCAACTCCGAGCGGCAATAGTGTGGCCACAAGACTACCGAAAGCCAGCAACAGCAACACCAGAGTGACCGGCATTGCTCGTTCTTCGGCATGTTTCACGTCATCTGCACTTACCTTGCGAAGATCGAAGTTCAGTGGCGTTTCACCCGTAATCTCCAGTTTGATATTGGAGTATTGCGACCGAAGCTGACCTTCCATCCAGTCTGCTCTTGCCCTCAGTTCGGGGACCATCGTCTCAACAGTTTCATCGTGCGGGTCCAATCCGACGACGATCAGGGCCCCGCCATTCTCCCCGGTGAACATGGGATCTGGCCAATCCAGACTCGAGATGGCACCCGACACTCCTGGGACAGTACGCAACGAGCTGGTTAGGAAGGCCAATGCATGCGCGCCATTGGCCGAATCCGGATCGGGGATACCGCTGATCACCAGAACCAGGCGGTGAGCGTACGGAGACTGGAAACGCTGGCTCAGTTCCAGGTCAACTTTTTCGGATTCTCCGCCCTTGATGTGAACAACTGTCTCCAGGCGGCGTTCAACTTTATAGGAAAAGGGAAGCAGTGCAGCTGCCATCACAAACCCGGCCATCGCCAACCAGAATCGGCGGCTAGCGGCGTCATGGCCAGTCTTCAAACTTGGCATTGCCATGGAATATCCACTCGGTTGCTAGTACACGCTGAGAGCGTTGAGACGACTTCAGCAATCTGGCACATCCATGGTATACGCTCAAATTGAGCATTCCATCGGATTCGGCCTTGGCTTCGGCAAATTCTTGTCGCTTAAGAGCAGAGCCCTCTTCTATCAATTGGATCGACGCGTCCAGCTAATGATTGATCTTCAACTGGTCTCTTCTATCCCGATCGAGCCTTAGTCCAATAGCTGGCCGGAAAACACACGATTACACTCAATTTTTTTTCTCCCATTCATTTGCGTAGTCGTCGGTTCGATTCCTCACGAGGAAATGGCTACAATTTCTAACAGTTGGATGTTATGTCCTCTGGTGACAATCTCGCCAAGACAAGATTTTCGTCGCCATGTTCATCGTCAAGACAGGTTCTGCGGAATCATTCGTCCTCTGCCTCGTTGCGTCTGCTGTCCTCACTTCAATCAGCAAAGCACAGTTGCCTTCCGAGGTTCCTGTTTTCGAAATCACGCCTGCGTCCAGCACGATTCAGTTCAACGTGGAGGCGTCCGTGGCGATCAAGGTTACTTTTCGACAAATGGGACGCCACGTTGACATTCACATCCACCGATGCGACGACAGGTGTTCTGGACATCAAGATTCAGGCAGATAGTGCAGATACCGGAAGCGGCATGAAGAACGGCAAGCTGAAAGGCAAAGACTTCTTTGACACGAATCGGAATCCGTTCATTACATTTAGGTCAACGAAGATTGTACAAACGGGTCCCAACAACTTTGAAGCAGACGGTGACTTTACCATCCGTGGAGTTACGAAACAGGAGAAGCTGACCGTAACGATTTCTGGCAAGGGAACCGGCTCTGGGGATATTAAAGGGACAATGGCTTTCGACCATAAGGAGCACGGGATGACCAGCGGCATTCCCTTCATCAGGATCGCTGACCGGGTCGAGGTGACCGTTGATCTCAAGCCAAAGAGAGTCAGCGGGCCTCCCGTGGATTTGAAGCAATAGCCAGAAGCGGGAATCTTTAATGCGATTCCCACACAGGATCTCCGGTGTTTTACAGAGTCCCTAACAACGACCAACTGATGAAATATCTCCTGACTACGCTCATCATCTCGATGCTGGTGTTCGAATAATCGATGGTTGCAACAGCTAGTTTTCCCCATTCGGTCGGGAATTGCATGTTCGATATCATGTCTTTGTTTGTTGTTAAATCTTCCCCTGTAAGAAGGCTGAACATATGACTGATCTCGGCGCGATAGTGGCACAGTTGAAAAAGGAACGCAACAAGCTGGAAAGAGCAATAGCAGCATTAAGCGGCATCACTGGAGGGGGTGGAGGCAGGCGTGGACCACGCAGGTTGTCCGCGGCTGCTCGAGAACGCATCGCTGCGGCGCAACGTGCACGGTGGGCAAAGTTCAAAGCGAAGAAGAGATAAAAGGATACGTTCGGAACAAGGGGCATGTCTACGGATGTGCCCTTTTGATTCTCTTATCACTTCGACTTAAAGGTTGCAGGAAGTGAAACTCTGCTATTGGGTCGAACGCCCCAGTCCAGAACTGAAGAGGTAGTCTGGTTCCCCCGGACCCGTAAGTGGACGAGACCTATAGGAACTCAAAGACTCGTGCGGTCATCGCAAATGCACGGCTGAATGCTCCGCGCAGACTCGTTGGAAGAGGTCACGCTCGATGTCCGATGGACCGATACCTACCGAGTACCCGCAGAGAATATCCACGGGCTGTATCCGTAAGAGTCGGTTGCCCAGCTTTTCCATTTGAACTGCGGCCTCCGCGTTGTCTTCTTCACACAACAGATGTACGCACTCGCCAAAAATAGCGACACGAGGATGTTCTACTGTCGTAGCCTTGACCGCTGTCGTAATGAGATCAGTAAAGGCCCACATAAATAGGTTGGGATCGGGTTTGCCGTTTCGCATGAAGGTGGATAGAGCGTCAGCAGCATCCAGTGCAAGATACCGACCTTGCTCAATAGCTACACTGATATCCACGCCGTACGTCTCCAACCTAGTCAGAAGATTGGCTCGGTGTGACTCAGTCGCCGCGACTATCGCCGCATTCCCGGCCTTGAGAGTAGACCCGATGAACAGTGTCACGCGATCGAGAAACGGCCGATCATCGGAATGGAACATTACCTCGTGTCGTCTCAGTGATTCCAGGTTCGGTGATGGGAATTCGATCACGTTCTTCGTCAAAGGACGATAGCCAGTACTGGGGTCTGGTCGGTCGCTACTAAGGGCTAAACTTGAACTGACGAAGCGCTTGCCCTGCAACACGGCCTCTACACCAAGAGCCAGTTCACCGGCATCCGACTTGACCACATACCCATTTCCACCGCTTCGCAAGGCTTCCTCGACGATATCGAAAGAACGATTCTCGCTCAGGAAGAGAATCTTCGATCGGGAAGCATGTGTACGAATTCGCCTAGCGGCTTCAATCCCGTTTATCGTGGGTAACCCGATGTCGAGTACGATCAAGTCTGGCTTAAGTTTGTGCGCTTGGTGAACCGCCGCTACTCCATCCGCCACCTCGCCGATGATTTTCCACCTCGGGTTTGCCTGGAGTGCCGAGCGAACGAACCTACGCCAAGGCTCGTGATCGTCCACTACGAGGACCGTGATCGCGGATGTGTCCAAGGGCGTCCCTAAGACTAGCCGAATTGGCCCGCAAAGTCACAGCCGATTTGCTGAGTGGTTAAACTCGCACGCATCAATCGACAGCGTAGCGATACCTTAGGGCAATCATCGAGTTTGGCTCGCCTATTCGGCGCGATTAAGGTTCGTTAGTATCGGCGAATGAGGCCTTTACCACGATGCCTCTAGCCCGGCGGTCGGGCCTTTCTGAATCAAAACAATGCCCACACGGCTCTCGCTATCGTTGACCTTCAGCCGTCTTCCCAGTTGATAGCCGGCCCGAAAATTCAGGTGACGGTTGATAGCAATTCCTGCGCTTCCTTTAGCAGTCAAGAAATTGCCATAACCAAAGAAGTACATTCCTTGCAGCTGCCCATCTATGGAGTAACGGCTCGTGTGCGTCGGATACCAACGAACTGCTGGACCCGCCACCGGTAAAGCCGCAAAGATAGAGCCCGATGCCGATTTAGTTCCGGACTGGCTATTGACGCTTCCGGTTGTCGTAAGAGACGCCGAGACGTTGCCGAGAAATACTTGCACAGGAATGGAAAGACTGATGCGATTCCGTCGGATGATGTCGTACTGGTAGCCAGGAGCATATGCGGAAGAATCGATGTGGGCTTTCACTGTGGCTCCGACGTCGAACGTTTGTCCTTGGAACGTAAAGGTACGATCCAAGGTGTTCGTACGAGTGCTACTGATTGGAAAGATGCCGACGAGAAGATGGTGCTTACGCTTGAATCGCCAATCGACTTTTCCGGAAAACGTCGAATAGCTGCCGAAACCAAAGTCTTTGCTGAGATCAAAAGCCCCGGT
>DATJWZ010000794.1:0-1068 GCA_035500795.1 Candidatus Eiseniibacteriota bacterium | reverse complement strand
GAATCTCTGCGTCGACAGTTTGAATCGGCGCTCGAGCCGGAATCCGTAGTATTCCAGCCCAATCCCCAAAGCCTTGCTGATCGCAAGGATCAGCACCAAATACATGAAAAGGGAAAGCGAGTAGTTCTGAAATCCCATCCGGTACGCGAGATCGCGAAGCGAGTCGGACCATCGCGTCACCAGAAGCACCACGAGGAATACGAAACCGACTGCAAAATCGGTAATGCCAAGCCAGCGCCGAATCCGGTTATATCGGCGCGCCTCCGGCGAATCTACCTGACCCGAAATGGCTTCTTCTGGCATTAACTACTATGTCTCACAAAAGCCTCACCTGTGGCTAGTAACTCCTGGACCAATTCCGGCGATGATGCTTCCGTATAAAGCCGCAACAAAGGCTCCGTCCCCGATGCCCGGAACAAAACCCAAGCCTTCGCCCCATTTCCATTCGTCGGAGCATCCAGGAAAAACTTTACGCCATCCAGTTGCTCCTTCTTCAGCACGCGATAAGGTCCGAGGCTTTGAGTACCGTCGGCACGCGCCCGCTGAATGGCTCCCTGCTTCACATCCTCCGGTATGTGGAGGTCACTTCTACCGTAGTAATGATGCCCAAACTCATTCTGAAGATCCGCCACCAACTGGCCGAGCGTCTTGCCCTCCTCGGCCATGGCGTTGGCAAGCAACAGAGAATTCAGTACGCCATCGCGCTCCGGCAGGAATCGTGAATACCCGATCCCGCCCGACTCTTCCCCGCCCATCATAATTTCGCGCTCCATCATCAGGTCCGCGACGTACTTGAATCCGATCGGAGTCTCGTGCAACTTCCGCCCGTACTTCCCCGAAATCCGGTCCAGCATCAGCGTCGTATTGAACGCCCGCACAATATCGCCCGGCCACTTCTTCCGCTCCAGGATCCATCGCAGCAGCACAGAGAAGATTTTGTGTGAATCAACAAAGCTCCCATCTTCGGCAACCGCGCCAATACGGTCGGCGTCGCCGTCAATCGCCAGTCCCGCATCACACTTCTCGCGAATAACAGTTTCTTCGAGCATCTTCGTGTGCGGGCGTATC
>DATJWZ010000793.1:0-1119 GCA_035500795.1 Candidatus Eiseniibacteriota bacterium | reverse complement strand
GGGTTTGTAGACGCCCTCCGCTACTGGGTGAACGAGATGCATGTGGATGGGTTTCGCTTCGACCTTGCATCCATCCTGGCGCGCGATTCATCCGGCGCCGTCATGCCGAATCCTCCGGTGCTTTGGGACATCGAATCGGACGCGGCCCTTGCCGGCACAAAGATGATTGCCGAGGCATGGGACGCGGTAGGACTTTATCAGGTCGGTAACTTCGTGGGCGATAGTTGGAAGGAGTGGAATGACCGGTTTCGCGATGATATCCGCGACTTCTTCCGGGGCGCGAACGATTCGGCGGGGCGCGCAGCCGATCGTCTGCTTGGCAGCCCGAGCATTTATGGCTATAGGGAGCGCGAACTCGAGGAGAGTATCAATTTCGTTGCCTGCCACGACGGTTTTACACTCAACGATGTCGTCTCCTATGACCACAAGCACAACGAAGAAAATTACGAGGGCAACCGCGACGGCCGCGAGGAGAACCGGAGCTGGAACTGCGGTGTTGAAGGTCCGACAGACGATCCCGTAATCGAGGGGCTCCGCAACCGGCAGGTCAAGAACTTTTTCACAGCCGTCTTGTTGTCCGGAGGTGTGCCCATGTTTGTTATGGGTGATGAGGTGCGGCGTAGCCAGCACGGCAACAATAACGCCTACTGCCAGGACAACGATACGAGTTGGTTCGACTGGAACCTGCTCTCCAAACATGCGGATGTCCTCCGCTTCGCGAAGTTGCTGATCGCGCGCCGCGTGATTCGAGACGTCCAGCATGAACGCCGGCGCGTAAGCTTAAGCCAGTTTCTCCGCGAACAAAAATACGCCTGGCACGGCGTGAAGCTCAATCAGCCGGACTGGTCGCCTTTCTCGCACAGCATTGCAATCGGCGGGGAACTGAAATACGAAGGAGTATTGGTGCACGTCATTCTGAATGCGTATTGGGAACCTCTCGATTTCGAACTCCCGATATTGAGGGACGGTAGAGAGAACTGGTGGCGGTGGATCGATACTGCACTGGATCCTCCGCACGAGATTTGCGGATGGAATGCGGAGGTACCAGTTCTGGGGACAACATATCGCGCTGGCGCGCGGTCGGTGGTGGTGCTCCTTGCAGGTAAGGGGATGAATGGC
>DATJWZ010000792.1:0-2450 GCA_035500795.1 Candidatus Eiseniibacteriota bacterium | reverse complement strand
TTGCCGCAGAGCGTTGTGCTCCGCTCGGCGGAACTCGAGTTCTCCGGAATCGCGAAAGATCTCTGCGATCGTACGCCCCTCGCGCTGCTGGATTCGGTCATCGAGATCTTCAAAGGCCCAGTTCAGCCGTTGCCCAAGAGTTCGGCCGACGCTGGTCTTGCCAGCGCCCATGAAGCCCACCAGAAACACGGCAGTTACCGGAGATGCAGAGCGTTTTCCAGTCTCAAACCGCACACTCGTGCGGGATTTGGGAGCCGAACGCTTGCTGGGACGCTCCAGTTTCTTCTTTTTCTGGTTATTTCTCAGGGCGTTTTCTGAGGTGAATTTTACCACTGAAGCTGCGGAGAACCACCGTCGAAGAGACTGCGGCCCGACCCATAGTACCCCAGAAGGCACTGCCTTCTTTCATGACGAAGGAGGGGTGTTCTTTGGGCTGAAGATGCACATCGTCGTGCACCTCGCCGCGAACCGAGCGGGCATTGACATCCGCGGAGATGGTGTCAGGGACGGTGGCCTCGATATCGCCGCTGTGGCTGGTGAGGCGGTATTCGCCATGGTCACCGAAGTCGCCGATGTACTTAATTTCGCCGCTGGTAGAGATTACTTGCACGAGGGGGCCGTTCACACCCTTGAGGGTGACAGGGCCGCTCAGAGAGTCGACTTCGACGTGGCCGTCTTTGACATTGGTGAGAGTCACAGTGCCATTGAGCGTTTTGACGTGGACATGAGCATCGCTGATATCGCTCACGTCAACTTTCGCGGCTGCACCTTCGAGACTGACATCGCCGTGAAGTCTTTCGGCGTGCAGGGAGCCCGCGCTGGAATGTAACGTCACGCTGGCGTCGGCAGGGACAAGAATCTCGTAATCGACGCGGCCCGATTGCTCGTTGGCTCCGGGCAACAAATGAGACTGGACTTCAACGCGATTTCCGACCAGAGAGTTATCGACTTCCACCTTATCGGAGGCGAGGATCGCGTTTATAACGACGACATTGCCGGTTGAAGGCTTCACCGAAACCGAACCATAAGGGTTGGTGACGGTGAGACCGGCTTTCGGCGCAACATTAAAGTGAAAGTCCTTGTGAGTCTGAGCGGCGAGAGTTGCTACGGTCATTCCGGCCATGACCGCGCCAATTGCTGCAATTTGAGTAGTGCGCCCCTTCATAGTTCCCTTTAATCCTCGTTCGATCGCACGAGCGCTTCGCAGTGAACCATCGCCATTATGGCAGAGAACGGTCCAAGGCCAGCTCAAAAAGCATGGCCTTTTCCTGATACGCCGCCATCAGGGAGCGGCGAGCCTCTTCATCGTTTGGATAGGCATCTACGTCATTCTTCGCATCTTCGATGTACTGGTTGACTCGCTGCAGGTTTTCTGTGTATTCCGCTTTCAGTGCAGGAGTCTGTTGCGCGATGGCCTCCAAGAGATCGGCATCGTTGAGGCCTTCGATTGCCGCCTCAGAAGAGAGTGCCGCAGTTGTAGCTGGTCCCTTTTCGACTCTACCGGTCTGCGTGTTGGTGTGTTGGCGAACGAAGATGCCAGCCGTGATCAAGAACAATGCTGCGGCGGGAGCGAGCCAGCGGGCCCAACCCCAGGAACTGCCAAAAGCAGGTAACAGGGAATGGCCTGATTTCTGCGGACGAATCAGGCCTTCCTTTCTCAAGGCAATTTCGATGGAGTTCCAAACCCGTGGACTGGGCTCGTGCTCGGCGCGTAGTTCGCCGGCCGCGCAAGCAATGACGAGCAGATCGGCTACCAGAGCGGCGCACTCGGGACAGTTCTTAAGATGAGCGCGTTGTTCGGGCCGGCTGCCGTCTTCGTGTTCTGCCAGACTCTCCCGCAATTCAAGGCACGTCATACAACACTCCCCAAGCCTCTGCTACCTTCCGGATACCGCCAAAATCAATGCTTGCTCCTTACGGCCTGCTCACTTTTCGTCTACAGCTCTTCAGGCATTGTTTCTTACTTTGTTGCCTGTAGAGGCCGTTCAGGATTTCTCTGCTTTTTCAGTTTTTTCATTACGACTCATTTTGAGCATGTCGCGCAACTTCATCCGCGCTTTGTGCAACTGGGACTTGCTGTTGCCAATAGAGCAGCCGACGATTGCAGCGATCTCATTATGTTCGTAACCTTCCACATCGTGAAGCACAAAGATCGTTCGATAACCAGGGGGAAGATCGTTCACGGCTTTCTGCAATCGAAGCCGGTCGATGGACCCCGCCAACGCCATATCTTCCGCACCGAAATCTTTTTTCGGTGTATCGTCTTCGCCTGCGCCTTGGGTTGTTTCCTCAAGGGAAACCAAGGGAAGGCTTTTCTTACGCAGGTGCATTAACACCACGTTCACGGACAGCCGATGCAGCCACGTCGAGAAAGCCGATTCGCCCCGAAACGTCGCTATCTTACGGTAAAGCTGGAGGAATGCTTCCTGGGTCAAATCCTCCGCTTCCGC
>DATJWZ010000791.1:0-16081 GCA_035500795.1 Candidatus Eiseniibacteriota bacterium | reverse complement strand
GCGCTGGTCGGCGGAATTTTTGCAAACCTGCTGTATCTCCTGCTCCTGTGGCGGCGTAACGACCTCGAGCGGCATCTGCCCGATGCCGACGCACTCGACCGCATCACTTACAAAACCATTTGCATTGCCTTCCCCCTGCTCACCCTGATGATCGCCGCCGGCGCCTTCTGGGCGAATCGCGCCTGGGGTTCCTACTGGAACTGGGACCCCAAAGAGACGTGGGCGGCGATTACATGGCTGGTCTATGCCGGGTATCTGCACATGCGCATTACTCGGGGCTGGCGCGGACGCCGGGCCGCTTACTTCGCAATCCTCGGATTCGGAGTCGTGATGTTCACTTTCTTCGGCGTGACGTACCTGCTGCCTGGACTGCACGCGTATGCCTGAGATTCTGGAAGAGCATGAAATGACAACCCCTGGGTTAAGACCAGAATTCGACGAGCCAGATGTATCGGCCCCGTCGCGCACGCGAGTATTCAGCACTGGGTATCCGAAGGGCGGAATCACCAATGCCCCCGTCCTGTCTGAACTGACAGATGGCAGTTCGCAGGCTCCGAATGCCGAACTATCATGGTTCGGTATTAACTGGGAAATCAAAGCTCTGTTGCCGATTGCCTGCGTCCTCCTGGGAGGGATGCTGCTGTTCCTGCTCGCCACCCTCTCCTGGCGCGATCCCGAACGCCACCTCGTTCTACTGGTTGCTGGCGCCGGTGCCGTTGCTATTTGCGGCGCATTGCTAGTAGTGCTCACCTACACCGTTCAGCGTCCGATGGTTGAACTGCAGCAGAAGATCGCCCAACTCGGCCGGGGAGACCTGAGTGCGTCCGTGAGCTTTGCCCACCGCAACGACGAAATCGGGGACCTGGGACGCAACTTCAATCAGATGGTGGTCCAACTCCGCGAGAGCCGCGAAGAAATCGAGCGCCTGCATCGCACTCAAATGTCGCGCGCGGAACACTTCGCCACTCTCGGAGAAATGGCCACAGGACTCGCTCACGAAATTCGCAATCCGCTGGCGGGAATCGCCGGCGTCATCGAAATCATCAGCCGCGACCTTCCCAGCACCAGCCCGGCTCGCGAGGTCGTGAAAGACGTTCGACAGGAAATTGCACGCATCAATCACATCGTCACCGATCTGCTGCAGACAGCCCGTCCGCACCCTCCGAAAGTTGGCAAGAGCGATCTGAACGTGACGATTGAACACGCGGTGATGCTGGCGCGCCAACAAGCCTTGGCTCGCGGCGTGGAAATCAGTTTGCAAAAGGAACCGTCATTGCCCGAGGTTGAGCATGACAGCGATCAGATTCACCAGGTCATGCTGAATCTCTTGCTGAACGCGCTGCAGGCGATTGATCGCAAGGGAAAAGTGGAGGTGAAACTGTCCCTCAAGAATGCAGCAGCCGTGGTCGAAGTCATCGACAACGGACGCGGCATCCCCTCCGAGAATCTCCCCAACATCTTCCGTCCGTTTTACACAACAAAAGGCGACGGCACGGGGCTGGGTCTGTCGCTAGCTCGGCGCATCGTGGAAGACCACCAGGGCCGCATCGACGTGGCCAGCACAGTAGGAAAAGGAACAACGTTCGCAGTCGTGCTTCCTCTGAAGCGAACGATGCCACCGGTCGCTGCATCGTAAGAACCAATCACAAGACAAAGGGCACGAAGTCGCACAACGAAGGCGTTAGTTACAAAACGCCCTTCGTGCCCCTTTTTGGTTAGGAATGTTGGCTAGTTCTTGACCTTTTCCTTCTGCGCAGCATTCTCCACCGGGCTCGCTTCGACTGGCTTGCCACGATCGACCAGCTCCGCATAGTCCGACGAATTGAACGGATACGTCTTCGCCGACTCCTGCCCCGTCCCCTTCAAGCCAATATCCACGCGGCGATTGTTCGCGAGAACAACGGTCTGAATTCTCGCCAACGCGTTCTGCTTGTCGGCATCGGTCAGGTTCGTGTTCTGATCAAGAAGTTGCTTCACTTCATCGGTGGTTAGGTTTTTGGTTTTGCCGTAGGCTTCGGTTGTCAGGTTTGCTTCCGGAACGCCTTGGTCCACCAAAAACTTCTTCGTCAGTTCCGCACGCCGCTCCGAGAGCTTCTGGTTGTAACCGGCAGGACCGCGTTTATCCGCATGCCCCGATAGCACGAGTTGAGCATTCGGTTCATCCGCAAGATAGGATTTGAACGCAGCGGCCAGCGCCGTCAACGAATCACGCTCGCTCGCCAGGAGTGCTTTATCCGATTTCAGGCTCCGTGGGCCGTTCGTGGGGAAATAGATGCTGCGCGACATCGCCAGTTCCGGATTAACAATCTCCCCGGTAATGTGCAGCGCCGCGGTCTTTGTCTCACTCCCTCCGCAGCCATTGGTTGCCGTTAGGGTGTAGTTCACAGTCTCGTCGATCTTGCCCGCGGTGGTCTGCTTCGGAGTAACCTGCAGTGGCTGGTTGCCCGACGTGGACACAGTTCCCAGCGGATCGATCGATACATTCGAGGCATTCGTCGCCGACCAATTCAGTGCGCTGCCGTCATTCTGCACAACTTTGTTCCCAACACGCCGGTAGTGAACTTCCCCAGGTGCGAGATCCAGATTGGCCTGGACAGCAGTGTTGACGTTTACAGTCGCATTCGAGGTAACCGTGCCGCCAGGACCAGTCGCCGTGAGCTCATAAGTAGTGTTCTGCTTCGGCTGGACGCTCTGATCGCCATTCGATGCGACTGCCCCGATCGGATTGATCTGTACTGCGGGCGCATCGGTTGATGTCCATTTCAGCTGCGAAGAGTCGCCGCAGTTGATCTGCGCGCCGTTTGCTGTGAGCTCCGCGGTTGGCTTTGCCACCGCCACCGTCGCACTCGCCGTGCCCACAGTAAAGCGCGGGATCGTCGTCAGCTTCGCTCCTCGCGGCCAGTCGATCGTCTTGCGCACGCCCTTTGGAACGCCAATCACCGTCCGCTTATTCGCTTCCACCTGCACCGGCCCGGACCACAACTCTTTGTCATCACGCATCGCGGTGACCTGATACGTGCCAGGGGGAACGACAAGTTCCTGGTGCCATCCCCAATCGTGATTGAACTCGTCACCGTGCCCGACAAAGAATTCAGGAGTTTTGCCGTTGAGCAGGATAGCGGCACGACTCACATTTTCAATCGTCATCGCGCCGAAGGGGCCGGACACCGTTGCCGTGATTGGCTGCAGAGTCACATCAAGTGCCGTAGTTTGTCCCGACGTGATCGTGATATTGCGCGTGTCCGGCGTGTAGCCATAATTCGCCACCACGATCTTGTGATCGCCGGCGCTCACCGTATAGCGTTTGTTGGCATCGCCCATCGCGCGTCCGTCCACAAACAGATAAGCCTGCCGCGGCGTAGCGTGAATGGAAACTTTTCCGTCGCCACCTTGTGCCAGAGACTGTGGGACGAAACTGATCGCGAGAACAGAAACCGCTAAAAGGAGGAAGCGGGGATGTAATTTCATGGGAGGACTCCTTCCGGCTGAGAAAGCCGTAGATAGCTGAGAACTGCAGGGCCTTCGAGGCGCACAAATTGTACATCGGAAAACAGGGAAATACCACGTGGGACGCGGTTTTTCACGATTTCGTAAAGGTTCGTAAACACAGGCGGTTTAATCCTCCGCGTGATGCCCGGCGCAATCAGAGGTATTTCCACCAATTGGCGGACCAACTTTCCGTTGTCCCTGATCGGAATCACTGAATCCTAACTTTAGCGGTCAATGGCAAATCCCGCGATGATGATCCGACTGATACTTCCCGTTCGCCCGCAGGCTTGATCCACTTCCCACTCGACTTCGACCAGCATTCCAGGCGCCTCGGTACAACATGCAGCGTAACCGTTTGTGATTGACCCGCCTCGAGGTGTACCCGACCGAACGACGCCAACGCATGCACCGCGAAATCCACTCCGTTCGGTCGATTCACCGGCGCTCCAACGTAAACCTGCGGCACTTCATCGCCTGCAATTCTTCCGCTGTTCTCGATCTGAAAACTGACATCCAGACCACCCTCCGACGCTGGTGTTACTTTCAACCCAGAGTAGTCAAACTTCGTGTACGACAGTCCAAATCCGAACGGAAAAAGCGGAGCAATCTTATGTTTGTCGAACCAGCGATAGCCAACATTCACGCCTTCGCTGAATGTCGTCGCTCCGTTCACGCCCTTTGCCGACCGCTCCGGATGCGCCGGATCCGTCGCCGGGTAATCCTCAAGCCGCTTGCCCCAGGTGAACGGGAGGCGTCCAGCGGGATTTACTTTTCCGAGCAGGACATTCGCTGTTGCCCATCCACCCTCGTCGCCCGGCCACCACATCTGCAACACAGCCTTCACGCGATCCAGCCAGGGCATGGCAATCGGCTGACTCACGTTCAGCACCACGATCGTATTCGGATTCACCGCCGCAACTTCTTCAATCAGCTTGTCCTGCTCCCCAGGTAATCCGAAGTCGGGCCTGCCGCGAGTCCATACAAACACGACTGCGGTGTTCGCCGATTTTGCCGCCGCAATCGCCGCCTCGTGATCCGCTTTCCGCTGCTCGGGCGTCATCCACGCCAGACGAATCTGCTCCGGCTCGTCCGAAGTATCACCTTCCACCGAAACAGAAATGCTGTGGGCTCCCGCCGTGAGATCAACCGCCGCCCGCAGATTGTCGAGACCGTCGGTTGTCGCCATCAGGCCATCTTTGCCACCGAGCACGGTGTCGCCATGCACGCCGCCGCGCATTCCATTCGCGCCCGCGACGCGCTTCCCATCGATACTCACGCTTCCCGCCGCGCCAAGCAACTGTAAGTAAATCCAGTACGATCCCGCCGAGGGCACGGTTAGCGTCCCAGTCCACTTCGCCTGGGCGTTGGCAGCCAGCGGATTTCCGCTCTTTTTGGTGAAATCCAGAATCGCATCTACGCGCGTCTCGCCGGACTTTTCAGTTCGCAACAATCCGGGCTGCCCATCATGCGATAGCACGGAAGCCGGAATCGGCGCACCGGTCATGTCGTCGTCCACAGCCAGTGTGATCTTGGCCTCTGGCGCCAACTTCCTCGTCGCGTCGTAGGGACCAACCTGCCGCCAGGGGAATCCAATCGACCGCTCCCCCGCCGTTCCAATCGCCACCACCTGCCCCGCACCCGGGCCAATCATCGCCAGCGACACGAGACTCGCGTTGTTCAGCGGCAGAATTCCTGCTTCATTTTTCAGCAATACTGCCGCCTCTTCTGCCGTCTGCTGAATGATCCGTGCATTCGCTTCCGTCGCGTGCTCGTGAATCTGGTGATCCGGTGGACGGTCGAGATATCCGAACTTATTCATCTCGTAGAGCACGCGCCCAGCTGCTTCCGTGATCGTTTGTTCTTTCAATTTGCCGGATTGCATCAGGCTCCAGAAATTCACCCGTGGATCTTTGCCAAACATCGCTCCGAAATCTGGGAGAGTCGGCTTCGGTTCCTCAGGCAGCGCGCTGAAAAAGCCTTCGAACAGCGAGCCGTTGCGCTTGCCACTCGGCGGAGGCTGTGGCTTCTCGGTCGTAAAGTACGAGAAGAACAATCCGCTCATCGGGTCGTCTTTGCGCCCCGGTCCCGGCATCTCCACATCAAGCCCGTTGTTGATGAACGACGGCGCATGCGTCGCGCCCCAGTCGCTGGTCACAAAGCCCTTGAAGCCGAGTTCCTTCCGCAGAATATCGACGAGGATCTCGCGGTTGCCGCACGCATACGTCCCATTAAGCTTGTTATAGGAGCACATGATCGACGACACGTCCGCGTTTATCGCATCTACAAACGGAGCCACATAGATCTCACGCAACGCTTGCGGATCGATAAAAATGTTGCTCGCATCGCTGTCGTATCCAACGTAGTGTTTGGCCTGCGCCATCACGCCCTGCGCCTGAATGCCGCGAATCACCGCCGCCCCCATTGCGCCGGTCAGCACCGGGTCTTCCCCGTACGTGTTGTATCCGCGCTCGAAAGTGATATCGCGATCGATATTGATGAACGGCTGCAGCACGACATCAATGCCCAGCGACTTCGCCTCGCGTCCGATGACAACGCCATTATCCTCGGCCATCTTCACGTCGAAGGTCGCCGCGAGCCCCATCGTCGCCGTCTCGGCTTGTGACGGATGCCGCGTCAGCACTCCCGGCGGTCCATCTGACATGCGAATCGGCGGGATCCCCAGCCGCGGAACGCCAGTCAAATATCCCGCTTGCCCTTGATCTGTGTGCGGATTTTCCCGAGCCCCGCGGATCAGCGCCATCTTCTCTTCAAGCGTCATCTCGCTCAACAGCTTGTCAACGCGGGCATTCCCGGTTACGGCAGGAACTGGGTTCTGTGCTGCGGCAGTCGCAAGAGTCAGACTTAAAACGGCAGGCAAGATTCCAAGCAGATAAAAATACAAAAGCGGACTAATACGATTTAGTTGCCGATGAACCATCGTGGGCTCCCTGGTGGCTAAGCGCCTATTGATCGCAGCAGAACATACTAGTCCTCGCCGGCAACCTGCACCAGTTAATCCCGCGATAGCGGTCAAATTCGCCCAACCGCAAGGCGCGTCGGGCCGTTTTCAACTTTTGCGATCTAGCCTTACCAGCCGATCACGGCAATCCTGTACACCAGCAGCACCGGTACGATTGCAACCGTGATCCAGCAGGAGAGCGCATATTTTCGGAAGAAGTACAGAGTCACTCCGGCCCAGCAGGAGCAAGCGGCAATCAAAGCGCCACCGACGTAGAGAGCAGCCATCGAGACCGTGAAGTTAAGGCCATGTATGTACCTGAGCCGGAAGAACTCACCGAGAGTCCTTACGACGATAAGAAAATCGATCGTGATTCCTATCTTGGCCCAACGTTCTTTCGTCACGCGGAAAATTGTAGCTTGAAACCAGCCCCTGACATCCGCGATCGCACTCAAGATGCATTTTCAAGCGCTCGCCGAGTGCGCTAGAACATTACAAAGTTGGTGAATAACTTCTTGCCTGATCTCGTATTCCAGCAGTTCGGAATCGCTGGCCGTGCCTAACATTCGCGACTCTAAGACTTGGTGCTGCTTATGCAGAAGTTCATTGAGCTCGATCCGAAGTTCTTCCCTATGCTGACCTTCCATAAGCTGCCTCCACGGTCACCCGAAACCAGCGAATCAAGCGGCCTTTCGCTCGACGAGTCCTCGCGCTGCATGAATCAATACTGATACCCGCTGTGATTTCGAAATGATTTCGGAGAATCCCGCTGACCGCGCGGTTCTTTCGGCGACCTCATCCGTCGCGCTGTACATGATCAGCGGAACCTCGGGCATAATCCGTTTCAGCAAACGCGCGGCTTCCAGGCCATCCATCACGGGCATTGCCATGTCCAACACGATCAGGTCTGGATGCAGCCGTTGGGCCTCTTCAACAGCTTCGCCTCCGTTTTCCGCTACCCCACAGACCACGAAGTCTGGCTCGCGCTGGAAAAATTCATAAAGGGCGGTACGAACAAAGGCGTTATCGTCTGTGATCAAAACTGCCTTCCGCATCGTGGTTCCCTCGCATCAGCCCCATATTCCGCTGCTCTCGTGAAAAGTTCGATAGGCTACATACCTGAAAAGGAAGAATATTTCCGGTTGAGACTATTGCGATTGCGATGAACAGATTCCGCGACGTAAACACCAATGAGCGAACACCGAAAGCGCCAAATTGCGTCATTCGCCTTTAGCCTTAGTTCTATTTCTAAGGTACAGCGAACACCGTAAGCTGGAACTATCCATGGAAAGGATCGCGTGCTAACGCGCCATCAACCCAATTCCTAATGATCGTAATCACTGCAAGAAACTTCGCGGAAGGCCATAGTCAGTATCAGTGAGTCCAAGCGGAGGTGCTTAATGCTGATCCGATTTGCGTCCGGATCGTTGGTGGCGTGCATTGTGACCGCTATCGCGAGCCTTGCAACGTTGATTTTCTTCGGCCTGAACCCGCAGCGATTTGCATTGATTCTCGCCATCTGGTGCGCCGTGCCATGTCTTTGGGGCTTATGGGCGATGCTATCTCCCAGCGATTGGGTACCGCGTCGCTTGCCAATATGGGGAATGATTCTTGGGATCGTAGCGGGCGTGATGGCAACATTCGTCCTCAATCTCCCCTCGCGAATCTTGGGAGTGATTTTGCCGAACCCAACCAGAGCGCTCGTCGTTCTCTTGGCAGGAGTCTTTTACTACGTGCTGTGGATAGTCGTGAGTATCGTTTACAAGCACCTGTTTGGATCAAATAATAGGTTATCAAGAGCGTAGTTGAGGACAAATCGCTGTCCTCAAAGATGTCGCACGATCAAATCGAGCAGGTGAATTTTTCATCGTGTTGGAGTCGGCGCTTTCTCGACACGGACCACGGTACATTTCGCTTCCTTCCCAGTCGTGCTTTTCAATTTAGCTTTGTCCTCGTCAATCTCGTATTTCAGAGGACTACCCACCACGAACTCAGTCGCCTTTAGCGACTTTTTCGGGCTCGTCCGGCAGGTGTAGCTGTTCCCCGAGACTTCGAAAGTAAAATCATACTGCTGGTTCTTTTTGTCTTTCGTATCCGTCGTGCCCGCTGGTTGAAGATCCTTCAGAGTCGTTGATCCTTTGTCCTTCTTGGCCATGCTCGGTGTTACAGACGCCATAACCAACAGCAGTACTGCCGTGCATTTGAACATTTCCCAACCTCCGCATTTCATAGGCTAGCGGTCAGGTTTGCATTTGTTCACTGTTAGAACAAACAGCAGGATCTCGCGCCCGCCATCGCGCTCACTTCAGACCGAATGTCCACGTGAGTCCGGAACTGGTTCCATAGTCACTGCCCGAAAGTCCTGGCGGCGGCCGGTTGTCCCAGTTTCCGTAAAAAGTTATGTTCCATTTCAGATTGCTGAAGATCTTGACGTAATAAGACGCGTTGGTATCGAAGCGGACACGTCCAGGATCCGAAAGAGCGGGCAGGACTGAGCCTGTCACGTTCAGGCTGGTCTTACTGAATTTGAAAAATTTCGCTTGGCCATAAACGATGGCAGCCGCGAGATTCTGATTGCTAGAAGCAACGATGGATTGTTTGTATTCGGTATTCTGCCAAGCAGGCCCAAATAGCAGCGAAACGCTAGCCCGGTTTGTGTTCTTAAAGTAACGTCCAAGGCCACCTCCGACGGTGCTCTGTAGTTGGATTCCCTGTTCGGAGCTTTGCAGAAATGTTCCCAGGCCAGCATAGAACCATTGATTCCAGGGAAGCAGATGACGCCCGCCAATGCCGAGATCGTTTCGTGTAGAAGCATTCGTCCCCGAGCTCGAGGACAAATTGGAACTGAAGTTGCCCATCGCACTCCAGCGTTCGCGGACATACGCTGTCTGAGAGCTCAGGCTGTACTGAGTCGATTGGTTGCCTTTTGAAAAAATGAAGCCGAATCCCAAGTCACCGTTGAATCTCTGCCAGAACTTGTCAGATGTAGCAACCATTTGGACAATTTGGGAACTGTCCAGAGTGTCTTCCTTCTCTGCCGCCAAAACCTGTATCTGCACCGGCTTGTCAGCGGCGGTCTCGGGCGTTCGCAGTGTACCCGTGTAGACTTCACCGCCCTCTGTTTTCACAACAAACAGCTGATTGCTTTCCAGGCGCGCCACCTTTGTCCAATTCACGGATGCCGTGCCGTCAATATAATCAAAGGAGACATACAGCACTCCTGCAGTCAGTCCCTTGACTTCACAGGTCAAGCGGTCACCATTCGTCATCACCATGACGTCGGTCTTATCCCGTGCGCACAGCGGCACCGCGAAAAGCAAGGTGAGGGCTAAAAGGAGAAATCGGGTCTTAATCATGAGCCTGCTCCCAAATTGTCGAGGTATCATCGCTGGAATCTGGGCCAAGTGAAGAGAATCTCCGCCTACTGCGAACCTCGACTCCCGCTGGATGCAGCTTGTCGACGGCTTTTCTCAAAGCTCGACTTGTGACCAGACTTTCGTCACTTCATAGCGTGGTTCGCAGTTTCCTTATGTGTGAAATGAAAGTAGGCGCCAACGCTCAAGGAATTTATAAGGATCGCGATGACGTTCCACGCAATGACCGGCCTCGACAAAATCAACAATCCGTAATAGACCCAGAGGATCTGAAAGACGCCCATAATCCCTGCCATTCTCGGATTCATTCCGGCCGCCGAGCGTCTCCGAAGCATGGCCAACAGGTCTGGGACAGCAGCAAAGGTTGTGCCAAGTCCTGCAAAAAAGCCGAAGATCTCGGACCTCTGGAACTTGGGAATGAGCAGACTGTTGGTATCGTGCGGCACTAGGCCTTCGCACCCGCATAGCACCATCGTCGCCAAAAGCGTCAGCACGACTCTTAGTTTGGTGAATCGTCGCATACAGCCCCCAACACTCGTGAAGAAATTGGAAAGCCGCTCCATCTGATGTTCGAGCGGCCAAGCTCATATCCAGTTTGCGAAGCACCCTATGAGAAGCGTGCGACTCTTACTCGCTGCAGTCTTGCTCCCTCGAAAATAGTGACCTGTAGTCCATGACGATACTGTCAGGGTAAACAGGGTTCAGAACGCTGCTCTTGCGGAAGGTCAGGGATATAGAAAGTAGCGGCTCGGGCTGGTCCAGAAAGGTAGCGGAGATTTTAGTTGCTGCCGAGGGACATTGGTCAGCGGCGCGCGCTCGCTAGCGTCTGGTTGCCCACCAGTTGCATGTACTCGCTCAGCGTCACGAAACGGTAGCCCTTGGCTTTCAGGTCCGAGATCAACTCCGGCATCATCGCCGTGGTCGATGACAACTCGTGAAACGCCAGAATGTGGGTATACACGCCGTGCTTCTCGCGTTGCTCGATCTGCCGCAACACGCCGCTGGCCAATGATGGCTTGGGACACCCGACGGCGCTTCTCGTGCACAAGTAATCGAGCGAATTCACATCGCGAAGGGCGATAGGATTCTCCGACGAGATCGTCAACAGGTGATACCCCTGCCGCTCAAGATCACGCCGTGCATCGTCCGTAATAATCCAGTCCGGGGGCCGCACGTATTTCGGCTGCGATCCCGTCACGGACTTGATCGCCTGTGCCCCACGATTCACATCACCCAGTACCCACTGCTCTCCGTTTTTTCGCTCCGCGGTACGCAGCTCAACGTGGCTGTAGGTATGGTCCTCTAGTTCAAAACCGTGCTTCAGTAACTGCTGCGCCGCATCAAGGCAGCTGACACCGATGTTCTCTTCGTACCGGCGGTCACCCCAAGTCTTCGGCGTGAGCCGCCATCCCACAACAAAAAACGTGGCCTTCACCCCGTTCGAGTCCAGCACGTTCATCAAGCCCGGTCCGGGATGTTGTCCCTTGTTCTCGAGCAAAACATAAGGGCGCGGCCCATCGTCAAAAGTCAACGCAATCAGCTTGTCGGTGGCAAAGGCAGTGCCGGCGCACACCAGCGTCAGCAAAAAGGAGGAGAGGACCGCTTTTGGGGACCGCATAACATCATTATTTCGACGGCCTCATTCCCAGAGGTAATTACGTTGGTGGGGTGGCCGGTCGGAAAGGCGTTAAAAAACCTATCTGACTCCGTGTCCTCAGCGTACTCTGCGGTTCGCTTTTCGACATGATGATCCGATGATCTCCAAGTTGTGCCCTACCCTCCCCTCCGTAGTAAGCTTTATCAGGAATGCCCGCCGAGAAGATTCTGATCGTAGATGACGAGCGGCTGGTCCGCTGGTCTCTGCGGCAGAAATGCGAAGAATGGGGATATCAAGTCGTCGAGGCCGTCTCCGGAGAGCCTGGCCTGCGCATGGCTGCGCAGGAGTCTCCCGACCTCGTCCTGCTCGACGTCCGCATGCCCGATATCAACGGTATTCGAGTTCTTGAGCAGATCAAGAAAGCCCAGGATGCGCCGCCCGTTATCATGATCACGGCGGATCCGCAACTCGATGACGTCAAGACTGCCCTCAAACTCGGCGCCTATGATTTCGTCGGCAAGCCTCTCGATTTCGAAGAACTCCACGTCACCATTCAGAATGCGCTTGAAGCGACTCGCCTGCGAACCGAAGTCCAATCGCTTCGCGGAGAGGTTCGCCGCCATACCGGCTATCACGACTTCGTTGCGGTGTCGCCCAAGAGCACTGAGCTCATGAACTTCGTCGAAAAAGTTGCGGCGAGCGAGGCGACAACGATACTCGTTCAGGGCGAAAGCGGCACCGGCAAAGACCTCATCGCCAAGACGATCCACTACGAAAGCTCACGCCAGAATGGCCCCTTCGTCGCCATTAATTGCTCCGCGATTCCGGAAACACTGATGGAGGCCGAACTCTTCGGCCACGAAAAAGGCGCCTTTACTGATGCAAAGCAGATGAAGAAAGGCCTCTTCGAAACCGCAAATGGAGGCACGCTCTTTCTCGACGAAATCGGTGAACTGTCGCCGCTGTTGCAGGCGAAGCTGTTGCGTGTTTTGGAAGATCAGGTCATCCGGCGCATCGGTGGCGTGCGCGATATGCAAGTCGACGTGCGTGTGATCGCCGCATCCAATCGCGATCTGGAAAAAGCTGTCCGTGAAGGCCAGTTCCGCCAGGACCTTTATTATCGGCTAGCGATTATCGCTATCTTTATTCCGCCATTGCGAGAGCGCTCCGAAGACATTCTGCCGCTCGTCGATTTCTTCATTGATTGGTACAACCGCAAGTTCAAGAAATCAATTCGCGGCATCAGCCCCGAAACGCGCCGTCTTCTGCTCGCCCATAACTGGCCCGGCAATGTGCGCGAACTCAAGAACTCGATCGAGAGGGCTATGATCCTCGAAGAGGAATCCATCTTGCGCCCCGTCTATATGCCATTTGCCGTAGGGGAGGCCGCGCGTAGTGGATTGACTGCCTTCGAGCACACCAGTTCCTCGTCCGATGGTGGAGGCAAGCAACTCGCAAATGGACGAGTGTTGCCCCGTCTTTACATCCCCGAGGAGGGCACTTCCCTCGAGGAAGTCGAGCGCGCCATGGTCGAACTCGCCATGCGCCAGGCCAATGGAAATCAGACCCACGCCGCGCGGCTCCTCGACATCAGTCGCGATGCCCTGCGCTACAAGCTCAAGAAGTTTGAGTTGGTCGGCGCAGGAGAAGAAGAGCCCACAGAATCGATTCCGTCCGAAAACGCCTCCGGCTGAGGTCGGGTGATGAAGATAACCGCAGTTTCTTGCTTCGCGCTAGGCGCAGCCTTCCTATTGTTGGCAGTCACGCAGGTAATTAAGCGAGGCTGGGCGCCGCTCGACGTGACCGTGCTCGATTTCTACTTCGTTGTCCTGCCGCAGCATTTGCTGTCGATTGCCGGAGGTTTCGTCGTCGCAGGTTTAGTGGCGACGTTTGCCCCGCACCCGTGAAACTTCAAACTTTTTTCTCTATGAAGAAAGCACGAGAGTCTAACCGACGAACCGAGCTAGTTTAAATTTGTCATTCCGAAGCTAAATAAAATTTAGCCATTCCGAACGGGCGAAGCCGTGAGGAATCTGCTGTCTGCTTGCAGCGTATCTGCTGCCGCTAACATTCAGCTTTCGAAAGCACTATCCCCGAGCCGCGTGCTCCCTCGCCTTCGCAATATACTGTTCGACCTGCTCTTTCTGTGGATAGTTCGGATTCGCCTTCAACAGCTTCTCCCACGCATCCACCGCGCCCTTGGCGTCTCCCTTGCCCTGCCAGCGAACCCATCCCAAATTAAACAACGACTGTGGATGTCCCGCCCGATACTTCAACGATGTTTCCATCTCCGCGATCGCCTTGTCGGCATTCCCCGTGTACCAGTATGCCGTTCCCATGTCCGTGCGCACGTCCGGATTGTCGGGATGAATTGCCAGAGCTCTCTCGTAATACTGAATCGCGGTCTGATACTGCTGCCCGTCGTAGTAAATATCGCCGAGTTTCGTGAGCGAGGTGAAATCATTGGGATCTTTGTTGATCGCTTCAAGCAGCGGTGCCGCGGCCTGCGCCAAAGCCGCCTGAACATCTGCCTGCTGCCCGCGCGGCAATGAAGAATCCTGCTGAGTTACAGCCGCGGGCATAGCAGCTTGTGCCGCTGGCGAAGCCGACCCACGGAACAGATAGCCGAGCGCCACTCCGAGGAGAAGACTGAACGCCGCCAGCAGATAAGCTTGCAAGCTCGTCCAATTGGTTGGCGTGCTCTTACTATCAGATTGCAATAGCTGTTTTTTGAGTTCGCTCATGTTTTTCGTCCTTCTCTGATCTGGTGCCGGCAAGCGCCTGCTTCGGCGATGCGAGGTGGAACAAGCGGTTGACCGCGGCGGTCATCCGCTCCTGCTCCTCCTTCTCTGGAACTTCCTTAAGTTCGCGGGCCAGGGAGCTGGCAATCTTCTGAATAACCTGCTGTGTAATCGCATGAAGCGATTGATCCTGCTCCCGGCTAAAAGGTCCGCGTTCCTCGACGAAGGACTCCAGTTCTTGCCGGCAAATCTCTTCCAGGCGCTGGCGTAGCGCCACAATAGTGGGCACAGCACTTTGAGCTTGCAACTTGTTGCCAAAGGCTTTTACTTCGGAATAGACAATCTGATCCGCTTCCTGCGCCGCCGCGGCGCGCCCTTCATTCTTCTGCCGTGCTACACGCTCCAGCGCTTCCATGTCGTAGAGCATGATGCCCTCGACTCGATGCACTTCCGGATCGACGTCTCGCGGCATTCCGATGTCGATAAGCACCAACGCCACCCGATTTCGTTCGGCCGCGATTCGCTCCGCCTCTTCCCGCGTGATGATGAAGTGCGGTGATCCCGTCGCCGTGATCGCGATATCGGCCCGCAGCAGGGAATTCCACCGGTCGCCGATACTCGCCGAGGTACCGCCCAGTTTCCGCGCCAACTCTTCCGCACGCGCTGGAGACTGATCGATCACCACAACCGACCCCACGCCATGCGCCATCATGTGTCGCACCGACTGCTCACACATTTCGTCCGTGCCCAGAAGCAACACGGTACGATTCTCAAGCGTGCCGAAAATCTGGCGTGCAAGGTCGAGCGCCGCCGTCGGAACCGAGATTTTTGCTTTTCCCACTTCCGTTTGGCTGCGCACTATTTCCGAAACTTCAAGAGCCTTCGTCAATGTGGCCGCCAGCAATGGTCCCACTGCGCCGACCGTTTGTGCCTGGTGAAGGGCGTTTTTCACCTGCTCCACCACCTGCGGCTCGCCCAGAAAAAGTGAGTCGATCCCGGAAGTCACTCGAAACAGATGCAACAGCGCCGCTTCTCCCAGCAACCGGTAGAAGTGTTGCCACTCTGTCAACTTCAAACCCCGATCTGAACTCAGGAAGTGAAGCAGCGAGTTCGCCGCCTGTGTGGGCTCACTCGCCCAAACCAGGAACTCCGTCCGGCAACGCGTGCACAGAATGGCAATCTCTTCCACACCGTCAGCAGTGTTGAGTTCGCGCAAGACTTCGTATCGCCGGTTTTCGCTAATCCAAAAACGCTCCCGCATCGCCAGAGGCGCGGTGTGATGGTTCAGTCCAATCACCATGAGAGTCGGTTCCAAGACAAGCACCTCGACGTAAGCTGCAACCTTGGAATCGCACGCCCGCTGCCAAATCAGTCTGTCGCAACAGCCTAGCTAGCCCCGTCTTTTCAAAGAGTTGCGCGAACGGAGGGCGTCCTCATCGATGTTCATTTTTTCAACAGTGCGGGATATAACGCGGATTACGAGTCTTTTGACGCGATCTGCATCAGTTTCACCAACTTAGCGGCATCGCTCAATCACGGCTCAACGTGATCGCAATCACTGATGATCAACAGTACGTTTTGGGAAACTCACATCGTTAGTGGGTTCTCATTCATACAGTCATGCAGTTCTTGGCGAGTAGGCGACTTCGGCGCCCTGAATAGCATGCTTAGGTCAGCCGGAAGGAAATGCAATCATGAAAACCACGAAGCTGGTCATCTTAATCGTAGCGATCGCTGTTGCGTTATTCCTCATCTTGCCAAACCTTTCTTGGGCCGCAGATGACGGAGCGAGTATTTTCAAAACAAAATGCGCCGCCTGTCACGGCGCCGACCTCGCTGGAAAGCCCGCAGCGAAAGCACCCAGCCTCGTCTCCGACGACGCAAAAAAGGCTTCCGACGCAGACCTGACTGACATGATCGC
>DATJWZ010000790.1:0-2764 GCA_035500795.1 Candidatus Eiseniibacteriota bacterium | reverse complement strand
GGTGCTACGGCGAACATCAGATACGACTCGGCTCCTGCTACGGTAAGTTCGTTCGTCGCGTCGTCGAACGGACGTAGCGTGTTCGCAATGGTGCGTGTTCCCTTAACGGTGAGAAGTTCATCTACAAACTTTTGCTCGCGCGACAGGTGATTCGCCACCCATTTCTCGGCACCAGGACGGTCGAGCTTTCCCGCCCAGATATGGAGGGGGTCGTCTTGGGCGGAAGCTGGAATCAGACCGCAGATAAATACCATTGCAAGGATGACTGGGATCCACGAAAAATGCTGGACGGGCGAACGTTTTTGCAGCAGTGGCAACACGAGAACCTCCTCACAAAAGGACGACGTCGATCTTGGAAGATGATTGCTTGGCAGGGAACGCGACGTGTCCAATGAAACGAGTGAGTCTAGCACATCATCGCGGTAGAAGATTCCTTGACGCGCAGTTTGCACGCCAAGGAATGACAAACATTGATGAACTGTTTCGTTAGTGAGTACCGGCGGGCGACACTGGGTTCAGCTTCGCTTGTACAGTCGCTGACGGCAGTTCGTCGCCGCGGAAGTAGCGCGGATCTTTCGATCCTTCTTTGAAATTCGCCGACTTCATCTCAGGCATGGCCGTGAATGGTTTGGAGTAGTCGTTCGCGGCATTCCAGAACAGGAACCCGACGCCACCTTTTCCCTTGGCGGTTTCAACCTGAACTTTTATGTATTCCGGAGAATATGTCTTGGTGCGCCAGTGGAAGGCTTGCAGCCACGGGCGGATGACGACGCCGCTCCCCTTGGTGATCAGCATGAAGCGGTCCATCGATTCGCCGATGAAGTGCGCAGGTTCGTCGCCCGGGTTCTTGATGTTATCCATCCCGAAGAAGTGTGAGGGATAGATCATCGGCGAGAGCACGTCGCAGTACTTCGCCATCTGCACGATGTCTTGCCCGGTATGCGAGAGATCGACTTGGCGTTGCCAGGCCATCACGCCGAAAACATCGAGGGAGAGAAGCACGCCCGTCGGGTGGAGTTCGGCATAGGCTTTCTTTAGAAAGCCGGCAATCACATCGGAGCGCTGTATCCCGTGGACTTCCGGCTGGGTCGGTTGCGCCTTCTTTTCGGCTCCCGCCTTTCGGCTTCCAGTTTTCGCGTGTCCGGAGTTCGGAGTCTCCGATGTGGCAACCGCTGGCTGAACTACGGCGGCGCCGTCGGCCTTGGCCGAGGTCTGAACCAGCTCGGGTTTCGGTTCTGGCTGGTTCTGTTGGAACACGAACATCGCGTCCTGCTGATCGCCCTCGGCAGGGAAGCGGACATAGTCGAACTGAATTTCATCCACTCCGAGGCCGGCTACATACTTTGCGAGCGCGATGTCATAATCCTGCACTTTGGGATTTGACGGATCGGTCCAGACCAGCTTCCCGTTTTCGCGCCACGCGGTATGGTTCTTCCGCGACTGGACGGCGAGTTCGGGATGCGCGACCACCAGCCGCTCGTCGCGGAACATCGCGATTCGGGCGATGGCGTGCATGTTCATGCTGTGCAGGAAACGTACAAGCTTTGGAACGTCGTGAACGTAGACATTATGCGGGCCAAGCAGAGGATGCTCGAAAGGAATCGTGACGCTGCCATCGGAGTCCTTAATGTCAAAGACAACCGCATTTCCGCCAACTTCACGCCAATGCTTGATGACGCGGATGCCATGATCGCTTCCGGCCATGAATCCAGTCAGATAGATCGCCCGCACTTCAAAATCCTTGGCCACAGGGATCGTCTTCTCAGTGACCGGCCCGGGAATGATTCCGGGAATGATGATCTGCTCATTGTTCTTGAGAATGTTCGAGCCATCAGACCTGTGATTAACCGCGCGGATGGCCTCAGCCAATTCCGATGAAGTCAGGTACGAGGTCCGGCTAAGATAGCGGTGCGCGACTGTGGGGATGGCCTCTCCACGCTTCGCCGTATAAATTTCAGTGCCGGGAGCGGAAATCAACTCGGGTGCAGTCGTCTTCGATACCGACGCACTTGCCGGCTGCAATTTCACTTGCGATTGGGACGCGACAGCCGGCTTGGCAATCTGGCTGGTCTGGGCTGCGGCCGTGAAGTTCTTCGCCGAACGCGGTGCCACAATCCAGGCGGCTCCAGCGAAAAGAAGACAGAAAACTCCCGTAAGAATTCGGACAGACGAACGACGCACGCGATCCTCCCCCGTACAAGTTGGATAGTAGAGTGACTTCGGGGCTGCTGCTAGTTACCGAGGTGTGGGGACGGTTAACTGATGCAGCACGGGGCGAATCGCGAGCGGATTGCATCATCGGAGGAATTCGTATTTTCGATGAGCCAAGATTTTGTCGGCAGGATCTGTCCAGCGGGTCGAACATCAAAGTGACAGTCAGAAACCGTATTGTGAGCAAAGGGCGCCCCAGAGGTGTGGGATGGTCAGATCATCCCTGCAAGCCCTCCCGCCGCTGATGCTAACGGGAATCAGCGCGTCTCCGCCCTGCAATTCAGCAGAGTGATCTCCTCCGGGCAAGGAATCGCTCCTGATTTGAGGTCTTTCTTGGACCTGCCACTGTTACATGTTCCTTCCCCGATGGTGCAAAGGTTTTCTCATAGCCCCTGAGGCCTGCTGTGAGGAATGCCAGCCAAATGCCGGGACTGGGGTCTAAGCTGTGCAGAATTAAAGACTTGTAATATGCTTGGGCGCCGTTCCAGCCATGGCCAAATGCTTGCTCATTTCCAGACCGCCGGATGCACCCGAGTTTCGGGAGGACAGTGGG
>DATJWZ010000789.1:0-6944 GCA_035500795.1 Candidatus Eiseniibacteriota bacterium | reverse complement strand
GAAAGTGTTTGGTCGCTCATTTTCACTTCCACCAGGAACCAAGGTTTTCGATCTTTGACGACGACAAAGTCCACTTCACGCTTCTGTTTGTCGCGCAGGTAACGCAATTCGAAATCACCTAATCCGAGGTCCGTCCAAGCTTCGACAGCCTTTAAAAGATGACACGCGACTAAAGTCTCTGCTCGTCGGCCATCTTCTACCACTCCACTCCAGTCCCGCAGGAACCATTTCGGTTCCTTACGTAAAGATTTGGCGACGTTTCTGAACCAAGGACGAACAAGGAAACCGTAATGAAGGCGCGCGAGAAGATCGATCCATCTCTTGACGGTATCGACGGAGACCCCAATCTCGCGCGCGAGATTGGAATAGATCAGTTGCTGTGCGCTGCACTCCCCGAGAATCTGCATTAGTGTTTCCAGAGTTCCGAGATCAGATACCCGAGCCACCTCGCGCAAGTCTTCGCGCGACAGCTGTTCATATCTAAGGGAACGCCACCGGCGAGTGAACCGGGTGTCGCGGCGAAGAAATGGTTCTGGAAATCCGCCATGTTCCCACAATGCGTCCCAGTCAGCCGAGCGGATTTCCTCCGGAGCGTGAATTTCTTTTTGCGGGAGGTGAGTTCTCAGGTTTTCCCCGACGCTCAAGGGATGCATCCGGTAAAGAAAGTAACGACCCATCAGGCTGTCCGCGCCACGGCGGAAAATGTCTATGCGAGAGCTTCCCGTGACAATGAGGCGCACTCGGTCACCGTAGCTGTCGAAGAAGCCCTTCAGAAGACTCTTCCACTTGGTGTATTTGTGCAGCTCGTCGAGGGTCGCGACCGGAGATTTTGCTCGAAGGACATCCAGGTGCAGGGCCCCTGCTATCGAAGCCGGCCCCCGTAGCAAGAGTCTGCGATCATCTGCATTGTCCCAGTTAAGGTACTCATTGCTGACCGATCTGCAAGTCGTTGTCTTACCGACCTGGCGAGGCCCTGAAACCAATGCCATCTGACGGTGTCGTTCCAGATGATCAGCTAGGATCGCAGTGTAAAGACGCGGGCAATCATTCATGCCAAGACCATTATCGCGTAGATCGTAAAATAGTCCAGACTATTTTACGATAGCAAAGAAAATGGTCCTATAGCAACCGACGGGTTCAGGCGCGAAATCTCGGACACCCTCCGGGCACCCAGACGAACGTCTTGTTTGCATCTCGATGATTTTATTGCGTCGTGCATGGAGTAAGCTGGACGTGCAAGTTGTTGTTAGCATTTGGTTTGGCGGCCCTTTTAAGGCATGGGTCGCAGGTTCGAGTCCTGCCGCGCTCACCATACTCTGAATTTCCCCTAATGCATTCCCTGTTCGGCCAACTCTCCCGTTCAATCATTAGGAGGCGGGCGGCGGAGACGTGAGGCGATTGTTTGAGATCGGCTTCATCTGCCAAGCTTCGAGCGAATCCACTTTTGCGTTGCCTTCCAATTTTAGACGCAACGGACCCGATGGAATCTGATAGACGCGAGCAGTTAGTGACGTTGATTGGTTCGCGAAGACTTCCACGACAGACCCGTCGAGAAAAATGTGAAGGCGATCTGCGGCGCCATGTTCCTCCGGGAAAGGGCAAGTGTAATTGCTTATGTGGAGAGTGCGGTGGCCTGAGTTGGCGGAGCGGGAGATTGCCGCGAATTCTCCTGACTCAGAATAGAAGTGCAGGGCGAAATCCGCAGCCGGCTGCAGATGAATGTCGAGTTCAGCGGCGAGATCGCGGATTTGAATGTTCCCAGCAGACTGGGCCTTGTCGTTGATGACAATCGACTCGGCGCGGAGAAGGCTCGCCTCTGGAGCAACCGCCGTTTGTAGTTGATTGTCTGGCGACAGAGAGAGAACTCGCGGAAGTGACATGGCACCGGCCCATCCTGCTTTCATGAGTTCAGCGTCGGGACGAGATTCCGTGATCCATCCCCAGAGGATGCGGCGGCCATTGCGATCGAGCATGGTTTTCGCCGCGTAATACGAGCCCCAATCGACTACACCTTCTTTTTCCGGCGTGAATCTCTGATTCGCATAGGTGCCTACTTTCCAGCGAACTTTCCCCATGGTCGAGATGAGAAGCACATGCTTGTTGCCAATCGGAAAGAAGTCGGGGCACTCCCACATGTCGCCGGTGCCAACGGGATTCACGGAATCTTTTTGACTGGATGCGCCTTCGACGAGCGGATGGAGGTAGGTCCAGTGGCGGAGATCGGGGGATGAGTAGAGCAGGATGGTTCCGCCTTTGCCACGGATGCCCGAGCCGAGGATGAGCATCCATTTGTCGCCCTCGCGCCAGAGTGCGGGATCGCGGAAGCCAGTGACTTCAAGGCCGGCCGGGGGACTTGCGATGACCGGGGTCGACAGTTTCTTCCATTTGCGCAAATCCTCATCCTGCGCGACTGCCAGGCATTGGGTTTCTCGCCATATGTGTGACCCGTCGCGAAGAGTCGCATTGTTTCCTGTTGGAGGAGCAACGCCTGTGTAGATGAGCGTTGGCGTGCCGTTGTCGAGAACCGCACTTCCGCTGAAGACGCCATCCTGATCTGGGCCGCCGGGTGTCGGCGACAGTGCGATGGGTTCATGTTGCCAATGAAACATGTCGGGGCTGGTGGCATGGGCCCAGTTCATATTGCCCCAAATGGCGCCTTGGGGGTTGTATTGATGGAACATGTGATAACGTCCGCGGAAGAAGATAGGACCGTTGGGATCGTTCATCCAGTTGCGCGCGGGTAACAGGTGGTATTGAGGCCGCAGCGGATCGGCAGCAAGCTTCTGTTCAACGGAGGTGCCAGTTGAAGTTTGAAGTGTGCGGGCCAATGCTGGAGCGACTGCGGCGGCCGTGGAGAGGCGAACGAACGATCGTCGGGTCAGGTGCATCATTTCCTCGGAGTATTTGATATCACAGGTCAGAGCCGATCGCGTTGTTTATAATCGGGTGAAATCAAGTCCAATTCACTGTGTTTCGAATTTCCGCCAAAATCAGGCTATTGGTAAGTATTGCGCTGCTGGTGAGCGGTACCGCGGCAGACTCCCAGACTTCGACAAAGACCCAGACTGCAGCGGCTTCCGAGCAGAGTGCGTTACGGCGCGGTCAGGCGGCGCTCGCAAAAGGCGACGTCGCGGGGGCGCGGTCTGAATTCGAGAAGGCTGTCCGGCTGTCCCCGAAAAATGCGTCGGCGCAGTCCGCGTTGGGATGGGTGATGGCGCAACAGGGCCAGGCCGAGGGCGCGGCAGCACATCTACGAACTGCGATTCAATTGAAGCCGGACTTCGTTGAGCCGCGGCTGACGCTGGCAGGAATCCTGGCACAAGAAGGGAAGACTTCGGAAGGCGAACAGGAGGCCCGGACCGCAATCAAGATCGCACCGAACGATGCGGAGGCGCATCGGACGCTGGCGAGAATCATCAGCCAGTTGACTCCGGACGAAGCCCTCGCCGAGATGAAGCGAGCAACGGAGCTGGCTCCTCAACGAGCGGATTTGAGAGATGAGTTAGGAACGATCTTCGCGCAGCACAATCAATTCGCTGAAGCCGAGTCGGCGTTTCGGGACGCGCTACGATTACAGTCCAAGTTTCAACCCGCACATTTCCATTTGGGCGTTGTGCAGCTACAGACACAACGGATCGAAGATGCCGTTAGCGAGCTATCCAAAGCAGTGGAACTCAATCCGCAGGATGCGACGGCTCATTATTATTTGGCCAAGGCATTAGCGGCACAGTCGAAGAATAAGGAAGCGATTGACGAATTGCGGAAAGCGGCGGAGCTGAAGCCGGACTGGTTCGAGTTGCAGGTCGAACTTGGCATGGCTAGTCAGCGGGCTGGCGACATTGAGGAGGCGCTAAAGGCATTTCACGAGGCGCTTCGGCTGCATCCGCAAGATGCTGAGATTTACAACGACCTTGGGCTGGCTCTTCTACAAAAGGGAGACGCAGAGGGCGCAATTCCTCAATTCAAGACTGCCGTGCAACTCAAGCCTCAGGATGGATCGCTTCGTGGAAATCTGGCGATCGCGTACATCCAGTTGGCGAACTTTGATGCCGCGGTGTCGGAACTCGATACGGCCCTCAAGATCGCCCCGGCAAACGCCTCGCTTCACTATGACCTCGGCTTGGCGTACAAGCTGAAGGATCAGCTCGACAAGGCTGCTGCCGAGTTCCAGGAAGCACTGCGCCTTCAACCGGACCTGACCGACGCGCACTACACACTGGGAATTCTCTATTGGCAGCGCGGAGAGTTTGACCAGGCTGCGGCTGAGATGCGAGCGGCAATCAAGAATCAGCCGAACTATGCGGAAGCGCATTACATGCTGGGAACAATCCTGAAGCAACAGGGGAAATTGCAGGACTCAGCCGCAGAATTGCGCGAGGCCATTCGTTTACAACCTGATTTCGCGGGAGCACACACGACGTTAGCTGGCGTCTTGCGGCAGCTCGGGGATTCAGACGGCGCAGCGCAGGAAGCGAGAGAGGGAGCAAGGATCGCGGCGTCGGTGAACAATCTTCAAGCTGCAACAGTTTCCACGAATTCCGGGAAGAGGCTTCTCGGTACTGGCGATGTGGAAGGAGCGATTGCGCAGTTTCGATCGGCCATCCATTCCGAGCCAAAGTATGCTGCGGCGCATTACCAGCTCGGACTGGCTCTGCAGCAAAGTGGACAGAAAGAAGAGGCCAGCAAAGAGTTTCAGAAAGCTGCAGAACTCGATCCGAAACTGAGCGCGCCGGCGAAATAGGATCGGGAAACCTGCAAGTTCTGAGGCGCTAGTTGGCGCGGTTGCGGACTGCGACCAATTCCGTTGTGACCGGCACGCCGTGTGCGATCTTGACGTGCAACAGCGCCTCGAAGAATTTCAGGTCAGAGGGTTTGGAAACCTTCAGCCGTTGCAGCAACTCCTTCAGGGAATCTTCGCTACAGACGTACTCGACTGCCGCTTGAGTGCCGAAGGTGGAGTTGCCGGCAAGAATCAGGATCGAGCGCGACGGATCCAGCCCCGGCAACAAGCCCACCACAGCATAATCTTCGACAGTTGCCTGATTGGCCGGAGTCGCGAGATAGGTGCTTTCTTCTCCTGGTTGCGGATGCACGTTTCGTACTGCCAAGTCGCCTTTACGCGGGCCGGACGCAAGCCGTTGAAAGATGAACTCGCGCGTGCCGGGTAGATCCATCAATGTCAGGTTCTCAGAAGGGGATCCGACGAATATCAAATCGTTATTCTTCGCATCATCGAGCGAAAACAGCGCGCCACGCTTCACGCGGGCCTGACGGTTGAACACATAAAAGATGCGATCCAGCTGGTGGATCGCCAAAACCTCTCCGACTCCCGTGTAGTGGTCGAGGATAAACGCGTGAGAATCGGAAGACGGGTTGAAGTAGCGCATTCCGGTTTCCGGGCGTCCCACGAAACTGCCATTGCTGAAAATGACCCACGGCTGCTGCGGTCCGGTTACGAAGCGATTCCAAAAGAGCTGATATGCCGTTGGAATCGGCGTGGTTGTTGCCGTTTGAACCGCATTACGTTGCGAAAGCAGGATTGCACTCAGAGTAAAAGAAGAGGCGAGCAGCACAGAAAGAACGATTACCGCGATGGCCCAACGACGATTCGAGGAACGGGTTTCAATCTTCGGTTCCGCTAATTCCGGTCGCAGCGCAGGCGTGATTGCAGTTGCGGAGCCAGCGCCGGGTCGAAGATGAAACGTCAGCGCGTATGAGCCCTTCGGGATCTCAACGATGATCGGGTCAGCAGCGCCTTCATTCGCGTAATACTCCGTCAGCTTCACGCGCAGGCGTCCAGCCTGAACGCGCACCGTGGAATCGCTCTGTGGATCGAAGCCAGGCGGCCTGCCCAGAACTTCGGTAGCGATCTGATATTCCTTGAGGGCTACGCCAGGATGGTCGAGGGAGTGTTCAGCCAGATATCGGAGCAGTCGGCAGAGAGACTCGGACGAGTGTAGGCTATGACTTTTTGTAAGCCTCTCTATTTGTTGGAAGCATTGATCCCGACGGATGTCGAAACTGTGTGTTACAGCCATGTGAACCCGGTAGTAACAAAACCACGCAACGTACTGTAAGGACGAGAGTTCGTTCCCGTAACAGTATCAAACCTAGTGAAACTTAATCCAGTTAATTGTTTTGTATTACGACTGCAGCCTCAGTCGTCAGGTCTCCCTTCTGCATTTCTGGGGCAATTGGTTCGGTTTCCAAAGTTTGAGGAGGAAGTTCATGAAACGGTCTGTGTGGGTCGCAGTGGCGACTTTTGCACTGCTGTTCAGTCTGTGGGTTCCGGTGGCCATGGGGCAGGCAGTTTACGGAAGCATCCTTGGCACTGTAACTGATCCATCTGGGGCGGCTGTGACAGGAGCGAAAGTCACGGTCACAAGCCAAACCAAAAACGTCTCAACCACCGACACGACAAATGAGAGCGGCAACTACTCGGTGACGCACTTGATCCCCGATGTTTACTCGGTGCGAATCGAGGGTCAAGGTTTCAAGGTTCTCCAGTACAAAGACATCCAGGTGTCTGCGGATACTGGCGCCCGCGTTGACGGACAGTTCCAGGTGGGCTCCGCGAGTGAGCAGGTCGAGGTCACGGCCGAGGCTCCACAACTCAAAACGGACCGCGCCGATGTTGCGATCGAATTCAATCAGAAGGCAATCGAAGATGCGCCAATTTTGAACCGGAACTTCACTTCCTTCGAATTGCTTTCTCCCGGCACACAAAAGCTGGTTGGCTGGAGCCACGCTGCCACGGAGAACCCGCAAGGTGGCCAGCAGATTTTCGTCAATGGCCAGCACTTCAGCGGAACCGCATTCGAACTCGACGGAACCGACAATCAGGATCCTATTCTTGGGATCATCGTGGTGAATCCGAACCTCGATGCGATCCAAGAAACGAAAATTACGCTTGGGAACTATGACGCGGAGTTTGGTAAAGCGGT
>DATJWZ010000788.1:0-2657 GCA_035500795.1 Candidatus Eiseniibacteriota bacterium | reverse complement strand
TTCGCCAGTGGCCTCGTTTGCGTTCTTGCTCAAAGCTGGCTTGAAGCCTTTGAACATAACGTCGTAAACCCCGGCTTTGAAAGCTGGTCGTGGTTCCAATGCTGATTTGGGAAATGTCATATTTGGCATAGTGTTTGTCCTTGTTTGTTTGTGTGATTTGTACGTCTTCTACTTACGAACCGTCCGTAAGATAGCTTGTATGTCAGCAGGATTTTTGTCGGACTGTATGCCCAACGCAGTTGCTGCTTGAACAAATTTGTTGTCTGGGTCTACTTGGATCGTTGGCACACGACCGCTCTCGCGGCGTAGGCGCCAAACTTCGTTGAAGTACATCAACAACGAGTTATAACGACGTGGGTAAACCTCGATCTTCCCGGTGTAGATGGGATTCTCTTGAGTGGAGCGTTCGTCTTCTTCCATGCATTCGTGCAAAATGGCTATGACGTTCATAGCACGAGGCACAGGCGGGTGGTCGTTGATTTTGGGATCGGTGTGAGTTGTCACTGCGATGTTGTCCGGCCCCTTGCGGTGTGTCACCGACTTGAGACAAGTTTTGCAATGGAGCAACGCTCTGGCTTGCAAGATGGCTCCTGTCACCATCTCCATCTCGCCGCCCCAAGCATGAAACGTCTTAGCAACGCGGTAGGCTTTCTGGCCCATCACGAAGGTTTTGGCAACGTCGGGTGCGCTAAACATAACATACCGCCGCGCGGCGTCAGCGATGCTTTGGACGGAGTCAAAGACGATAGTGTCAATCAATTTGTCACCACAGTCTTTGAACACAGAGTGCAAGTCTTGTAACCTCGGCGAAGCCTCCAGTTTGTTGATGATGTCCAACATCTCGTTGAACGCTGTTGGCGTTACGTTGCTTGGTGCGTTCAGGTTGTCGCTGAACTCCAGACCGTAGATGTTCTTGACGTTGGGATGCGTAGCTAGCGCCTTCAGCCGTCGATCCATCTCCAAAAACAAGATGTTTCCAGGCGCGGTAGCGGCTAGATACGACTTGCCAGATTTGTAATCACCTACAAGCAGCATCGCTAACTCGTTGGTGGGCGATTCGGCTTGCAGTAAGTGGGGTGTCATTGTCATTGGGCAGTTCACCTTTCGATTTGGATTACGATTGTACTATTTGTAAAATCTATTTGATCTTCGATTTCTTGAAGAATGTCGTCATGTAAAACAGCGGCAGGTTCCGAACCGGGAACGACATCTTTTTTAGAAACCAAAAAATCGATGAAATCTTCGAGATTAACCACAATCATATTAATCCTCCTCTGGTGTATACGGATGCCACGGTTCCACCTTGACGAAGTCCGCCTGCAACGACATCTCCCGCACGTTGGCTGGCATCGAACAAACACGACGGAACGCACAGCCATGATAGAACAAGTGGCAAGCGCTCTCGCGTGGGGTCCACACACCGCGCTCGATGCTATCACGCAGTCGGCGGCATTTCTCCATGACACTTTGGCGCCATTCCTCGATCTCACTGGCGTCGTAATTGGGATAAACTGGCAGAAACCTCGGCGCCCGGACTCCGCTGCGCGGCTTGTCTGTGGGACGAAAGCGAGCGCAGACCATGATGACGCACTTCGTGGGGGCCTTCGGCAACGGACCCATCAACGCACCAATCTCGGGTTCTTTGGGAACCAACTGCTCCAGCATCTTGCGGACGGCGAAGATGTATCCGGCCGTCTGCGGATGTGGTTTGTATTTCAACGCAGCGTTCGCTGGAACGGAGTCCTTTGTCTTGAAGTCCAACGGCATTATCATGTTCTGAGCTTTGTCCCAGATGACCAAGTCCGGCTTGCCACCGTAGTAAACAACGACTTTGTCGTCCTCGCCGAGCGGTAGCTCGTCTTTCCAACCAAAACCTAGCTCCGCTCCGACAATACCCCACTGCGTGAAGTGTTGTGCAGCGAAGGCTTCGTAATATTCAGTAGCCATCAACTGACCGCCAGGCAGACCTCCAAACTTGTCGAAGCCCTCGGGGTCTTGATTCTTGTACTGCTCTATGTTGTGTTCTCGCCACGCGTCAGCGGCAAACTTGAGCATCATGTGGTCGGACGGCAGCGCACCGAATTGCATTTCGTGGTAGAAAGATTCCATTACAGAAGACCACCACGAGCCTAAAGCAATCTTGATTGAGATGCCTTTAGTTGACCAAACCATGCCTCGGCTGTCGCCCACGTGACGAAACATGAAATATCGATCGCAGGTGTTGTGGTCATTGATGGTGTGATGGTCGACGCGAAATCGATAGCGTCCATCGGGCATTACTTCGTAGAATTGAGTGTTATCCATTTATTTCCGCCCCTCCCCGCCCGTCAGCCGCCAAACGTATCGTATATCCGCAGCGCAGGCTGATCTTCGTTGTTAATCGTCAGTTCGTCAATTTTGCGATTAAGCGCGGCCAACTGATCACGGATATCCTTCAGGTAGTCCACTATCACATCGTTCGGATTTGCATAGAACCTTGGGTCCGTCATGGTGTCCACGTCTCCCTTCACCCCTCACAACTGTTTCTCGGCTTTCTTGACCGCTTCATCATTCTGGCGATTCAGTTCGTCGTATTTCGCCTGAACCTCTGGGCTCGCTTTGTCGTAGGCCGCTTGCATGTCGGCATCGGTTCCGTAGGGATAGACGCCTAGCAACTT
>DATJWZ010000787.1:0-4880 GCA_035500795.1 Candidatus Eiseniibacteriota bacterium | reverse complement strand
TTCTCCGGCACATGTACTGCTGCTGGTTGCGTTTCTCATGCTGATTCTCGCCGAAGGCGGCCGGATTCCCGTGGACAATCCCTCAGGACACTTCGAACTGGCCATGATCGACGAGTCGAAGGGATTGGAGTTTTCCGGGCGCGGCGCGGCACTGATGAAATGGGGAGGCCAGATGAAGTTTCTGGTTCTGGCTTGCATTTTTCTAAACGTGCTGCTGGCCCCGTGGGGCTTGGCCCATGGGAAGAATCTGGGTGCGGTCGTGGTAGCGATTCCGTTCATTCTTGTGAAGATTCTGGTCTTGGCAATTGTATTGGTCATCATCGAATCTTCCCTCTCGAAACTGCGGCTTTTCCGCATTAGCGAATTCCTCGGAGCGGCTTTCATCGCGTCCGTCAGTGCCATGATCGTAAGTATTTTCGTGGGTTCGTAGAGACGGGGGCTCCATGCACGCCATTCTGCAGGCCATTCCGCACGCCATACCCATGTCCTTGGCGGGAGCGCTGAACACGTTGAGCGCCGGACTGATTTTGATTTGCGCCTTCGCGATGGTGGGGACGCGCCAAGTGCAAGGCGTCGTCCGGTTCTTCGTCCTCCAGTCTCTCCTACTGGCTGCATCATCTTTCCTTCTTGCCTCCGGCGAACGGTCGGTTCACCTTTGGGCACTGGGCGCCATCACCGTTGTCGCCAAGGTGATTGCGATTCCGTGGGTGTTGAGACGCACCTTGGCACGTGACCTCTATGTGCGACGGGAAATCGCACAAGCGGTGAACATACCTGCATCCTTGTTGCTCTCGCTTCTACTAGCCATTGCCGCGGAACTGCTGGTGGGTCCGGTGAGTGCCGCGAGCCGCGACCCGGTGATCGCCGTCAATCTTCCGATCGGGCTGGCCTGCATACTCATCGGCTCCTATTCCCTGATGGCGCGCCGGGAGGCCATTCCGCAGCTCATCGGAATTCTCGCTATGGAAAATGGAGCGTTTCTTGCTGGCATCGCCATTGCAACGGAGCTTCCCTTGATTGCTGAACTGGCGGTGGCCATTGATGTTGTCCTCATTGTGGTCATTGTCGGGCTACTGACCGTCGACATCAAGCGAACCATGGGCACTACGGAAGCGGCGACGATGAGCGCACTGAAAGAGGAGCCGACTCCATGGCGCTGATCGCGATCATTCTGTCGCCATTGCTGGCAGCGTTTCTTTGCTGGATGCCACCGCTTCGCAAGGCCGCATGGCACGTGACTGTCTTTTTCCAGGGGTTGGAGTTCCTGCTGGCGTTGTGGATCGCTGGGAGGGTGATCGCGAGCGGACGTCTCGTGGGTGCTTCCCACTGGTTTGAGGCTGACGGACTCGGAGCGCTCGTGCTTCTCGTGGTCAGTTTCGTCTGTGGCATCGCAGCGATCTATTCGGTCGGATATATGCAGCATGACAAGGAACAGAAGCGCCGGCTCTGGTGGTTTTACACGAATTACAATTTGCTGGTGTTCGCTCTTTTGGTTGTTCCGGCACTGGCCGATCCCAATCTGGTGTGGGTGGGGGTAGAGCTCATCACTCTCTTTTCTGTGCTGCTCGTAAGCTTTGAGAACACGGGCCCAGCGTTGGAGGCCTCGTGGAAATTTTCGGTCCTCACAATCATGGGTGCACCGATTGCCTTGCTCGGTTTCTTCGTCCTGTTCTGGGCCTACCGATCGGTTGCAGGAATCCAACATGAAACGTGGGAAAGCGTGCGCCTTGCGGCCCCCCTCATGTCACCTGCGTTGTTGAGGCTTTCCTTCCTGCTCGTGTTTGTCGGGTTCGGGGCCAAAGCGGGGCTGGCTCCGATGCACACGTGGCTTCCCGATGCCCACAGTCAAGCACCCACTCCCGTGTGCGCCGTGTTGTCGGGAGTCAAGACCACCGTTCCCCTTTACGTGATCCTGCGGTTTCTGGGAATTCTGCTTGCTTCCCCCGAAGCGCGCGTCGGGCGATGGATGGTGGTGATTGGTCTGATTTCCGTGGCAATCGGAGCGTTTCTCCTGCTGCAGGTGAAAGACTACAAGAGGATGTTTGCCTATTCCACGGTGGAACACATGGGCATCATTTTGACGGCAGCAGGGATGGCAACGCAAACGTCCGATCTCGGTGCAGTTTCGCAACTATTGAATCATTCGATCACCAAATCGTTGTGTTTCTATGTCGCTGGCATCGTACTGCTGGCAATGAACACCCGGGAGATCAAATCCGTTCGAGGCCTTCTAAAAGTCTCTCCTTTCGCCGGAGTTACGCTGATCTTTTGCTCGCTGGCGATCGCCGGAGCGCCACCCTTCCCCATTTTCTTGAGCGAGTTTTCCATCCTTGCGTCCGGGATCCGGGCCGGCCATTCCGTCGCGGTCGGAATCCTTGCGTCTCTGATCGTGATTGCCTTCGTGGGAATCATGATGCATGTGAACCGGATGGCGTTCGGTACCCCCGAAGCTCGGCTGCCAGCAAGTACGGATCTGCCGATTACGTGCCGGATCGGTGTGCTGGTAGCAGCCGTGCCCGTCGTGTTGCTTGGCGTCTATATACCCAGCCCAGTGCATTCACTGCTGGCACTCGCCGCCCAGCAGCTGGGAGGCCATTAACATGCCGATGACACCTTTTCCCCTTTCGACCGGAAACCCGCCCACCCTCGATCAACTAGCCGCTGTCATGCAAGAACGGTTTACGTCGAGCGTTTCTGTATCGCGCGCAGACGGCGGAATAGCACTGTCCATTCCATTGCTTGAACCGAGTCTGCTGCCAGCCGTTTGCAGATTCTTGTTCTGGGACCTGGGGTGCTCCTGGGGCGGTTTGATTGTCGAGGAGCGAGCCACCCAGTGGCGTCTCTCTTATACATTTCTCGCAACCGGCACGGGCTGGATCGAGGTCCTCCTCGAAGTCCCGTCTGGCGCGGGCTCCGTCCCAAGCATAAGTTCCGAGGTCCACGCTGCAGACTGGCACGAACGCGAAGCAGAAGACCTCTTCGGTCTTCAATTCGAAGGCCATCCCCGCTTGGGAGATTTCATTCTCCACGACCAAGTCTGGCCCGAAGGCGCCGCCCCACACAGGAAACCACAGAGAAAATCGGTGGACGCGCAGCAAACGCATTTGCGACGGCGGCCGAATCCGGAATGGCGTCCATTGCTGGTAGTCCAGGATCCAGGGTCCTTCGCGATGCCTGTCGGACCGGTGTACGAAGGCGGAATCGGCGAGTCCCTTCATTTCATGCTCGAGACCGTGGGCGAAGACGTTTTGCGTGCGGTACCCCGATTGTTCTACAAGTTTCGCGCGGTCGAAAAAATAGCGGAAGGTCAGACTGTGGCGGAAGCCCTGTTGCTGGCAGAACGTTTCGCCGCAACATCCTCATTCGCGCACTCCATGAGCTTCTGCAGCGCGATCGAGAAGATAGGCAGCCTGGAGGTTCCGAATCGGGCGACGCATCTGCGGGTGATGCTCAGCGAACTCGAACGATTGCGTCACCATGCCGGAACGATCGCGGATATTTGTCAATCCACAGCGCTTGCCGTGGCTGCGTCGCAGGCCGCTATCATCGAAGAGGAGCTGCTGCGGACATCGTGCCGGTTCACAGGGCATCGGTACTTGTTTGGAGTGAATGCACCCGGGGGACTCCAGCGCGATTTTGACGACGCGAGTGCCGGCCATTTACGACTCTCGGTCCGTCAGGCGACGCAAAAGCTTCATCTCCTCGAAGAGCGCCTCTATTTTACGAGTAGTTTTCTCGACCGATTGGAAGACGCTGGTGTGGTGGATCCCGAGAAAGCACGGGACTTAAATTTACTGGGTCCCGTAGGACGCGCGTCCGGTCAAGGTCATGACTTGCGGCGCGAATGCCCCTACAACGGATATCAGAGCTATGACTTCGAGGTCCCGCGAGAAAGCGAGGGAGACGGATATGCTCGCCTGCGCGTGTTATTTCAGGAGGCCTATCAGTCGGAGCGTTTGATCTCCCAGGCGGCTGAGCGCTTGGAACCCGGGCCGATATGCACCCCGGTCCAGGCTGGGCTTTCCGCCGGAGTCGCGCTGGGGTGGGTGGAAGCGCCGATTGGGGCGGCTCTACATTGGATCCGGCTCGACGAGTCGGGACGAGTGGAGCGGTATCGGGCGATCACGCCGTCGTTCAACAACTGGCTCGGTTTTCACGTTGCCGTGGAAGATTTCGCGTTTCAGGATTTCCCGATCATTTTGGCCACGTTCGGACTTTCAGCAACAGAATGTGACCGGTAGCACCTGGAGATTGCCATGAGTTTCTGGTTTTGGCACGGATTGCGGAATGGCGTTCGAACGACACGCTACCCCCGGGTTCTCGAATCCGCCATCGGAGTGTCTCCCGGCCGTCCGGCGACGACGGAGTTCGCTTCCGCCGACCAAGCGGCTGCGGCCGCTGCGAACTGTCCGACAGGTGCCATCGTTGCAGCCGGGAACACCGCGAGGGTCGTGTTGCGAAACTGCATTCACTGCCAGCGTTGCCGATTCGGATTCCCACACGCCCTGGCGTGGCAAACGGATTACGAATGGACGGGCGTACCGAATCCTGAAGCCTTCGGTCCATTACCGTCCGCTTACCGCCGCTCGACTCACATCATGGTTGTCGACGCTGGCGATTGCGGCGCTTGTCTTCGCGAACTGAAACAGCTGAACAATCCTTTTTATAACATGCACCGCCTTGGATTTTTCCTGACGGCGACGCCTCGGGCCGCTGACGTGCTGCTCGTGGTTGGCCCTGTGAGCGAAAACATGCGCGGGCCCCTGATCAAGACCTACGAGGCCATGCCCACTCCCAAACGGGTAATCGCTGTCGGGACCTGTGCCATTACGGGTGGAGTCTTCGGCCACACATTCATGTCCGCGGGAGGTGTTGCGTCC
>DATJWZ010000786.1:0-3755 GCA_035500795.1 Candidatus Eiseniibacteriota bacterium | reverse complement strand
TGTGGTGCCTTTGGTGCAGGGATCAGAAACTGTAAAAATCTCACCACAGGGGACACAGGGTTCCACAGGGAAACCTTCGCTGCCGCTATCTGCTCGGGAGTTTGTGAAGTCTTACAACGCTGTGATGGCTGCTAAGAGCGGGAATGCTTCTCTGGATTCGGCGGCACACGGGTTGCAGGTTCATATGCACGGAGCTGCGGCACGATGGGCTTCGGGTGGGGTGCTGCAGTAACTAAAAACCCTTTACCACGAAGGACACTAAGGTCCACGAAGGAAATCGAAGGCTTTCACCACAGAGGACACAGAGAGCCGCAGGGAACGTCAAGAGTTCACTTGAAATTTCTGCGAAAGCTGGCGGTCACCGATTGTGGGCGGGCAAGATGCCCGCCCGACAGCCGGCGGGTCGCCGGCGCTACGGGCTTCGAATTGGAGACGGAATGAAGCAGTGGAGTGATTTGGAGCTGGTGGAACAATTCGGGGCTTACCTGGATCGTCCGGCGCAAGGATACGAAGGACCTCTTCGCGACTTCTTGATATGGCAACTGCTTAAGATCCGGGTAAAGAAGGGTGGAATCCGCTATTTCAAGCTGAATCGGGCACAGCAGGAGTACTCGCGAAAGGCCACGAGCCGAAACATTGTGCTGAAAGCGCGGCAGGTTGGGATTACGACGTATATTGCCGCGCGATTCTTTATTCAGACGATTACGCAGCCTGGGACGGTGACGGTTCAGGTTGCGCACAACGATGAATCGGCCGAAGCGATTTTCAATATCGTGCACCGGTTTTGGGAGAACTTGCCCAATTCTCGTGTGCAGAGAGGAGCGCTGGTGAAGTCGCGCTCCAACGTCCGCCAAATTGTGTTTCCCCGGCTGGACAGCGAATACCGGGTGGAGACGGCGGACGATAACGCGGGACGCGGGATGACTATCCACAATTTGCATTGTTCGGAAGTCTCCCGCTGGCCCCGCGGTGCGGAGGACACGCTCGCGTCACTGCGGGCGGCAGTAGTGCCGGATGGAGAGATTGTATTGGAGTCGACGCCGCGAGGTGCGGTGGGATTGTTTTACGACGAGTGGCAAAAGGCGGAGGAACAGGGATATCAGAGACACTTTTTTCCGTGGTGGTATGAGAGCTCCTATAAGGAGGATGTTTCGAAGAAGCCGGTGGGAACGTTAACCGAAGAAGAAAAGGGACTGATGGCCGAGCACGGGTTGACGGAGGGACAGATCGCGTGGCGGCGTACGCGACTAAGGATCATGAAGAAGCAAGCGGCGCAGGAGTATGCAGAGGATCCGACATCGTGCTTTTTGGCTTCGGGAGAGTGTGTATTCGAGTTGGACGCAATTGAGAAGGCGGCGAGGGCATCGGTGGACCCGGTGGAATCGCACGATAACGGACGATGGCTGGTGTGGTTACCTCCGCAGGAGAGAAAGCAGTACATCATTGGGGTGGATTCGGCGGGCGGAGGGACGGAGGGAGATTATGCATGTGCGCAGGTGATTGAACGGGAAACTGCGCTGCAATGCGCGGAGTTGCATGGACATTTCCCTCCCCTGGAACTCGCGCGGCGGGTGGCGAAGCTTGGGCAGCGATATCGGAATGCGATGATCGCGGTGGAGCGGAATAATCATGGGTACGGCGTATTGGCTCATTTGAAGGACATGGGTTATCACAATCTGTTTACGCAGGGCGGGCAGGATGGGTGGCTAACGTCGGTGGTGACGCGTCCGACGATGATTGAGAATTTGGGGGCGATGCTGGAGGAAGAGCCTACGCTGTTTCAGAGTGAGCGGCTGTTGCGCGAGATGAAAACGTTTGTGCGACATACGGATGGGAATCCGGCGGCGGCTGAAGGGTCGCATGATGATTGCGTGATGGCGATGGCGATCGCGTTGGCGGTTCGCAAGGAGGACTGCGGGCAGGGGACGCGGGGGCGGTTAGAAGTTGGGGCGGTGGAGATGGGATAGGATTCGGCGTTCGACGTTGGACTTTCGACCTTGGACCTTGGCCTGTGGGAATGTTCATTCGTCACAGACAACGGTTGGCAGGTTTCGGTAGGATGGGCGGTTTCTCGGCCTGGACGGCCAAAACATGTTCACCACAGAGATCACCGAGGGGCCACAGGGGAACGTCAAAATCCCCATGATGGATAGAGTTCGCGGGCGAGACGCCCGCGCCACACAAGATTATTGATCGAGGCAGTCCAACACGTGCGGAGGATGCGGGGCGGGGCGCAGGGACATTTGATGCGCTGCTCCGATGGGCATTTCTATGTGGTGAAGTTTCGGAATAATCCGCAACATCTGCGGGTGCTGGCGAATGAGATGCTGGCGACGCGCCTGGCGGAGAAAGTCGGTCTGCATGTTCCGATCACGGAAGTCGTCGAGGTTGACGAGTGGCTTATTAAGAACACGCCGGAACTTAATATCCAATTGGCGCATAACACGATTCCATGCCAAGCGGGACTACAATTCGGAGCGCGGTATGTAGTGGATCCCTTGGCGGGACAAGTGTTCGATTACCTGCCGATGGAGCTGCTGCACCGAGTCAGGAATGTGCCGGAATTTGCCGGGATGCTGGTAGTGGATAAGTGGACCGGCAATGCGAATGGCAGACAAGCGGCGTTCTGGAGGAAGGGCCGGGAAAAGCTGTACACGGCCTCGTTCATCGACCAGGGATATTGCTTCAATGCAGGCGAATGGACATTTCCGGATTATCCACTGCGTGGAGTTTATGCGCGGAATGAAGTTTATGAAGGGGTCATGGGCTGGGAATCGTTCGAGCCGTGGCTTTCGCTTGTTGAAAAAATGGATCAGCAGATGATTTGGGAAGTGGCTGGTGGAATCCCTCCGGAGTGGTACGACGGGGAGTGGGACCAGCTTGAAGCGTTAGTGCTGAAATTGATTGAGCGACGTGAGTTGGTGCGAGGACTGATCGAGATATTCCGGGTTTCGATGAGACGGCCGTTTCCGAAGTGGAGGGAGAATTGATTTTGAGAACAAAAAGCTTAACCACAAAGGACACAAAGGGGCACTAAGGAAATCCCACGCTTGAAAACGATGGCTGAGAAGCGGAAATTCGAATTCTTCTTGCTGCGGTATGTGCCGGACGCGGTTAAGGGGGAGTTTGTCAATTTCGGGTTGATTGCACTTGAGCATGGGACTGAAGGTTCCTCTTTGGTGGATGTGCGGTTTACCAAGGATTGGGGACGCGTGCAGTGTCTGGATCCGCACGCGGATTTGGATGTGCTTGAGGCGCTGCAGAGGGAGATACGTCAGGAGATCGGACAGACGCGCAATAAGGCGATGCTGCTGAGGAGAATGGAGGATTCGTTTTCGGGCGTTGTGCAGCTTTCAGCGGTCATGCCGGCGTTGACTGAGAAGATTGCTCTGGCTGAGGTTGACGATGTGGCCAGAATGCTCTTGGAGACGGCGAAGGTGAGGCGGGCGAGAGAGCCGGCGGGGCGTCAGAGGATTCTGGAGACGATGCAAACTGCATTTGAAGATGCTGGTGTATTGAGGCTGTTGAACGCGGTGCCAGCTGAGCCTTATACCAAGCCGGGGGATCCGTTTGAATTTGATTTTGGGTATCGAGTGGGGAGCGAGATGAAGTTGTTTCATGCGGTGTCGATGCGGACGAGCGTGGATGCGGCGGTGATGCTGGCGGCGAGGTTTCCCAGGATTGCGCCAGTGATGGAACAGATGACTTCCACTACCCCTTTCTTAACTGCTGTGGTTGAGGGTGGATTGGATCGC
>DATJWZ010000785.1:0-5448 GCA_035500795.1 Candidatus Eiseniibacteriota bacterium | reverse complement strand
GCCAGCGTGCGGTCCTGGGTAAATTGATCGGCGATCTGCTGGTCAAACGTCTGAAACTTCACAACCGCCAGGTTGGGATTGATCTGCGACAAAGTCTGGCGCGTCAGCGATTCCATCTCAGGTATGGGATGAGAAGTCTTGAGAACGAAGGCGCCGATATACATTCCCTCGTCCTGCTCAATTGGACCCTTGTCTCGCGCTCTCCGTTGCAACAGAGGAACGAAAAACATCAGGTGATCTTTCCAGCGGACGTCCTGATACACCGTGTCTGCGACAACGCCCACGATTTGAAAATCGAGCGGATCACCGCTGCCGAAGTGACGTCCTATCGGATTCTCGCCGGGCGCAAAGAACTTCTTCACGAACGTTTCATTCACGACGGCGACCACGGGCGAAGTCGCCGTGTCCTGCATGCCGATTCCGCGTCCCATGAGCACGCGTGTTCCCACCGAATCGAAGTACTCTGGACCGACCCTGATGTTCGAACATGAAAAACTCAAGTCCGGCTTACCTTCGACCTGCACATCCCAGCCATTATTGTTGTCCTCCATCGGTGTGTACGAAGCGATTCCAACTTTTTCTACGCCTGGGATCGCGTGGAACTGATCCTCGATCGCGCGATAAAGCTGTCCGAGATCCCGCTGCGAAATGCCTGCTGCTTGCGGATTGATGTGGACGATGTAGCGGTTCGTCGAGTCCAATTCGAGGTTGCTATGCTGCAGCTTGCTCAGACTTTGTGAGAACAGACCGGCGCCGATGAGCAACACAAGCGACAGGGCCGCTTGCAGCACAACTAATCCACGTTGCAGCAGGGTGGCTCCCCCTGTCGCTCGCGTTCCGCTCCGTAGAGCGTCAACAGGTTCCGCTTGAGCGGCAATCCAGGCTGGCGCGACGCCGAACAAAACTCCGGTTAATATTGATAATCCGCACGCGAAAGCAAGAACAGCCGGCGACGGGCTCGCATGGATCGGCAAGTTCGTGCTGTCGCTGAACGCAAGAGCTAATAGCATTTGCGTTCCCGCATAAGCGACCGCAATCCCCGCCAGCCCCCCCAGTCCCGCCAGAAGCACGCTCTCGGTCAGCAATTGACGCACAATTCGAATGCGTCCGGCACCGAGCGCAGTCCGCACTGAAATTTCGGGCTTACGAGCCATCCCGCGTGCGAGCAACAGGTTTGCGATATTCGCGCAAGCAATCAGCAGAACCAGGCCAGATGTCCACATCAGAAGCTGCAACTGCGATGAATATCCCTCCTGCATCGTCTGGATGCCGGCGCCGCCGGGCGTCAGCACCAGATGTGCCCGCGCCAGCGCCTCCTGGTCCTCTTTCTTCGAATATGTCCGAGTGGTCGCGAGCACCTGCCGCAACAGTCCGCTCAGCTTCGCCTGAAGCTGTGGGCGCGAGACGCCGGGCTTCACCCGTCCGATCATGTAAAGCCAGTTGCCATCGGGATCGTTCACGTACTGCACATTGGCCAGCGGCGGCATCGACTGGATCGGCAAGTAGAAATCCGGTGGTGTGCCTGTGAGCCGATCGCCGTAGAAATGCTCCGGCGCGACACCCACGATCGTGACCGGCTTTGTATTGACATAAAACGTGCTTCCCATAACCGAGCGGTCGCCAGAGTAATTGTTTTTCCACGTTTCATAGCTCATGACCGCAGTGAATGGGGCACCCTGAACGTCGTCCGCATCTGCGAACAAACGACCGATCTCGGGGTTCAGACCGAAAGTGCGAAAGTAATTTCCCGAGACGAACTCGCCCATCACCGATCGCGCATCTTCCTGCGCCGCTGCCCGCCGGACCACGACTGGCCGATATGTAAATCCAGCCTGCATCGCGGCCAGTTCCTCAAACTCCGGCGCATTCTTCTTCATGTACTCGTAGACCGCGGTTGAGAACAAAGCGTAATTGCCATCGTCACGGCGACCGAAGCCAACGCAGCACATGTTGATATCGCCGAGTCTCAGCAGATTCTCGGGCTTGGCAACGGGAAGGTTTTTGAGCAGGACGGCATGGACAAGCGTGAAGACCGCGGCGTTCGCCCCGATTCCCAGCGCAAGTGTGAGAACTGCCGTGGTCGTGAAGCCCGGCGTTTTGCGCAGCTGGCGTAGAGCAAAGCGGATGTCCTGCAGAAATGTTGAAAGCACAGTTCCCCCTCCCCGTTCCGGACTGAAGTAGCAGTTCACCTTCCACTTCCAGCGCCGGCCATTTCGTTGCTGTTCCAGTAGTTGGGCAAAGGTATCGAAAATCGACTTGTCCCTTTGCGATCCGAGCCGTCCGAAAGCGGACACGCATTACGCTTTTTTGCAGCCTCGTGAGCCTTGAGGCATCATAGGTCCATGGAATTCCGACAGCTCGGCAAGTCTGGATTGAAGGTCCCCGTCCTGAGTTATGGCACGGGAACGTTTGGTGGTGGAAACGAATTCTTCAAAGCATGGGGCGCCAGTGACGTCGCCGAGGCTACGCGGCTCGTTGATATCTGCCTCGACGCTGGCGTAAACCTTTTCGATACGGCCGACATTTATTCCGACGGACTGTCGGAAACAATCTTAGGAAAGGCGATGGCGAACCGCCGCGACAAGGTCCTGATTTCGACGAAAGCGACCTTCCGATTGGGCAACGGACCCAACGATGTCGGATCGTCGCGCTATCACTTGATCCAGGCTTGCGAAGCCAGCCTGCGCCGGCTCGGCACCGACTACATCGACATCTATCACCTGCACGGATTTGACGCGCTCACCCCGATCGAAGAAGTTCTGAGCACGCTGGATAACCTCGTGCAAAGTGGCAAAGTGCGCTACATCGCCTGCTCGAATTTTTCCGGATGGCATTTAATGAAGTCGCTTGCCGTCGCCGACCGCTACGGCTGGTCGCGCTACGTGGGACATCAGGTGTACTACTCGCTGATCGGACGCGAGTACGAATGGGAATTGATGCCGCTCGGATTGGATCAGGGAGTTGGCGCGCTGATCTGGAGTCCTCTGGGATGGGGCAGACTCACAGGAAAGATCCGGCGCGGACAACCGCTTCCTGCACAGAGCCGACTGCATAAGACAGGCGACATGGGGCCGCAGATGCCCGACGAATATCTCTACCGCGTGGTCGATGCGCTCGATGAAGTTGCGAAAGAAACCGGCAAGACGGTCCCGCAGATCGCATTGAACTGGCTATTGCAGCGGCCAACGGTGTCAACGGTGATTATGGGCGCGCGCAATGAAGAACAGCTCCGGCAAAATCTGGCTGCGGCAGGGTGGAATCTGACATCCGACCAGGTCGCCAAACTCGATCGGGCCAGCGCCGGGCAGCCGATCTATCCGTACTGGCATCAATGGGGATTCACGGAGCGAAATCCGAAGCCGGTGGCTTCGGCGGATTGAAAATAACGCGTGACTAGTCTCGCGGCTTGGCAATGGATGAAAGTTCACTCCCGGTCAGACCGCAGTTCTGGCACTCGTCACCATAATACTTTTCCGTTCGCCATCCGCGGAAAGTTTGACCGCAGCGGGGGCAATCCAGAAGAGCGATCCAGAGTGCAATTGCTATGCCGGCGAAGAAAGCCGGCTTGAGGAGAGTAGCAGCAACGGCACTTAGCGGAGTCTTCCCAAGCACCAAAATCCAGCACAAGACAAAAGCTGCGCCCGCTACCCAGGTGAGGCGTTTCAGAAGCAGGTATTTTCGCCACCACTCGTAATAGCGGACGCGCTGTTCGTGGTCAAGATTTACCAGAAACCCTGATCCGCGGTGCTCCACGTCTTTAACCCTCTTGTGCTACACAATCTTTTCTCCGACTGCCTTCGCCTGGGTGAAGAGGTAGAGATAGTCCGGCCCGCCGGATTTCGAGTCGGTCCCTGACATGTTGAAGCCGCCGAACGGATGCGCGCCGACCATTGCTCCGGTGCACTTGCGGTTGATATACAGGTTGCCGACGTGGAAGTCGCGAATTGCGCGGTCGATCTTCTCGCGCGAACTCGTGTATACCGCGCCAGTCAGACCGAACTCGGTGTCGTTCGCGATCTCCAACGCGTGATCGAATCCACGGGCCTTGATCACAACCAGCACCGGGCCGAAGATTTCTTCCTGCTCGAGTTTCGATTTCGGCTGAATATCGGCAATTACCGTCGGCCGGATGAAGTATCCTTCACCCGCTTCGGTCGCGCGCTCGCCGCCCGTGATGACGCGCCCATCTTTTTTGCCTTGCTCGATGTATCCGAGGATCGTTTTCATCGAACCTTCGTTAATAACCGCGGCCATGTTGGCGTTCTCGGCAGGATCGCCGACGCGAATCTTTTCGACACGCGCCTTCAGCATCTGCAAGAACTTGTCGTAGACGCGCTCGTCGACGATGGCACGAGAGCAGGCAGAGCACTTCTGTCCCTGGAATCCGAACGCAGCCTGCGCGACGCCTTCCACCGCCGAATCGATATCGGCATCCGCGTCGACGACGATTGCGTCCTTGCCGCCCATCTCGAGGATCGTACGCTTGATCCAGATCTGACCGGGAGCTTGCGTTGCAGCAGCCTTGTTGATGTGCAGTCCGACTTCGCGCGATCCCGTAAACGCGATGTAACGAGTCTTGGGATGCGCGACGACGGCATCACCGAAGCTGGCGCCTGCGCCGGGACAGAAGTTCACTACGCCTTCCGGTATGCCGCACTCTTCGAGCAGTTCGACGAACTTTGCCGCGATGGTGGGCGAGTCGCTCGATGGCTTCAGAATGACGGTGTTGCCGCAGACGATCGAGGCCAGGGTCATTCCGGCCATGATGGCACAAGGGAAATTCCACGGTGGGATGACTGCTCCCACTCCGAGCGGAATGTAGTGCAGCGTGTCGTGCTCGCCAGGAAGCTGAATTGGTGTCTGCGCCTTGGCGAAGCGCAGTGCCTCGCGTGCGTAGAACTCGCAGAAATCGATGGTCTCGGAAATATCGGCGTCGGCTTCGGCCCAGTTCTTCGAGACTTCGAAGACCAGCCACGCCATGTATTCCATCTTGCGCTGGCGGATCGTGTCGCCCACGCGGAATAGGAGGCTTGCACGCTCTTCTACGGTCGTGCGGCTCCAGGATTCAAACGCCTTCAGAGCGGCGTTCATCGCAGGCTCGACGTGTTCTTTGCCGGCCTTTTGGTGGGTGCCGACGATCTCGGAGGGCTTGGAGGGATTCAGCGACTTGATCTTGTCGGTGGTCTTGACGCGCTTGCCACCGATGATGAGGTCGTACTCGCGGCCGAGCTGTCCACGAACTTTCTCAACTGCAGCTCGCATAGCGCGCGCGTTTTCTGCTTTCGTGAAATCAAAAAATGGTTCTGTCACAAACGGTCCGGAATGCAGGCTGGTGCGCGCTGGCCGGACGGGGGGCTCAAGGATTGCCATGGGAGAATTCCTTTCAGAATCGATAAAAGCGGTATAAGGCTTGGATTAGTCTACACCTCGAAAAGACGCGGGAATTGC
>DATJWZ010000784.1:0-1457 GCA_035500795.1 Candidatus Eiseniibacteriota bacterium | reverse complement strand
CGGGCGAATTCCTTCTCGTTGTCGGTCACGATCGCACAACCGAGCGCCAGCGCGTGAGCTGCAATCAACATGTCATTAGCGCCAATCGGCCTGCCCGCTTCCTCAAGACCCGCGCGCAAGGATGCATAGAGGGTGTCGGATGGGGGCTCAAAAGGTAAAACCTCAAGCGCGCTGAGCACCGCTTCGAGCTGCGCCGAAAGCCGCGCGGAACCTTTCTTTGCGGCTCCGTAACGTAATTCGGCGGCAACGATGATGCTGGTGCAAACCTGCGCTTCGCCCACCTTGCGGATGCGCTGGGCCATCTTTCCCTGAGGATTGCGGACGAGGTCGGAGACGATGTTCGTATCGAGCAGGTAACGCATCAGAAATCGACCGGATCGGGAGGTACGTCGCGGATGGGCGGAAAATCCTCGCTGAGCGGCGCCAAGGTCTCGAGCAGTGCCAGCAGCGACTTCGGGGGGGCAGGTTCAATAATCAGCCGGCTGCCTTCCTTCCGCATGACGGCGTCCTTACCCTGCAACTCAAACTCACGGGGGATGCGCACCGCCTGATTCCGGCCATTCTTAAAAATCCTGACGTGCCGTTCCACAATGGGCGTAGCTGACTTTGGCATATGCCCAAGCATATGGCTACTGCGCTCGCGGTGTCAACCCCCCTTGCCCAATGCCCTCCTGCATCGCGGCGCCAAGCAGTTACACGACCTCACTGAACGGCGTCGAGGGCGCGCATGTAGGCTATCTCTCAACGCTACAGTGCCTGTAAGACCTATTGATAAGAATCACTTGACAGCTTCAGCCTCTCGTGCTAAACAGGGGTGAGGGTGTGAGGATGCCGTCAACTTCATGTGGGAAAGTTGTGAGGGATGCGGGGGGCCGCGGCAGGCAAGGCAGGGGAGGCGTCAATTCAGGGGACCTGCGAGAATTTTGAACATCGAAAATGAAGGAGAGTCCCACGATGTTGTTGAAAATAAAGGACGGGATTTTCTATCCCACGATATTCATGATAAATAAGGTACTTAGCTCGACTATCCCACGATGTTGTTGATGGCCAGTGGCTTACGCAATGTCAAGTGCCGAAAGTGGTGGTCTCAAATCCGCGCGGATCTACGAATGGTCGATCGCAGACGCCACTCCTTGGGTTACTCCTCTCCACGAAAAAAAATAAAAAAATTTTCGCCTATCCTGGAATGTTGTTGAAAATAAAGGACCGAAAATGAGAAAAATGGGACAGATGAGAATACCCTGGAATGTATGTGAAAACAAACAACTTATTCTCTGTATCCTGGAATGTTGTTGAAAAGTAAAGTAGTTAGCCTGCATTTCTCACCAGGATTCGAGAAGGGCGGGGCTGAAGCCCCGCCCTTCTCGAATCCTGGTGAGAAATGCAGGCTAACTACTTTACTTTTCAACAACATTCCAGGATACAGAGAATAAGTTGTTTGTTTTCACATACATTCC
>DATJWZ010000783.1:0-5803 GCA_035500795.1 Candidatus Eiseniibacteriota bacterium | reverse complement strand
CTCAAAATGCCTGGGCTAAGGTCCAAGGTCTGACGCCCAAGGTCGACCTTTCTAAGTCGGCACCTTCAAAATCAAATACCCACCGACCAGCACAAAGATAATATCTGGCGACCATGCCGCGATCGCTGGTGGAAGCTGACTCAGATTTCCCATAGCCTCGAATAACCGAGACACCACGGTATAGAACACCGCAATCCCCACCGCAACCGCTACGCCTGCCACCGCGCCTCGCTTTCCCGCCGACAACGAAAATGGAATGGCCAGTATTGCCATGATCAGCGTGATCAGCGGGTACGAGAGCTTTTTGTTGAGTTCAACGCGGAGCCGTACCACATCGAATCCACCCTGCTGCAAATCGCGGATGTACTTGTGCAGCTCCTCGTAATTCATCTCCGTGTACTGCTTCACTTCTTTCTTGAAGTACGCAGGAGTTTCAGTAAATTCCGGGAAAGTGGCGACCTCAAAAGGTCTGTAATTCTCGATCGCCGACACGTTGAGCGAGCGGTCCCACCCCTGCTCGTAAATCCAGCGGTTGAGATTGTCGGCCCAGTGCGCGCGATCCGCGTGGATGCGGCGCGTGATCGTGAAGCTGGCCTTGTCGAGTTTGAAGACGCTGATGTTGCCGAACTGATCGCGGTCGGTATCAAAGAACTGGTAGTAGTAAATGTCATTGTCCTGCCCAAAAATCCACTTGCGATCCGGACGCAAATAGGTCTGAGGTGGCTTGCCTTTGATCTGGTTGTGAAGAGCTTCTTGTCTCTTGTTGGTATGTGGTAAATAAATCTGGTCTGCGAAGAACAGTGCCGCGGAAAAGACCGCCGCCGCCGCGATCACCGGCGTGATGATCCGGTAGATGCTCGTGCCGGTCGCTTTGATGGCAGTGATCTCGTTCGATCGCTGCATCACGCCAAAGGTGACGAGCACCGCGAGCAACATCACCAGCGGCGCGACGTTGTAGAGCAGATACGGCGTTACGTTAAACAAATACTCGGCAACGATCGACGCGGGAATCTTGTTCCGGAGGATGTCCCCGAGCAATTCAAAGAGCGTGAAGACGAGAACCAGGACGAGGAATGTCGAAAGAATCATCCCCAAATAGACGAAGAAGTCTCGTAAGACATAGTCGTCGAGCAGAGTGGGAAATCTTGCGCTGAAAACCCGTCGGCGGTTCGATACCCGCTCAAAAGCGCTTTCGCGACGCGGACGGCCATTCCCGCTAAGCATCGCCAGCCCCATGCCCTTGCGCGACGCCCGGAACGAAGCCAGATCAATCGGCCGCTTTTCCGCCCGCAATAGCAGGAACAGAGCGAGCGCAAAAAAAACCATGTCGGCCGACCAGGCTCCAAGCCACGGAGGTACTCGTCCTTGTCTTGCGAACGACACTCCGATCAGCGAGACCACGTAATACGTGAACACCAGCAGGATCGTCAGCACGAATCCGCCTGACTTCCCGCTTTTCTTCGACGAAAGTCCGAGTGGGATCCCAACCAGCGCCAGCACCAGGCAAGCAGTAGGCAGCGCGAATCGGCGATGGAATTCGATTAAGTACCAGCGCGCCGAAACTGGATCGGACCGGTTTGCTTTGTCGAGCAGCGACCGCGTATCCATTTCTCCGGCAGGCAGTGATTCATCCGCTTTGTTCTCGGTAGATGGCAGCTCGATCGGAATATCAGTTTGCTGGAACGTCGTGATCTGGTAGTGGTCGGGATCTCTCGGGTCGGTGTCGTGCTCCGATCCGTCAATCAGGTGAAGATGTAACCGGTCTGGGCCCTCGCTGATGACGATCCCCTCTTTGGCCAAGGTGATACGCGGATTCGACGCATCGCTCAGGTCGGCCATGAATACGCCCTTCCAGATGGCGGCTCCCTGGGCGCTCTTGATGTCATTCACATACACAACAATCTTGGGGAATCCTTCGTAAAAGACGCGCGGCTGAATTTCAAAAGAAACCTGTGAGCCTTTCAGGCGGTCTTCCAAGTGCCCGAGGGCGGCCTGTGCGCGCGGTGCTACCCATAGGCCATTGAGCAACGCAAGAGCCCACGCCGCGAAAACAAAAATCGACAGGATACGAAGGAAGCTCCAGACTCCCATCCCGCTCGCGCGCATGGCGGTGATTTCGCTGTCGGCAGCCAGGCGGCTTAGCCCGATCAGAATCCCAACCAGCACGCTCATCGGTAGGGTATAAGTGAGAGCCAGCGGGATGGTGAACGAGAAGATTTCGGCCACGCTCGGCAGTGGGGCGCTGGCGCGAACCACTAGTTCGAGAATGTGCCCCAGATCGCGAGTGAACAGGACAAACGTGAAGATGGCCACGCCGATCAGGGCATGCGCCGTCACTTCGCGGAGAATGTAGCGGGTCAGAATCCGCATGAGAGACCGCTTACCGCGAGGATAGCATGGGGATGCGGCCGATTGGAGCTCGGAACTAAATCACGTTCAAGTCCGTAGCAGTAACAGTCTGTGCCGTTTGGTCGGAGGATCGATGGCGACAATCAGCAGTTTGGAAACAATGGGGAATGCCGGCGCTCGGGGAGCGCAGCACCGGTTACAAGGAGACAATGTCTGGCTGCTGGCAATCGCCGCCGTCATCGCCCTGCTCCACATTGCCACCAATGGACGATATGGCTTCCATCGTGATGAACTGCAGTTTTTGAGCGACGCGCGCCATCTCGACTGGGGATTCGTTGCCTATCCGCCATTTACCCCGCTCGTCGAGAGAATCAGCCTTTCGATATTTGGTCTATCCCTTGTCGGGCTGCGCCTCGCTTCCGTGCTGTTTCAGGCGGCCGCCATTGTGATGACTGGATTGATGGCTCGTGAACTCGGCGGAAATCGTCTTGCGCAGCTGGGCGCTGCCTTGTGCATCGCGCTCTCGCCGTTGCCAATTTTCGAAGGGACAGAATTCCAATATTCCAGCTTCGACTATTTGTGGTGGGTCCTGATTGCCTATTTCACAATCCGGCTGCTCAAGACCGATGATCCGAGATGGTGGGTAGCGATCGGAGCCATCATCGGCCTTGGCATGCAGACGAAGTACACAATGGGCTTCTATGTCGCTGGAATCGTTGGTGGAGTGCTTCTGACGCACGCCCGAAAGTATCTCTTGAGCCGGTGGCTGTGGGCTGGCGTCGCACTTTCGATATTGATTTTCCTGCCAAACCTGATCTGGCAAATCCGGCACGATTTCATCTCGCTCCATTTCCTGCAAAGCATTCACACACGAGATGTGGGCGAGGGACGTTCCGACGGCTTCCTGAAAGGCCAATTCCTGATCTGCGCGAGCCTCTTCGCCGCTCCCGTTTGGATCGCCGGCCTCATCGGCTATTTTCGAAATCGCCGCTATCGAATGTTGGCGTGGATGTACGTCATCCCGCTGCTACTCTTCGTAATCGGAAAAGGCCGCGACTACTACCTCGCAGCCGCTTATCCCATGCTGCTCGCCATGGGCGCAACCATGGCAGAGCGCTGGCTCATATCCATCTCGAAACCGTGGCGGGTCTCCATCGCGGGCGTCTTCTTCACGCTCCTGATTTTGGGAGGTGCGTACGTCTGCGCATTGCTGGTGCCGCTGGCATCCGACGGCCCTTTGAAGAAATTCGCGCTCGAAAAAAACGGCGAACTCCGCGAAGAGATCGGCTGGGACGATCTCGTGCGAAACGTGGCAGCGATCCGCGATTCATTGCCGCCGGAGCAGCGAGAGCACGTCGGCATTGTGGTTAGAAACTACGGCGAGGCCGGCGCCATCGAGATCCTCGGTCAGCCCTATCACTTGCCGCCGCCAATCAGCGGCACGAATACAGCTTGGCTCCGCGGATATCCCGATCCTCCGCCAACAACTCTGATCGTGCTAGGCACATCGTTTGAAAATGCCAATCGCCGATACACCGATTGCCGTCTCGCAGGTCACAACGGGAATTCGCTCGGCGTGGTAAACGAGGAAAGCCGCGACCATCCAGATATCTTCATCTGCGGCTCGCCGCGCCTTCCATGGCCCGAATTCTGGAAGAGCTTCCAGGCCTTCGGATAGACGCTGCATCGTCGCCGCAGCACAGCTTCACGCAGCCTTGAAAAATAAAGCTGAGAGCGGCGGCAACGTCAGCTTCAGTGAATACGGCCTGCCGTGCATGGGAATCACTTCGGTGTGCACTCCGCCTAGATTGCCCATGCCGCTGCCGGCATACTCACGGGCATCGCTATTGAGCATCTCGCGCCAGTAACCACCGTGCGGAACTCCGATGCGGTATTCCATGCGCGGTACCGGAGTGAAGTTGCACACGACCAGAATCGTGTCCTGCGGATTCTGGCTCTTGCGCAGCAGAGAGACGGTGCTGTTGGCGTTGTCGTTGGCATCGACCCACTCAAACCCTGCCGGATCATTATCCAGCACATGCATCGCCGGTTCGTTGCGATAGAAGCGGTTGAGTTGCTCCATCCACGCCTGCACGCCGCGATGCACCTGATACTGCAGGACGTGCCACTCCAGGCTCGTGTCGTGCGCCCATTCGCGGACTTGCCCGAACTCACATCCCATAAAGAGCAGCTTCTTGCCAGACTGCGCGTACATGTAGCCATAAAGCAACCGCAGGTTCGCGAACTTCTGCCATTCATCGCCGGGCATCTTGCCGATCAACGATCCCTTGCCGTGGACCACCTCATCATGCGACAGCGGCAGTACGAAGTTCTCATGCCACGAATACAGCATGCGGAACGTCAGCAGGTTGTGCTGATACTTCCGATGAATGGGATCGGCCTGGAAGTACTTCAGCGTGTCGTGCATCCATCCCATGTCCCACTTCTCGCCAAAGCCGAGTCCGCCGACATACACCGGCTTCGACACCATCGGCCACGACGTCGACTCTTCCGCTATCGTCTGAATCTCCGGATGCTCCTTGTACGCTTCCTGATTAAACCGCCGCAGGAAGTCAATCGCCTCGAGATTTTCTCGCCCGCCAAACTTGTTCGGAATCCACTCGCCTTCTTTCCGCGAGTAGTCCAGATACAGCATCGACGCCACCGCATCCACGCGCAGCCCATCCGCGTGATACCTGTCGAGCCAGAACATTGCGCTCGACATCAGGAAGCTGCGAACCTCAGCGCGTCCGTAGTTAAAGATGTGCGTCTTCCAATCCGGATGGAATCCCTGCCGCGAGTCCGCATGTTCGTACAGATGCGTGCCATCGAAATACGCCAATCCGTGACCGTCAGAAGGGAAGTGCGACGGAACCCAATCGAGAATTACTCCGATCCCATGCTGATGCAGGTAGTCGACCAGGTACATGAAATCCTGCGGCGTGCCATATCTTGACGTCGGAGCGAAGTAGCCTGTCGTCTGATATCCCCAAGAACCGAAGAACGGATGCTCCATCACGGGCAGAAACTCAACGTGCGTGAATCCCAGTTGCCCAACGTACTCCGCCAGCCGCGGCGCCATCTCGCGATACGACAAAGGACGGTTATGCTCCTCCGGCACGCGCATCCACGAGCCGATGTGGACTTCATAGATCGACTGCGCGGCGCGCAGCGAGTTGCGCTCGGAGCGCTTCTGCATCCATTCCGCATCGTGCCACTCGTAATTCAGATCCCACAGCACGGACGCGGTGCGCGGCGGCTTCTCGTGCATGATCCCGATGGGATCCGCCTTGTCCACGCGGTATCCATGCTTGTGCGATTCGATGTGAAATTTGTAGTGCGTGCCATGATTCGCTCCGGGGATAAATCCTTCCCAGATTCCCGACGATCCGCGCGAGTGCAGCCGGTGCGTTTTCGGATCCCAGCCGTTGAAGTCTCCGATCACCGAAACCGA
>DATJWZ010000782.1:0-11233 GCA_035500795.1 Candidatus Eiseniibacteriota bacterium | reverse complement strand
CTTTACCTGGGATCTCGAGAATCGGCTGGTGCAGGCTGTAGTGTCGGGAACCAACGGCGGAACGACAACGTTCCGCTACGATCCATTCGGTAGGCGCATTCAGAAGTCGGGTCCGCTGGGCGCCACCAATTACCTCTATGATGGGATAAACCTGCTCGAGGAACTCGACAACAGCGGGACCGTCCTCGCTCGCTACAACCAGGGTTCTTGGATAGACGAAGTTCTGTCCCAGCTGCGTTCGTCAACCACTAGCTATTATGAGCAGGATGGCCTCGGCTCCGTAACTTCTCTAAGCAACGCATCAGCCGCACTGTCGAACACGTACACCTTTGACTCGTTCGGCAACCTAATCGCTTCCAGCGGCAGCATCGCGAATCCATTCCAGTACACAGGACGCGAGTTCGACGCAGAGACGGGACTTCGATTTTATCGCCTCCGGTATTTTGATCCGAGCGTTGGCCGTTTCATTTCGGAAGATCCGATTGGTTTCGGCGGTGGCGACAACTTCTACAGATACGTACAGAACAACGTCACACTGCTGATCGATCCATTCGGGCTATCCTCGATGATTTTCAACCGCGCGAATGGAACGCTGATCCTCCTAGACAAGGATGGCAACGTCGTTGCGGTGTGCACTGCTGCTAACAACACAACTCGAAGCAGCAACGGCCCCTGGCCGAGAGGGACATATCCCTTCCAGAGCCACAATAACCATCCGCCCGATCCGAACGGGCCATACGGGTCTTACGGAATCGACGTGTTCGATGTGCCGGGCCGGACCGGTATGGGCGTTCACTCAGGCCGTCAAAACAGTGGCGGGCCGAACCACCCGACTTTGGGTTGCGTGCGAACGACGGACGATTGCATGAAGACGATCACGGATTGGCAATCACACGATCCCATGACCCAAATAAGCATTCAATAGATGGCTAATGCTCTCAGTTCGGAGCCGTAGGAGACAATCCAAATGCGCCTAATCTCGCTCGTTCTCATTCTGTTCTTCATGGCTAGTGCTTTTGCAGACGATGCACCGACTAAGAAATGCACACAAGAAGAGGCAATGCAGGCTGAAAAGGAAGCCGATTCGCTCAAGAGCTGGGATCAGGTCTATCGTGCGTACAAACGGTTCTCGCACTGCGATGATGGTGCGATTGCGGAGGGATACAGCGACTCAGTCACGAAGTTGCTCGCGGACGATTGGAAGAGTTTTAACCGGCTGCTGGTGCTCGCGAACCGAAACAGGGGGTTTAGGGGTTTCGTGTTGAAGCATATCGACGAAAGCGTTCCTGGAGATACGCTGGCGAAGATTGCGAATAACGCCCGGTCTGAGTGTCCAGCAGGAGGACGGAATCTCTGCCTCTCGATTGCGAAGGCCACGGGAAAGTAATGACCGTCCAGAGTGTTTGTTGTTTGCGATTCCCGGCCCGCTGAGGCGTGAGTTCCTAGATCGCTTGGGGTGCGGGAAAGTTTTTCTTAGCTGCCAATCCGCTGCCCGAATGCGGTGCCGAATCCGGGTCCGATTCCTGTTCTAGCGGTGTGGCGATCCTGCCACGGTCAGGGTGAGGTGGTGGTGGTGCCGGAGGTTGGGTTCAGGGTGACCATCCCGCCCGAGGTGCCCTGCCGGGGGAAGGTGAAAGGCGTGCTGCCTTCGGCATCGGGTTTATGCATGACACGTCATGTAAAAATGTGGGACAGACGGGACGTACCCCGCAGTGAGGCATCTCGTTATGCGACGGAGGCCAGTCTGATCAGCCTGAATTCTTCGACTCAGCCGCTGGGCACCACCAATTACCTCTATGACGGCCCCAATGCGGTCGAGGAGGTCGCTAGCGGCGGCAGCGTTCTGACTCGCTATGTACATGATCGAGCTGTTGATCAGCCACTGAGCGAGCTACGGTCAGGAACGAATGAATACTACCAACTCGACGGGGTTGGGTCCGTCGTCTCGCTCAGCAACTCAGCTGGCGTGCTGAGCAATACCTATACCTATGACGCATTTGGGAAGCTGACTGCGTCCGCCGGCACATTCAGTAACCCATTCGAGTACACCGGTCGCGACTTCGATCCGGAGACGGGCCTGTCCTACTACCGAGCTAGGCACTATGATCCTGGCGTGGGGAGATTCATTAGTGAAGATCTAATTGGCTTCGGCGGCGGCATCAATCGGTACGCATACGTAAGGAACGAACCGACGACACTTGTTGACCCGTTCGGGCTGGATTCAGGCCCTTGGCATCCGCCTGCTGGTGTCAAGACGAAGTGCTTGGACACTGATACCTGCCAGGTTATACAGGGCAAGATGTGGTTATTGGAGCGGATGATCGATTCTCACGAGGGATGGGACTTCCATATGCCCGCTCCGAGAGGGGGCGACCGCCATTCGAGACCGAGGCCTGGGAATCCAATGGGTGAGATCGGCCAGCTATACAAGCAATGGTTCGACTGCTTTAACCTTTACAAGGAAAAATGTAAGGACAACAAGCCTTGCGACAAGACTCCAGTACCGGAGACCGCACCGAAAACTCTACCGCTGTTGCCAGTACTCCCGCTGATCGAGGAAATCTTGGAGGGGTTGGCGTTTCTGTGACCGACAAAGCGCCAATGTAACGCGCAGCAACGTTTCTAATGACGCATCACCTAAGCTGCTCTAAATTACCGTACGGAGTGATCCAGTTCAACGACCTTTGCGAAAGGAAGTTGTCATGTTGGATGAGATAGTGAAGGAACTCGAGACATCTCCCAATCAAGGTGGAAGTGTTCCGTTGGCCCAAGTGCGGAACTGGATGAATAGCGACGATACCGACACATTGGGGGCCACCTACGGATTCCTCTCGAACGCGGGGCAAGTCAACAGGGTCACTCCGGCGCTCGAATTCGAGGAGGTTTTCAGTTTCATGTTGAAGTATTTCGAATACTGCTTCAGAACGGACCCGAAGAGTCGATGGGCCAACGGCAGATATTCTGCCGGCTGGGATCTGACTGGCTGGTTCACCCAGATGTGGGACGAGAAACGAGATAGAAAATACTTCGAAGCGATAAAGTCGATGCTAGGAAAGTTGTACGTAGAGGGAGACGCTGGCCTGAAGGGTTGTATCGAGGATTCCGTAATCGAACACTTGTTTGAGAGAAAACCTATTCGGAAATTCTTCGATGACTGGCAGGGTGATCCGGACCTTCGCCCCGCCTACGAGCAGGGAAAGGCGTGGGTCGATGGCGGAGGCAAGAGTCCGCTGACGGAATCGCGTGTTCCGAGGGGAACCTAACGCTCCAACCTGGGAGATACAAGAACGGAGGGTCCGAACCCATTTCTTTCTCGCCCCAAACCGCTGAGTCCTCGGATCTGGCTACGATGCGCCTGGATACAGCTACGACACCTGTCCTCACAGTTGCTAATGACAACAATGGGAATACGCTAGCCGACGCCCAAGGCCGCAGCTACACCTGGGACTTCGAGAATCGCCTGACCCAAGCGATCGTCCCCGGCACAAACGGCGGAACAATGACCTTCCGGTACGATCCGTGGGGAAGGCGCATCCAGAAGTCCGGCCCACTCGGCACCACGAACTACCTCTATGACGGGCCCGACATCATCGAGGCGGTAGATACCGCGGGAAATGTATCGGCCCGGAATACGAAGGGGCCCGGGATCGATGAAACGCTGGCCACACTTCGAAGCGGCGCGACCTCGTACTACGACGCTGACGGTTTGGGGTCCGTCACTTCCCTAAGCGATAACGCCGGTTCGCTCTCCAACATTTACACCTATGACTCCCACGGCAAGCTGATTTCATCCGGCGGAACGCTGGTCAACCCATTTCAGTATGCGGGTCGAGAATTTGACGCAGAGACTGGTCTTTACTACTACCGTGACCGATACTATGACGCCACCACGGGACGGTTTCTAAGCGAAGATCCGCTGGAGTTCGAAGGCGGCGACGTAGACCTCTATCGCTACGTGGCCAATGACCCGGTGATGTACATCGATCCCGATGGTCTCGGGAAACTTCCCGGAGATCCTTCGGGGTTGGGTCCGCAATGGACTCGCGATCCGACTCACCTCGACCCTAATGGCGAGAGGTGGCGAAACCCGAATGGGGATTATCTTGATTTTCATAGAGGGAGGCCGGGCCAGCCTGGAGAGAGAAGTCGCGACCACTGGCATTATAACGGGTGCAAAAGGCACTTGAAGCCCGGCGAGGAAGTGCCCACCGATACCGAACCAGCTCCAAAGCCACAACCTGACCAACCAAAGGCCCCGGATAACGCTCCCAAAACTCCGACTGAGCCGAGCGCTGGTCCCAATCAGCAGCAGACGCAAAACGCCATTGAAGCTACAGGTACAGTGGGGACCGTACTACTGATCCTCTACTATTTGTCAACGATTGCTAATTAGATAGACTCTGCGGAAGAGCGAATCTAGAACAAAGTTTGAGGCTGACGGTGCAATTAATCGAAATAGAAAACTCGCTGCCGAATGGGTTTCACGACGCCATTCTCGAATCAGTCGAGGTGGACTACGTATTTAGGCGGGTAGAGATCAAGCTACGGCTCTGGACCGGGGATCCAGACGCCTCAAATGAAAGCGAAAAAGAGGCGTATAGAGAGGCCCATTTAGAGCTTCTTGGCCTGGTTTACTTCGTGATCGAAGGTCCCGATCCGAAATCCAAATATCCGGAGACGAAGGGCCTATGGATAGATGGAGGAGAGGTTAAGTCTAACTCGGTCCCCACAATGCCTAGTCCAATCGAGCAAGTACCGCCAGGTACCTTCAAGTATTGGTTTTTCGTCAGGGATTGGAATTCATTCATTCACTTTGCTGCGCAAGACGCCCGGTTGCAGTGGTCCTAATAGAACTAAAGTCCGGTTCGCTCGGCACAAATTACCTAATTGGTAGTGCCGAGCGGGGGATTCGGAGACAGGGGAATTCCCCTATTTTCCGCGCCCTAGCGGGCTGGGAAACACAAGGACCGCATCTCGGATTGATCTGCCATCAAACAACGAAGAGCCGGTCTATGAACTACTAGATTCGGCACTGAACAGCAGCGCCCTTTGGTGCGGCCTCACACAGTGCTTTCTGGCGCAGTTCATCGTCAGTCGCACTGCCGAGCTCAGGTGTGAGAAAGACGTGCTTGCCTAATGCATTTGCGATAGACATCATCAGATGAAAGACAGCCCCAGCTTTTTCATCAGAATCTACGTCCTCGGGAAGAACGTCGAGTCTAATCTGGTTCGCAGCCTCGAGATGCGAGTTCAACGTAAATCCTGGCAGCATGACCTCCAGCATCACGGCGCTAATCTCGCGAGCTTTCAGTATCGACGATGCACTTGGTAGAGGCTTTTGATCACCGTCTTCGGAATAGGCGACGAGAAATTCACGTGACACATAGTCCAAGAGTCGCTGCCAATCAGCCGCATCCACGTCGAAGACTGTGACAAAGAGGAGCGTGCCCTTGTCGGGTTCGAAAATTCTTTTATACTTGTCGTTCCTTGGGGCCATTTAATCGCCGCTTTAGGGTCCGATGAAGCCTATCCAGTTACCATCTAAACTCCACCGAGCACCGATTCCGTTTGGCATTTGAATTTCCACGTAATTTCCCTGCCTAGAGCTATACCCAGTTCGACAGTTGCTCGCAGGATTAGTAAGGATGTCCTCCACGATCTCTTGAGCGGCATTATTCCACGCACTCGGAGGACCCTTTACAGTCGGAAACCCCTGACCTCTTCCCGAGTGGCTCTGCAGTCCGCTACCAGCGTTCGATATAGGTCCACCCTTGAACGGTTGAGAGGCGCTATTCGCATATTTGTCGAAATTGTTGGGGTTGCAAGGGTCTTTCGAGCATCCACCAGGATTCGCCGAAGCTGGTGATGAGCCAGAGCTACCACCGGGAGCAGCCCCAGCGCTCGGAGAACCGCACCATCCCATTGCCGCGCAAAGCGCCTTCGCTTGGTAATAATCATAGACCGCAAGCCCGACGTCGAGAGTGATCAGAGCACCAACCGGGCCCGCTGCTGATCCGGTAGCAATCTCCGTGCCTGAAATTCCGCCACCGCCAGCTACGATTGGAGCAAGTACCGGTGCTGCACCCGCAGCAGGTGTTTTGCCGCTGGGATCCACCAACCCAGTAGGAGAGTTCCCAACGTAGCTATAAAAATCCGGATCAATGTTGAAACCCAGCGGATCCTCGCTCAAGAGCCGTCCTCCGCTCGGACTATAGTAGCGCGCACGATAGTAGTAGAGTCCAGTTTCAGGATCGAACTCTCTGCTTGTGTACTGAAATGGATTTTCCAGGTTGCCCGTCGACGCTACGAGGCGACCGAACGAGTCGTAACCGTACGTATTCGCGATTGCGCCGCTGGAATTACTGAGCGAAGTTGCCGATCCCAAGCCGTCGGTCTCGTAATAGCTCGTTGCACTTGAGCTCTGCTCGGACAGCGGAGCATCAAGGCCCCCCATTACGTAGCGAGACAAGATGTTCCCGCTCGGGTCTATCTCCTCAACTAAGCTGGGACCACTATAGAGGTAATTGGTGGTTGCGACCATGCCCGGCTCACTGAGTCGCTGGTGTAAGGCCCGGCAGCTCCTTTCTGTAGAGCCAAATGTCGGTGAGTGCGATCACGGAAACCGGCAGAAGATAAAACGCCAGCCCCGCAGTGACGTGCTCGGAGGGCACGAGACCTTTGTCCTTCCAAATGCCCCAGAGAGCCGCTCCCACAGCGACCACGTAGTAAGCGCAATTGACGACAGCACCTCCTTTCGACCACGTCGCCTCGAACACGATCCCGATCGTCAGTGCCGTCACGGCGACGATGCCCCAAGGATCGCTTAAGACCAGATGGAAAAGGGATACGGCCCGCTCCGGGTAAAGCATTCGCTGGAGATTCGCCTCGTGCGAGTAACCCAAGACTGTGAGACAAATCAATGCGCCGTTCGTGAGTAGCACCCAGATCAGTCTGCCAATGTGCGATCGCATAAAGTCTCCTACCTGTTCGGATATTGGTCGTTATAGCAACTCTGCAGGACATTGTTGGTCCATCCCAGGCAGTTGGTGCACGGACCATTAATGTCTGTCTTGCCATGAAGCACGCAGTAGTTAGGCGGTTTGCCCCGATTCCTAATCTTGTTGGATACGCAGTTGCAGAGCCAATCAGGAACTTCCATGAAGAAGTCCAAGGAGGAAGGCAGTTCGTTTGTTTCCCACTGGCCAGGAACAGGACGGAACAATCCCATGCCAGAGGCTGGTCCGAGTCCGACGGTTTCTCCCGTCTCTGTGTTCCAAAAGTAGTAGTGATCGACTTGAGCGGATCAGCGATTGGGCCCGGAAGTCCTCGGAGACGCCTGCGATGAATTTCCCACGGACACAGTCCCAGCGGGTCGAAGAGATTGACAGGACTGTTATTTACGTAGACGTAAAATCCGGTTCCATCGGGGTACCTCAGCGGGTCTTCGCTGACGAACCGCCCGACAGTTTGGTCATAGTAGCGTGCTCTGTATCCATAGTGTTCGGTTTCAGGGTCAAATTCACGCGCCGTAAAGCGGAAGGGATTGGCAAGACTGCCAGTGGAACTCGCGATGTTGCCGAACTCATCGTAGGCGTACGTGCTGACAAGCGAGCCACCTGAATTGGCGATTGATGTGATCGATTGCAGTCCGTCCGCATCATAGTAATTTTTTGTATCCGACCACAATTGCGCCAATGGCTCATCGATCTGTCTGCTCTGGGTATACCGCGCGAGCGCATTTCCACTCTGATCGACCTGCTCAACTAGGCTTCTCCCATCATAGAGGTAATTGGTGGTGCCCAGCGGCCGAATCGAAGAATTCAGGCTGATCAGACTGGCCTCAGTCGCATAACGAGATGCCCCACCGCGGGGTACTCCCGTCTGTCCCGCATTTTCGCCTAGAACCACCCTCCAGGGAGGGCAAGAACTTCAGACCCCGCTGTGCCGGAAGTGCCACACTACCAGTTCAGGAATCGGACCCGAAATCAGGGCGGCTTCCGGCGGTTAATCGGACCGGATTAGATCTCAGACCGCCAGGCAGATCAGGGCAGGAATTGGCCAGCAAGTGTGCCGCAAAACCCTGGTGTCAATCATCGGGAAACTGTCAAGACTCGAAGCCTCTCTTTGAAATCGGGATCTCGGCAAACCGAACTCAAAGTCGAGGCAAGCCGAGATACCCGCTCCGTCTCCAAGCCTTGGAGTCGAAGTTCCTCTAGGAAACAGGTCTCGTCTCCGACGACGATGGACATCTTTCGCCCTACCATTTCTTCGATCTGACTCAGCACGGCCAATGCTTCATTGCTCTGGCCTAACTCTAGGTAGGCCTGACCGAGTAGACTGAGCGACGTGTATACCGTCTTGTCATCACGTTCGCCTCTTCCTTCCGCGACAGCTTCTTTCAACTTCTCGATTGCTCGTCCACGGTTGCGTATTCCATGCTGTAGGATCATCGCTGTTTGCAATCTGCTGTACGCAGATTGCGCGAGTTGCTCCCTTTCCTCTGAAAGCACTTCGGCCTTGTCCCAAAGAGTGGGGGCCCATATGGAGTACAGCTCAATCAGTTCTGAGAGCACCAGGCGCTTTGTTTCAACGTCGTCCTGTGCATCTGCTTTCCTCTTGGCCTCCAAAATCACCTGCTCCGCTTGCTCGAAGTTTTCGGCCGCGATCAATTCAGATATAGAATCCGAAAGCTCTCTAGGGTTGATGGAGTCACTCATTTGAATCCTTCTGTAAAACTCAACGACCTTTCGTTTGCGGCAGAAGGCTGCGCAGCCCGCTGTCTACGCAGCCAGGATGTTCTAGTCGATAGACCAATCAGGGTCGAGCGGATCGAGGGGACCTGGATCCGGTAGCCCGGCCAGACAAGTGTCGTTTCGCTTTGCCGCTCTGTCTCGGCACATCCCGTACAAAACCGTGCCGTAGTACCGAGAGCAAAAAGACTTTTCCTTGATGAAGCGGTCAGTGCATTCCTTCCTAGTCTTCCTCTTCGGCGGTTTCTCGCACGCGCTCCCTCCCGATGCTGCTCCGGGACTCGGGCTAGGCGAAGGTCCAGTACTAGTTCCCGAACTGGAGCTAGCGCCAGCATTAGAACCTGGAGGATTGGGATCTGGGCCTGGCCACCACGGTGGCACTGTCGGACTGGGAGGCGGAGGCGGCGCGGTTGGATCAACCGGTGGACCGTACAGCGGTGGCATGCACGGATGGACGAGTATGTCGGGGTAGGAGCAAGCTTGCAGACCGAAGGGATCGCTGTAGGCAACTGGATTGTTATCCGCGTAGGGATAAAAATCATTTCCACCACCGAAGCCGATCGGGTCTTCGCTCAGGAATCGCCCTTGCGTGGGATCGTAATAACGAGCTCGATCATAGTACAGCCCGGTTTCCGGATCAAACTCGCGGGCTGTGTAACGGAATGAGTTAGTTAGCCCTAACGAGCTCTTTGCATTCCCGTATGCGTCGTACACGTAATTCTGAACAATTGTCCCTGAGGAATTTGTCAGGGCCGTAATCGATCCCTGTTCGTCGCCTTGGTAGTAATCTGGCGTGCCTTCGCTCAGTATTGCGAGCGGCTCATCGACTGCAGGACCCTGCGTATAGCCTGATAACTCACCGCCGGATGTATTTGTCGTTTCAGCCACTCGAATCCCATCATAGAGGTAATTGGTGGTGCCCAGGGGACCCGACTTCTGAATGCGCCAACCGAACGGATCGTAGCGGAACGTGGTCGTGCCCACCCCTGGATTCGTCGCCTGTACCAGCCGATTGTCGAAGTCCCAGGTGAAACTGCGCCCCTGGGCAAATGAACTCGGCTTAGGCGTCGTGATCAGCGTCGTGATATCACTTCATGCGCTCCATGATTTTGAGACACCCTGAGTATTTATCGATCCACACCGCTGGTCCACCACCTTTCATTGGCGGATTTCCGCCAGAAACCTGAACAATCCAGTACTGTCTGTTTGAACCGTCCACCAAAAGTGGGCTTTCAGCCTTTATCCGTTCTTCGCCGTATTGCCCGACGAGAACTGCCTCTGCGATGCTTCGTGCCGTTTTCTCGTCAGGCACGTAGTCTCGGTGCTTCTTGCTTGCGTCCGACGAGAAAGCAAGTGCAGACAGCAATAATATGCTCGCCAACATCCAGCGCATTTTCATACCCTCCACGCCTCGAGCCTCAATACGTACTCAATGGCACCCACAATTGCGCCCCGACAAGACAACTACCTGGCCGCTGCCCGGGTGCCCGAGAACTGGAATGTATTCTTCTGTAGTTCCTTGGGGCGTCCCGAGGAATCCCGGCAGGTATCCCTCAGCCTCGTTACCTGCCTTGTCATCTGGCGAAAATACTTCGTTGCCGTCGTTATGCCAGTTGTAGCCTGGCTGTCCAGGCTGCGGGTTTCCAGGAAGATTAAAATTCGGGTCGTACGCGCCATGCGTGTGGTAATCTCCTGCCCGCACAGCGTTCGGAGGGACCGGATTGAAATTATGAGGGTCAACGCCGCTTGGTCCACCTGGAACTGGAGCGGTATAAGAATAGGTACCGTCACTATTTTCGTACATCCAGCCGCCGTATTCGCGGCCGTTCGGGAACGCTGGCGTTCGTTGTCTCGATGTGGTGTTGATATCCCGAATCGCGTTCCACCCAGCGCATCTTAGAGTCGGGTATTTGTCGCCCGGACGCAGGCCGAATGGATCGACCCAATTTGTGGGACGGTTGCCGACGTAGACATAAAGGTTAATGCCCCCAGAGAATCCTGCCGGGTCTCCGGAAAGGAATCTACCAGCCACCGGCGAATAGTATCTCGCGCGATAGTGGTAGACGCCTGTTTCGACATCGAACTCCCGCGCTGTGAATCGATATGGATTCGTTAAGGTGCCTGTAGAGCCTGACAAGTTGCCGAGGGCGTCATAGTCATAGCTCGCAGCGGTCGTAGCTGAAACGTTGGTCAAGGACGTAACGGAGCCCATGCCGTCCGCGTGATAGTAACTCGATGTCCCGGAACGGAATTCCGCCAGTGGCTCGTCGACATCGGTGGTCGCTGCATAGCGGGCTAGCGCGTTGCCGCTATTGTCCAACTCGTCTACTATGCTGGTGCCGTCATAGAGGTAATTGGTGGCGCCCAGCGGACCCGACTTCTGAATGCGCCTACCGAATGGATCGTAGCGGAACGTTGTCGTTCCGCCGTTGGTTCCCGACACTACAGCCTGCACCAGCCGATTCTCGAGATCCCAGGTAAAG
>DATJWZ010000781.1:0-4154 GCA_035500795.1 Candidatus Eiseniibacteriota bacterium | reverse complement strand
ATGGTCGATCCGAAAATTGGGGAAGCACTGGCAGAATCTGCATCGGCTGATCTATTTCAGTGCAGCGGCAGGGGTCATTCACTATATCTGGCTGGTGAAGGCGGATTTGAAGAAGCCGTTGGAGTATGCGGCGGTCTTGGGTCTTTTGTTACTGTACCGCGTGGTCGGGTGGGTGAAGAACAACGTGGCAGTTGTGTCGAAGGTGAGAGCGCCAGAAGTCAATGGTTGATCATCCCAAAAAGACAAGCGCGGCTCACTGTTCCTGCAAGCCGCGCGCCTTAGTTTCCGATTTGTTACTTCTTTCCCAGCTTTGAAGTGCTGTGCTGATTCAACGTCAATTTTCCGCGAGGCATCACGCGAAACATGGGCAAAACGTGTGGCGCGTGAGCCGATTTGGAAGCAGCGCTGGAAGGAGTGGTTTGCACCTGCATCGAGCCTAGCCCCGGAAGGGTCGAATCGGTCGAGATGAACATCGCGGTGGAATCGTCGACGACATAGTAGAACATTCCGGCGAACCCGGCGTTCAGCGTGGCTGATCCAATTCCATTCGTAGCGCTGTAGTTACCGGTGAGACTCTGAGTCGCGAGGCTCCCTCCGTCGTTGATGTCAAATGTTCCGCTCAACTTGCCAGCACTCGCCTTGAACTCAGCGATCTGATCAGTTTCAGTCGCGTTTACAAGGTCCTCGCCGGTAAGATTCAGGCCATATCCTTGCGAAGCGAGATCGGTGACGCCGGATTGCTGCTGAAGAGCAACGCCCCCAGTCACTAATGCGTTGGAGGTGTCTTCTTCGAGCATCAACAAGCCGCCAGTTGAAGGATAAGCGACGAAGTTGGAGCCTCCGAAGAAGCCGTTCAACGCGACGATCCATCTCCCGCTGCCGGTGGGCTGCTCGATGAATGTGCCGGTGAACGCTGTGGGTGTCGTACCCCCTCCATCGACCACGCCATTGTCATTCACATCCTGGGCGCCGTTCGTCAGCGCGGCGGCGCCATCAGAAGTCACAACACCACCCGAAGCGAAGAAATTACTGGTGGAATCCAGTCCGGCCATGGTGAAGACCAGGTTGCCAGAAGGAAAGGAGGGTGTTGGAGAATACAGTACATCGCCCACCAAGATCGCCAGTCCATCCGTCTCGATGATCTTGAGGTGAGTTGAGTCGATTGCAAAAACATCAAATCCTAACGGATTGGGTGACGAGAATGATGAGTTGAGCGAGGCGGTCCCGGGAGTAGTTCCCGACCCCAGGACAACTGAGCCAGAAAGTGCAAGCTGGGAAGAAGGTGTTGAGCCATAGTTGAAATCGGCGATTCCAGTGTTGTTTGTGATTGTGCCCGTTGAGTCGAGTTGAAACTCGCCAACACCTGCCATTGATAGGGGCGGGTTGCTGAAATCTCCACCTGATACGGAATAAGCGTAATACCTGCCGCCTAAAGCAGTTTGAGAAACGCTGGAATCCTGCAGGTCGATGGTTCCGCTGCCGGTACCGTTTTGGTCATAGCGGATGATTAGTCCATGTGAACTCGAAGTGAGAACGAAATCGAGGTCAATCTCGTAACTCGAAATGGTTGCTGTGTTGAAGATGAGCGCAGCCGTGCCGCGACCGTCGGCCGAAATCGAATAGGTACTGTTGGTTAACAGAGCTATGTGAGCTTGCGGTCCAGTCGGATCAACGATATCGATGGTGCCCGCCGAGATAGTTCCTGAGCTGCATCCGCACGCGGTAAACGATCCAGCCATTACAAAGAGGCCATTTACATTGGCGCCGGAGATGGAGAACGTATATGTCCCGTTGAAATTTGCGTTACTGAAGCCTCCACTTGGAGGGGGCGTTGGTATCACCGGAGTGCCGCCTCCGCCGCCGCAGGCTGTGAAAAGAGCTAGAGATGAAAGTGAAAAGAGCAGAAAAATGCGGTTGCGCAAAGACATACCATCCCCCTGACGAAGTTGGGCGAAAAACCTTGGGAGCTTCTTAGTTCATTTTAGATGCAATTGGTGCCCGTAAATCCAACCCGGATTGAGGAAAAAAGTAGCGGCCGGGCCGACTGGAGCATCGGCTTTACATCTTTTTACGATTCGCCAGGAATGATGCCATCCGCAAACGACAGCAGATTCCTCGCAGCTCTGCTGCCCGGAATGACAAAGCGTTAACTAGCGATGCGCTTCCAATTCTTCGCCAGCCAGGGACTTCAGGGACTCCTCGTACGGAGCGCGTGCGAGGCCCTTTTCCGTGATGATTGCAGCGACGTATTTCGACGGAGTCACGTCGAATGCCGGGTTTTCCACGTTCACTCCATCAGGAACCATTTGCTTGCCTGCAATGTGTGTGACCTCCTTGCCGTTACGCTGCTCGATGGGAATCTGGCTGCCGTCGGGGCAGTCGAGATCGACGGTTGAGATTGGAGCGGCGACGTAAAACGGAATGCCGTGCTCTTTGGCAAGAATCGCGACGGAATAGGTGCCGATCTTATTGGCCACATCGCCGTTCGCGGCGATGCGGTCGGCGCCCACGACGATTGCGCCGATCTTGCCCTGGCGCATCATCGCTCCGGCCATGTTGTCGGAGATGACCGTGGTCGGGATGCCGTCTTTCATCAGCTCCCAAGCTGTAAGCCGCGAGCCTTGGAGGAATGGACGGGTTTCGTCGGCATAAACGTGGATCTTTTTGCCTTGCTCGATGGCGGCGCGAATCACGCCGAGGGCGGTGCCGTACCCTGCGGTTGCCAGTGCGCCGGCGTTACAGTGCGTGAGCACGCCGCCTTCTTTCGGCATAAGAGTAGCGCCGTGCCGACCCATAGCTTGGTTCGCGGCGATGTCTTCGGCATGCATGCGCTGAGCTTCCTCGATCAGTTCCCGCTTGATCTGCGGAATGGGACGGATGCGAATGCGCTCGAACTTTTCTTGCATGCGCCGGATCGCCCAGAAGAGATTGACGGCGGTAGGACGTGTTTTGCCAATGAGATCGCAGATAGCGTCGAAGTCGCGCTTCAGATCGCCGGTGGTCTCGGCCTTGGAGTTGTTGATGCCGAGAGCGATGCCCATGCCCGCGGCGACGCCGATCGCTGGCGCTCCGCGGACTACCATGTTGCGGATTACGTCGGCGACCTGCTCGTGTGTTTTGCAGGTCACATACACTTCTTCGGTCGGCAGCTTCGTCTGATCGATGAAGCGGACGCCTTTGTCAGTCCATTCGAGAGTTTGAATCATAGGAATTGGTGATTGAGCAATTAGGTAATTGAGAAATTGACTGGCAAGAGACTGAATTCAATCACTGAATTACGCAATAACTCAATCTCTTTCATGCTTTATGTGCCTCGCAGCGCGTTCTTGGATTATTCGTGATCGCTGGTCTTCCGCATATTTCACATGCTGCGGCGACGGCGAATACGTTCGGTTGGGTCTCGTCGTTTTGCATGATGTGTTCCTGCCGAACGTCGTTCGCGGTGAAGATTGAAACGAATGGCGCTGGGGCAGCAACCTTCTCCACGTTTAGCCGGCCTTTGGCTTCTTCGCGTTCTACCAGGCACATCGCAGCAACGACATCGAATCCAAATTCTCGGGCAGCTTCGATTGCCTGAATTGTGGAGGCTCCAGTGGTGCAGACATCATCAACAATGACTACGGTCGCGCCTTTTTGGCGGAAGCCTTCGATGCGCTGGCCAGTGCCGTGCTGCTTTTCGGCTTTGCGGACGAGAAAACCGCTGAGATCACCGCTCAAAACCGAAACCGCCACAACGATCGGATCGGCACCCATAGTCAAGCCGCCGATGGCTTGGGGCTGCCAGTTGCGCTGACGGATTTCCTCGAGAAAAACTTCTCCAGTGAGACGAGATCCTTTCGCGTCGAGTGTGGTCGCCCGGCAATCGATGTAGTAATCGCTAGTTCCTCCCGAGGAGAGTTTGAATTCTCCCAGCCGGAAAGATTTGTGAGCCAGAGTGCTTAGCAATTTCTGACGCGCAGAATGCATGAAAAACTACGATATCACGGGATGCGGGGAATGACGGCGGACGATGCGATATGCCGAGGGAAACGCAACTTCATAACCGGTGAGGGCGCGGAGAAAATCCGCAAAGGTCACTCAGAAAAGCGGCGCGCTGCGCGGTTCTTGCGTGTTACTCTGATAATTCCGGCTACATCAAGCTGTCGCCTTCCAAC
>DATJWZ010000780.1:0-8051 GCA_035500795.1 Candidatus Eiseniibacteriota bacterium | reverse complement strand
TCTTCTTCCACCAGCACGAACTGGACGTGGGCTCCGGTGCGCCTGATGGATCCGGGCTGCACGTTGCCGGCAACGCGCAACCGCTTCGTGTAGGCGCCGTCGCCCATCTTGTGCAGCTCTTTGATGGTGACGTAGTAACTCTTGCTGTCTTGCACACCGGTGTAGGCGAGATAGGCGAGCAGCACGAGAATGAACGCCGTAGCGCCGCCGAATTTCAGGTAGGTCTTGACTTGGCTTGACATGGAACGTCCCCAGAGAAGCTTGTTTAACTCTACCCCTCGGAAGGGGCGGAATCAAGGTCCGGCGGCGCGTGTGCGTGGCATGCCAAATTCATCAACCACCAAGGACACGAAGTATCAAGGAACTGCGAACACTGAAGTTTTAGGCCTCACGGTATACACTTTGTGCCGGCTCAGCGGACTTCAGCCCGGCGTGCCTGGAGGGCGCGAGCCAAACACCACAACGGGTACAGGAGATCAGATGTCAGAGCTTGCTCGGAAACATCGGTTTTCTTTTCTGCTGGTCACGTTCGCAACTTTGCTCGTCACGCTGTTCTCAGCCCCGTCAGCCCTTGCACAAGCCAGGCCCAACGCTAAGAATCTGCTCCGCCAGATGACTCTGGAAGAAAAGATCGCCCAACTTTCGCAGATACCCGGCTTTCCAATTCGCGAGTTCAAAGAGCAGGTCGGCAATCCGGAAGAGGTGGTGCGGAAATATGGAGCGGGATCGGTGCTGTGGGTGTCCGAACCGAAGGAGATCAATCGCTGGCAGCACATTGCGGTTGATGAGTCGCGACTGCACATTCCGATTCTGTTTGGACTGGACGTGATCCACGGCTATCACACGATCTTTCCTTCTCCGATTGCGATGGCGTCGTCGTGGGATCCGAGCCTCGTGGAATCGGTGCAGACGATTGCAGCACGGGAGGCCCGTGCGGCGGGCATTGAGTGGACATTCGCTCCGATGGTCGACATCGCCCGCGACGCACGCTGGGGGCGCATGGTCGAGGGAGCGGGAGAAGATCCGTATTTAGGATCGGCGATTGCGCGGGCCCAGGTGCGCGGGTTTCAAGGCGCGGAGCCGGGAGCGACGGATCGCGTGCTCGCCTGCGTGAAGCACTACGCCGGATACGGCGCGGCCGATGGCGGTCGCGACTACGACTCTTCGTATATCCCGGAAGAGCAGATGTGGAACACGTATCTGCCACCGTTCAAAGCTGCGGCAGACGCCGGAGTGGCGACGTTCATGAGCGCGTACATGGATCTGAATGATGTCCCGGCGACGGGAAACCGCTGGCTCATGCGCGACGTGCTGCGCGATACGTGGAACTTCAAGGGATTCGTGGTGAGCGACGCGAATGCGGTTCACAGTCTGATCACGCATGGCTATGCGCGCGATGGTGACGATGCCGCGTTCAAGGCCTTCACCGCAGGCGTAAATATGGATATGGCCAGCGGCACCTACATCAAGTATTTGGCCGATCAGGTGAAGCAGCATCGCGTCTCGATGCAACAGATTGATGATGCCGTGCTCCCGATTCTAGAGGCGAAGATCCGGCTTGGGCTGTTTGAACATCCGTTCATCGATGAAGCGAAGATTCCGGAAGTCCTCAACCGTCCGGACCATCTGGAAGCCGCGCGCAACGCCGTGCACCGGTCAGTTGTTCTGCTGCGTAACGAGCAAAACCTGCTGCCCCTGGATAAGTCGAAGATCAAATCGATCGCGGTGATCGGCCCGCTGGGCGATGCGGAAACCGATCTGCTCGACATGTGGGGAGCGATCACGAAACCCGGTCCGACGGTGAGCATCGTGCAGGGCATTAAAAATAAAGTTGGTGCTGCGGCGAGCGTGGAGTTTGCTCATGGTCCGAATATCTGGCGGGAGATTCCGTCGTTCTTCGAAGACCAGCCGCTCGGCGGGATGAAAGAACAACCGAAGCAGACTCCTGAGGAAAAGCAACTTGCCATCAATGACGCCGTGGCGCTGGCGACGCGCAGCGATATCGCGCTCGTGGTGCTGGGCGAGATCGATCTGATGAGCGGTGAGGCAGCATCACGCGCCTCACTCAAACTTCTCGGTGGACAGGAAGAATTGCTGGAAGCTGTCGTGGCAACCGGGAAGCCTGTGATCCTGATTCTCGTGAACGGACGGCCGCTCGATATTTCGTGGGCATCCGAGCATGTTCCGGCAATTCTCGAGGCGTGGTATCCCGGGAGTCAGGGTGGCAATGGAATCGCCGACATTCTTTTCGGCGACGCCAATCCCGCCGGGCACCTGCCTGTGACGTGGCCGCGCACTTCCGGCCAGGAACCGCTTTATTACAACCACACGCTGACCCAACGACCCGAAGAAGACCCAGAGTTCAAGTCACGTTACTGGGACGTGGTCAGCACGCCGCTTTATCCGTTTGGCTATGGCCTGAGCTACACGACGTTCTCGTTCGATAACCTGAAGCTCAGCCAAACGGAAGCGAAAGTTGGAAGCACGCTGGACGTTTCAGTCGACGTGACCAATACGGGCTCGCGCTCCGGAGGTACAGTTGTGCAACTTTACATTCACCAGCGTGCAGGAAGCGCATCGCGTCCAGTGCGTCAGCTGAAAGGATTCCAGAAGGTGAATCTGGCCGGCGGCGCGAAGCAGACTCTTCACTTCAAACTTGGGCCAGAGGAGTTGCAGTATTGGAGTCCGGCGCTGAAGAAATGGGTGGTTGAGGCGGAACAGTTTGACGTCTGGGTCGGCGACAACTCGCAGGCAAAACTGCAATCCGAGTTTCGGCTGATGCAGTAGGCGATACAGATTTATTCACCACAAAGGACACGAAGGCCCACGAAGGAAAACTTATCAATCACATCCTTCGTGATACTTCGTATGCGTTGTGGTCTACGAAATGAAGAGTTCATCAAGAATGGCACTTCGAAGGCTCCGCATGCCTTCCATTTAAAATGGATGATTACGAAAGAGGTTTGCTGGTTTCATGATCCATCCCTGGCACGACGTGACTCCCGGAGACAAGCTGCCGCAGGAATTTGACTGCGTCGTCGAGATCCCATTCGGATCAAGCGTCAAATATGAACTCGACAAGCAGAGTGGACTGATCCGGCTCGATCGCGTTCTTTTTCGGCGGTTTACTATCCCGCGAACTACGGTTTTATCCCGCAGACATTTGCGGAAGATGACGATCCGCTTGACGTGCTTGTACTCTGCCAGGAGACGGTCGTGCCCCTGACAATCATTCACGCACGGGCAGTCGGACTCATGACGATGATCGATCAGGGCAAACCTGACCACAAGATCATCGCCGTGGCGACGCAGGATCCCGAGTTCAATGCTTATCACGAAGCATCGGAAATGCCATCGCATCGGTTACTGATGCTGCGCCGGTTTTTCCAAGACTATAAACTGCTGGAGGGAAAGGCCGTCGAAGTGGACGAGATACGGCCGGCTCGGGAAGCCTATCCGATAATTCTCGACGCGCTGCACCGTTACAGCGATCAGAGGCGGAGAGGCTTCAAAGGCGCAAAGAATTGAGCGTCTTCGAGGATGGCAGCGTCCAGGGTGACAGACGGGGCCACCAGCGGCGCACGTTTTGGCAATATTCTTCGTAGTCCTTACCGAACTTTCCACGCAATGTAGGCTCCTCGTAAAAGACAACGAAGAGATGGATGCCGAGGACGAGGGCGGCAGCCGCGGCGATCAGGCCGAGATTGGCGTGACCGAAGACGATCCATAGTCCCAACCAACCGGTGATGAAACCGACGTACATTGGGTTGCGCATATATCGATAGAACCCGACGACAACCAAACGCTGCGGCGGGATGAATGGCGCAGGAGTTCCGCGCCCGGTCCATCCAAAGTCCCAAACGCATTTCAGCGCGATCGCGAAACCAATTACAGATGGAATCGCAGCTAGCCAGCGCAGGCGCGCCGCGCCAGTGGTCGCAACGCGGAAGCCCAACCATCCGGGCAGCAGCCAGAACCACAGTGCGAAGAAGCATGCACCAACAAACAACGACGCCACTATATTGAGCCACCATTCTGAGCGAACGACCCGTAGTTCCGGTCCAGAATTCGTGTGCGCCATGCGACCTCCTTTACACCCTGAAAAATATCTCGAAGAAAAATATCTCGAAAAGCACTTGACATATTGTACTAGTTCTATAGTACATTAGCAAATGTGAGAGACGGCACACAGCGAGGAGCGGAATTCCGGTTCGCGCTCGACCTGCACACCGGAGTTCCGGTGTACCGCCAGCTCATCGATCAGGTACGGGTCGGGATTGCTTCTGGGACGCTCACGGCTGGCGATCAACTGCCAACTGTACGTCAGCTCGCCGTCGATCTGGAAATTAATCCGAACACGGTGATGCGCGCTTACCGCGAGCTCGAACTTGGCGGATTGCTGGAAACGCATCAGGGGACCGGCACGTTCATCAGCGACAAGAAACCCGAAAAGAAAACAGCCGAGCGGGAACGTCAACTCAACCAGATTACAGGTGAATTCGCCGCGCGCGCTGGTGCCGCCGGCTTCTCGCTCGAGGAATTGATCGATCGATTGCAGGACCTTCTGCCTCGTCCCGCACAAAGGAGATAGTCATGCCAAAAATTCGAATTCAGGAAGTCAACGGCGTCGCTCTCTTGTTGTTTGCCGTTTGCATTCTGGCGGGAGTCGCAATATCGCAAGCGATGCATCAACCAGCGTATGCGATCGCGGGTGCACTGGTGGGACTCTATTTCCTGCTTGCGATCAAGGTGGTTCGACAGTGGGAGAAGGTCGCAGTACTGCGTCTTGGCCGTTATGTGGGACTGCGCGGGCCGGGCCTGTGCCACATCGTTCCGATTGTGGAAACGCTCAGTCAGTATGTGGATCAACGCGTCCGAGTGGCGAGCGTTTCGGCGGAATCGACGCTGACGCGAGACACGGTACCGGTCAATGTCGACGCGATCGTCTTCTGGATGGTATGGAACGCCGAGAAGTGCATTCTCGAAGTCGAGAACTTCGTGGATGCGATCAACATGAGCGCTCAGACGGCGCTGCGAGAGTCGATTGGGCGGCACGAGCTCGCGCAGATGATCACCGAGCGCGAAACTCTGGGCCGCGAATTGCAGCGGATTCTGGATGAAAAGACGAATCCGTGGGGAATCACGGTGCAATCGGTCGAGATTCGTGATGTGAAGATTCCGCAGGCCCTGGAAGATGCGATGTCCCGCCAGGCGCAGGCGGAACGTGAGCGGCAGGCGCGCAACATTCTTGGTCAAGCGGAAACAGAAATTGCTGATAAGTTCGCAGCGGCCGCGGCGACGTACAAAAACGATCCAACCGCGCTGCATCTGCGGGCGATGAACATGTTGTACGAAGCGATCAAAGAACGTGGGTCGATGGTGATTGTGCCCTCGTCAGCGGTGGAAACCATGGGACTCGGCGGCAGCCTGGCCACCGCCGCCTTAGGTGGAGCAAAACCGTAGCCTTTTCCGGCTAAATCAGAATCGAAGGAGCATCGTATGAATTACTCACTATTCGTGTGCCTACTCGCTTCAACTCTAACTGCAGCATCCGCAGCTCAGGCGCAGATGCCGCCGATGCAAAAAGGAATCAGGGTCCGATTGGCGAATACCGAGAGTGCGCTTCCGATTGCGGCGGCGGATGAGCCGAATGCGACCATCGTTACAATCACTGCCGACGAGACAATCTATTTCGGGATAAATCCGGTCACGCCCGATTCCTTGTCTACCGAACTGGCTCGACGAGGCACTGTGCAAAAGCTTTTCATCAAGGGCGATGGCTCCGCTCCGTACGGCACTATCGAAAGCGCCCTCAATGCCGCGCGTCACGCAGGATTTCACGATTGCGTCTTCCTGACCGCGCAGGTCGAAGAGATGGTGGGAGAACGAGTTCTACCGAAAGGCATAGACCTGCCGCTGAATGCAACGGCAGGTCGGAAAACTCCTCAGTTAGAAATCCTAAAATCAAGTGAGGACACGGTAACAATCAATGGGCGGACTGTCCCTTGGACGTCCGTGCAGAACGCCCTGACCACGATTCTCGGCAGTCAGATCGATCGCAAGGTTCTGGTTAAAGCACCAGCCACGGTTCCGTTCGAACAGGTCGTACATGCTATTGATCTAGCCAATTCGATCGGCGCCGAGGTCATCCTGGCATCTCAGCCCTAGGCGCCGTGCTGCGGCCTGCATCACCAGACGTGGCAGGCGTTTTCAGAGACCATGGGCTGCCCGGCTTTGCAGCTCCAGGCTTTTTCGAATTCCGGCATATTTTGTACGACGCCATTGACACGCCACTTTCCGGGCGAGTGCGGATCGACCAGCACACGCATGCGAGCGACTTCCGGACGCCGTTTCTCGCACCAGACTCGTCCGAAGCCTAGGAAGAAACGCTGTTGCGGCGTGTAGCCATCGATCTCTCGAGATTCTTTTCCAGACTTGTCATCGGCAATCACGTGTTCGAGAGCCATTAGCGAGACGCGTGCTCCGCCATTATCAGCCGTGTTTTCGCCGAGTGTGAGTTTTCCGTTCAGCTTCAGGTCATCGACTGCGATGAAGTTCGAGTATTCGTTGGCGACGCATGCAGCGCGTTTCTCGAATTCTTCTCCGTCTTCCTTGGTCCACCAGTCGTGCAGGTTTCCTTGCGGATCGAACTTGCGTCCTTGGTCGTCGAAGCCGTGGGTCAACTCGTGTCCGATGACGAGTCCGATGCCGCCAAAGTTCACAGCGTCGTCCATCTTGGGATCGAAGAACGGCGGCTGTAGAATTCCCGCTGGGAACACGATCTCGTTGTATGACGGACTGTAGTAGGCGTTCACGGTGGGCGGAGTCATGCCCCACTCCTTGCGGTCGAGCGGCTTGTCGATTTTATTAATTTCGCGCTTGGATTCGAATTCGCTGGCGCGCTGTACGTTCCCGAGCAGATCGCCGGGCTTGATCACGACCGAACTGTAATCACGCCAGACATCGGGGTATCCGATCTTGTTGTTGATCGCGGCCAGCTTGATGGCGGCTTGCTTCTTGGTTTCTTCGCTCATCCAGGAAAGATTCTGGATGTCTTCGCCCAACGATTTTTCGAGGGCCTTGACCATCTTGAGCATGCGCACCTTGCTCTCAGGCGGGAACGCGACCTCGACGTATCGTTGGCCCGAGGCCTCGCCGAGTTCGCGGTCGACAAGGTTGGTGCAACGCTTCCAGCGGGCCTGAATTTCTTTTTGTCCAGTGAGGGCCTGCTGCATTTTGAAGTTGGCATCGACATACGGCTCGGAAAGCCACGGAGCCGAGGCATTCAGCAGGTGCCACTTCACGTAGGTCTTCAGGTTGTCCAGAGATTCGGACTCGAGAACGGAATTGATCTGCTTGAAGAACTCCGGATTGCCAACGTTCAACTGCGTGAAGTTGGGGGCATTCACATCCTGAAAATAGCGGTTGAGATAGAAATTCGAGGCGAGCGAGACAGCCGCGTCGCGCGACATTTTGTGGTCGCGGTTCTTGGGATCACGGCGCGAAGTGCGATCCATTTGCGCCTTGGCGAGAGCGGTTTCGATTTTCAGAACCGTGTCAGCCTCCTGTGCAGGCGCGCCAGCTTGCATTCCTTCTTTCGAAGCGAGAGTGAATACTTCCGTCATGTAGTCGACAAAGTGCTGACGAACGGCTTTTGTCTTATCGTCGTCTTTTAAGTAGTAGTCACGGTCAGGAGCGGTGAGACCACCCTGGTCGATGTACGCGATGACCTGGTCAGCATTGTGCAGGTCTGAGGCGGAATAGAAAGCAAACAGTGGATTCGCGCCCATCATGTGTACGCGGGCGATCTCGTCAATCAGGGACTGCTTGTCCTTCACAGCATCAATGCGATCCAGTTCCGGCTTCAGAGCTGCGAGCCCTTTGTCGTTGACGGTTTTCTCGTCCATGCAGGAGCCGTACATATCGCCGATTTTCTGATCGATGGCGTTGCGGCTGGCGCCTGCCTTGGAGGCCTTCTCGAGAATGCCGCGCATAATGTCCATGTTGCGCTCGTGGAGTTCGACGAAGCTGACCCATTGCGACTGGTCGGG
>DATJWZ010000779.1:0-1405 GCA_035500795.1 Candidatus Eiseniibacteriota bacterium | reverse complement strand
GAGCTATACCGCTACGGCACCGCTCAGCTCCGGGGCGTGGATCATGCAGATGGTAGCGTTTAGCACCTCGGCAGGAGGCCCGCCGGCGTTTTCCGTGTCGCCGCGCGCCTCGGTAGTAACGTTCACCGAGACTGAGCAGTTCACAACGAGAGGAGGGGGCGGAAGCGTCACTTGGTCGGTCGACGGTGTGGTGGGAGGATCTTCCTCTTCGGGAACTATCACGACGAACGGCCTCTACACGCCTCCGAGCAGCGTCGGTAGCCATATGGTGACGGCAACGCCCAGCCAGGGCCAGACCGCCAACGCGACCGTCTACGTCAGCAACTACCCAGGCACCTATACTTATCACAATGATAACTTGCGGACGGGTGTCAACAACGGCGAAACTGTCTTGACGTCAGCCAACGTGAACTCAGCTCAATTCGGAAAGCTTTTCTCGTACGCCCTGGACGGGATTGCCTTTGCGTCGCCCCTTTACGTGGCCAACGTGAACATTCCACAAAACGGTTACCACAACGTGGTGTATGTCGCGACGGAGAATGACAGTGTCTACGCGTTCGACGCTGACGGACGGAGCGCTACCCCACTTTGGCATGTGAGTTTTCTGAAATCAGGTGTCACCCCGGTGCCGTGCGCTGACGTGGGCGAATGTGGCGACATTCCAGACCAAATCGGGATCACCGGAACTCCGGTAATTGATCAGTCTAGCGGGACATTATACGTTGTCGCCAAGACCGAGGAGGGGACACAATACGTACAGAGGCTGCATGCACTGGACATCACCACCGGCGCCGAGAAGTTTGGCGGTCCGGTCGTCCTCCAGGGGAGTACCCCAGGCAGCGGGGATGGGACGTCAGGGGGCAACGTGTCCTTCGACCCTCTGCATGAGAATCAGCGGCCCGCACTGCTTCTGAGCAACGGTGTAGTCTATGTCGGGTTCGCATCCCACGGTGATAACCACCCTTGGCACGGTTGGGTTCTGGGATACAGCGCAGCAACGCTCCAACAGGTGTTGGTATATAACGTAACTCCGAACGGATACGGTGGCGGTATCTGGCAAGGCGGCGGCGGTCTGGCAGGCGACGCGGACGGCAACATCTACTTCACGACCGGCAACGGAACTTTTGATGTCAACACCGGTGGTACAGATTATGGTGACTCCGTCGAGAAACTTACCGCTGCTGGAAAGGTGCCCGACTACTTTACTCCGCACGACCAGTCGAACATGGAGGCTAATGATCTCGATTTGGGGGCAGGTGGCCCGGTGCTGCTGATTGACCAAACGGGCGGTCCCTATCCACACTTGCTTGTCAGTGCAGGCAAAACCGGGACCATCTATGTGATCAATCGCGACAGCATGGGCGGATACAGTCCAAATGGTGATGGCCAGATCGTCCAAACCTTG
>DATJWZ010000778.1:0-6420 GCA_035500795.1 Candidatus Eiseniibacteriota bacterium | reverse complement strand
CGGTCGTGCTTCCTGCGAACCATCTGTTCGACCTTCTGGCAAAAGTCATGATCAGCCGAAGCATCGCGAATCGTCTGTTTGGAAACGGTCTGCAGCACTACCCACGGATTCTGTGTCAGCTCCCAGAGCTCAGGATCGAGTTGCCCCCAAATCTCGTCGGTCGAATGGTTCCACGACCAACGCAGGTCGAGTGCTAATTCCGTTAGCGCAGGAAGCAACGACTCGGAAGTGGGATTCTCAGGGGTCAGACTGTCCATTTGATTTCGTGACTCCAGTCAGGCGGCAGTTTGGTGTGCCGCTGCCAGCGCTCCGCGAATGATTTCCTGTGCCTCATTTTCGATCTGCAGCAGATGATCTTTTCCGCGGAAACTCTCCGCGTAGATCTTGTAGACATCTTCCGTCCCTGAGGGGCGCGCAGCGAACCAACCACCCTCTGCAATCACCTTCACGCCCCCAATGGGCTTGCCATCGCCAGGCGCGGTGGTGAGTATCTTTTGGATCGGTTCTCCGGCAAGTTCCGAGACTTGGACATGCTCCGGCGAGAGTCGCTCCAGCACGGCCTTTTCTGCCGAAGTGGCGGGGGCTTCGAGACGCTCGTAAAGAGGATCGCCGAGTTTGTGTGTTAGTTCTAGATAAATCTCGCCCGGATCGCGGTGCAACTTTGCCGTGATCTCGGCCGAGAGCAGCGCCGGCACGATTCCATCTTTGTCGGTAGTCCAAACGGTGCCATCGCGTCTGAGAAACGAAGCTCCGGCGCTCTCTTCCCCAACGAAGCCCAAAGTGCCATCGAGCAAACCACTGACGAACCACTTGAACCCGACAGGAACTTCGTAGAGTCTCCTTCCCAGCTTGTCGGCCACACGGTCGATCATGCTGCTGCTCACCACTGTTTTTCCGACACCGATGTCGCTGCGCCACTGCGGGCGGTTCGAGAAGAGGTAATGAATGCAAACAGCAAGGTAATGATTGGGAGGCAGAAGGCCTGCACTTTTTGTCACGACGCCATGACGGTCGTGGTCAGTGTCACATGCGAACGCGATATCGAACTGGTCTTTCAACGCAATGAGCGCCTGCATTGCATATGGCGACGAGGGATCCATGCGAATCTTCCCGTCCCAATCTAGCGTCATGAACCGGAAAGTCGGATCGACCGCATCGTTCACCATGGTAAGGTTGATGCGATAGCGCTCTTCAATACGCGGCCAGTAATGAACTCCTGCGCCACCCAATGGATCTACACCCAGTTTTGTGTTCGCATTCCGGATCAAGTCCATGTCGACAACATGCTCAAGATCGTTGACGTAGGAATCGATGTAGGGATAGTGATGGGTGGTGGCTGCCTTGAAAGCCCTTTCAAACAGAACGCGTTGCACACCCCGTAGGCGGTTCGCAAGAAACTCGTTCGCTTTTGCCTCAATCCAGCTCGTCGTTTCCATATCCGCGGGGCCGCCAGTTGGTGGGTTGTATTTGAAGCCGCCGTCCTCTGGGGGATTGTGGGAGGGTGTAATCACGATTCCATCAGCGAGGCCGGACTTCCGGCCACGGTTATAAACAAGGATGGCATGAGAAACTGCGGGAGTTGGTGTGTATTCCTCGTTTGCGGCAATCATCACTTCGACACCGTTAGCCGCGAGAACTTCGAGAGCGCTCGCCGAGGCTGGTTCGGAGAGCGCATGAGTGTCCTTCCCCAGGAACAACGGCCCCTTGATTCTCTGGCGTTTCCGGTAGGCACAAATCGCCTGGGTAATGGCGAGAATGTGCCATTCATTAAAAGCTCGGTTGAAAGCCGATCCCCGGTGTCCTGACGTGCCGAACGCCACGCGTTGCGCGGGAACTGCGGGGTCTGGCTGCTCGACGTAATAGGAGGTGACGAGTTTCGACACGTTGACCAGCGCCGAAGCAGCTGGGGCGGTTCCCGCTAGCGGATTTACTTCCATCGGTCAACTCCATTGTGACCTGTGTTTTCACCTTGCAGGGCGGGCATACACGCTGCAAGCCGAAACCTGCACCCGGTCTCTTCTTACATAGATTGCATCGAGCGCCGTAGGGATTGCTGCAGGGCGTTCCTGAAAAGACACATGCATCTGGCTTTCCCATTCCTGAGAGAAGGCCTCGCACGCGAGCAACTGCCGCAAAATCGATGGCTTAGATTCGAGGTCCTGGGGCCGTGACGCTGGGTTGAGGGTGCTTCCTCTGGCATTATTCCGTCACTCTGGTGAACATAATAAGAGTGTGGATCGCGGCCTGTTCTTCAGAACGGAGGAAAACAGTCTTCGGTATTCTCCTCGCAAACGGCTATTCTGCTTACCAAAGCTGGCTGTCGTGATGCGGTCGGGGCTCACTTCTGCCTGAACTAAAGCCTGCTTAGCGGCGTCAGCGCGCTCTTCAGCGAGCGCCAAGTTGTATTCAGTGGATCCGTGATCACCGCAGTATCCCTCTATGACTACGCGCATGTCGAGATGTTGAAGTAAAAGTTGGCGGTTGTCCTCCAGTGCCTGCTGCTGGCTTGGACTAATCACGTATCGTTCGTAGTCGAAGAAAGTCGGCTGGAACAGCAAGATGGTGACGGCTTCCTCATTTTATTATTCGGGAGATGGAGACAACACTGCCGGAACCGGAGGTGGCTTCACAGTCACCCACACTGATGATACATCGACTCCACCGGGTCCTTCGGCAACCATGTGATATTTGGTGGAGGCAGATGGCGTCACGGTGAAGGAGCCATTCGTTTCCACTTGGCCGATTGGATCAATTGTCACGGCGGTCGCGTTTTCCGTATGCCAAGTAAGCGTTATGGCCTCGCCCCGGATAATTATTTCACGATCCGACGCCAGAAATGCAACGGGATTGGGAGGAAGCTCCACACGCGAAGAACGAGGTGGTTGGTTGAAACTGCGTCCTATCTCCCACCTGGCTTCTAGCTCAACGATCATCGAGTTATTGGATACCGAAATGGGCGGCGGAGCTGGCGCGTTGACGGTACACTTCCTCATACACCCGGCTGAGAGAATGAGTGCGCAATAAATCATACAAATCCCTAACCATGTCAGGTGCTTGCTCCTCACACAATTTCCTTTCCCATTAAGTCGGCAGACTCTGGGATGAGTTCCAAGAGTCATGACCCTCCACATTGCACCTGCCTTACCGAATCACGCACATGAGCGTTTCAGGCGAATAAATACCGTGAAATCGACGGGTTAGATTTCGAGTCCCTAGGCGCCTTATGCGGGCTGAAAACTTGCTCCTCCGGCGCTATTCCGTCACTCTGGCGAAGCTACTGCACGGTCAACTCCGTGCTGCGAACCCCGACTCTTGCAATAACCTGCTGACTCGAAATGGCAATCGACGCGACGAAAGTCGTTGATCATTCGGAAGTGCAGGTGCACTTGCAGGGTTGCGTGAAGTAGTGCCCTTATGAAGCCGGCCTGCAAAACCGCGTTCTGGATCACCGTTATTTTCGCGCTCACGTTCGCCGCAGCCCAACCAGTCTCGCAGCTGCGACCCGTCGGCTACATAAACGATTTCGCTCACGTTCTTGATTCGAACACGACCGCACAGCTCGAGAGTACCTGTCAGCAGATCGATCAGAAGGCCCACGCCCAGATAGCGGTGGTCACAATCCAGTCGCTCGACGGGTCCGATATTGAGAGCTACGCGGTGGACCTGTTCAAGCAGTGGGGGATTGGAAGCAAGGCGAGCAACCGTGGCGTGCTGATTTTGTTCGCCACCCAAGACCGGCACTACCGCATTGAAGTCGGATATGGACTGGAGCCAATTCTACCGGATGGCAAGGTGGGCAGCATTGGGCGAGAGGCCGTCCCGCTGCTCAAGCAGGGTGACTATAACGGCGCTGTCGTGCTCATGACCTCGCGAGTCGCGGAAGTCATCGCGCAGGATGCGGGAGTCCAACTGGAAGGGCCCCGTCCACCAACGCCCGAAGCAGGCAGCGATGAACCCGATCACGGCCGCTCGCTTGGTCTGATTTCGATTCTGGCGATCATCTTTGTCATCTTGATCGTGACGGGCTTGGGCCGTTTGCTTTTGGGATTGTTTTTCTTAGGCGGCGGCGGTTGGGGCGGCGGCGGGTTTGGCGGAGGTGGCGGCGGAGGTTTCGGTGGTTTTGGCGGTGGGAGTTCAGGCGGTGGGGGCGCCAGCGGAAGCTGGTAGGTGACAGAGGGGAACTACTATGGTCCCAGAAAAACAGATCACTGAGTTTATCGGTCGAATCCGGCAAGCGGCGGGAGAAAACCTGCAAAGCGTGATTCTGTATGGCTCGGCTGCCAAAGGTGAGTTTCATCCCAAGTTTTCGAATGTGAACCTGCTTTGCGTGTTGCGTGACACGTCGTTCGCCGCGCTCCAGGCGGTGTCGCCAGCAGTGAAATGGTGGACGCGGCAGAGGCATCATGCGCCACTTCTGTTCGCCCGGGAGGAACTGGAGCGCTCGGCCGACGTCTTCTCCATCGAAATGCTGGACATGCAGCAGCAGCACCGCGTGCTTTCCGGGAAAGACCTTCTGCAAGAGCTGACGATTCCCATGCGCTTCCATCGCGTTCAGCTGGAATATGAGCTGCGCGAGAAGACGATTCTCCTTCGCCAACGTCTGCTGTTGGCAAGCGGCAATGAGCATCGTCTGTGGGAGTTGCTGCTGGGTTCGGTCTCAACGTTTGCGACCTTGTTCCGGCACGCGCTGATTGCGATGGGCGATTCTGCGCCTAAGTCGAAACGCGATGGCGTTCAGGCGTTGGCGTCGCGAATTTCATTGGACCCCTCGCCATTTTTGCAACTGCTCGATATCCGCGAGGCCAAGATGGAGCGTAAGCAGCTTGATGTGAAAGACGTTGCCCGCCGATATCTGAAGGCGATCCAAAAGGCAACTGCAGCAGTCGACGAACTGTTGGATTCAACGGAACCGAGAAACGAGTGAGATTCGAATACCGGCGGCAAGGAGAGGGAATATGAACAAGGGATTGATCGTGATCATCATACTGGCGCTGATCGCGCTGATCGTGTTCGGGCAGTACGTAAGCGTGCGCAACACACTCGTGACCAAGAACGAGGCAGTAAAGTCTGACTGGTCCCAGGTGGACGTGGTGCTGCAGCGCCGCGCTGACCTGATTCCCAATCTGGTGGAAACCGTAAAGGGCTATGCGCAGCAAGAGCAAACGGTGTTCGGGGATGTCGCCAAGGCGCGCTCTGCCTTGCTTGCGGCGGGCACTCCCCAGGATAAAATCGCCGCCAACCAACAACTGGATGGAGCGTTGGGACGACTGCTTGCGATAGTAGAGAATTATCCGCAATTGAAATCGAATGAGAATTTCTTGCACTTGCAGGACGAATTGGCGGGCACGGAGAATCGCATCGCTGTCGAACGGAAGCGCTATAACGACACGTTGCAGGACTACAACACATACGTGCAACAGTTCCCCAATAACATCTTTGCGCGCTGGGCAGGGTTTAAGCCCAATCAGGCCTATTTCACGGCCACCGAGGAATCACGCCAGGTGCCGAAGGTAGACTTTTCAACTCCCAAGGCGCCGGCGGGCACTCCTCAGCCGGCTCCAGCGAGATAGAGGAGCAAACATGGCATCGATGACTGAGCAGACCAGAAGCGAAGAGTGGGCAGATAGGCGCGAGCCACTAACCGACTTTACTGGAGAAGATCGTCATGAACTCGTGCAAAAGCTCGCTTACCAGCATTGGGAGAAACGCGGATGTCCACTCGGTTCGCCCGAGATTGACTGGTTCGTGGCCGAAAACACTGTGCGCTCCTACCTGTTGAGTTCAGGAGTCGAGTTGGGGCCAGGCGGAGATCTCTATCGCTGACGAAAGAGTTGCGTTCTTGGCCAGCGCGCTCCGTCTGCCGAGTACAGGACAACGCACTGCAAGTGCGCACGAGGTTAGCGTGCCATGCGTTCATCTGGCGAACTTGGCTTTTTTGAGGGTGATGTTTCCTGGTCGTCGAGCATATGCTTCGCATCTGACAACGTCCAGCGGAATACAATTCCCCCGATCCGCTCCATGCCCGTATCCACCGGAGTTGTCCATTCTTCCGCAACCTCCGCCACGAACGCCGCTCGATTCGGTAGCAACACCTTGGTCACGTCCTTGAGGAATCCTTCACCTATCCCGGTACTGTTAAAATTCGCCGTAGCGCCTGCGGGGTCTCCGGCAGCTGTTGCGATCGGCTCGCCTAAGCGACCAACGAAGCTTCCCAGCGAAGTCCCGGAGAGAGTGCGGAACCGTCCAGGGTCATCGTCTTGCTCGACCGTTGTGGTGCCATCGGCCTGCTTCGTTACCACGACGTAACGATAGATGCTGATACTGCCATCGCTGTCCAGTTGCAGAAGCAGGTTCTTTCCCTTGTGTGCTTTGGCTTGATCGTCGAAAACCACCACCAGCATGCGGTCCACAGTTTCAGCT
>DATJWZ010000777.1:0-1529 GCA_035500795.1 Candidatus Eiseniibacteriota bacterium | reverse complement strand
CTCGCAGAGTCAGCCGGTTTTTTCGGGTCTGGTTGCCCATCAGGTCGCCCTGCCGGGCAGATCACTCAGCCTACTTCGGACTGGCAAGGTTTATTTCGCCAATCCTTTCAGCCGTCGACGGAAGACAAACTAAACAGTTGCTCGAATGAAGTCAACGCAATTATCGCGGTGAATACAAGATTTCTGTGAATGAAATTGTGGAAAAACCGGGCGACTTTCGAAGCAGTTCCCGCGAATTCTGGCAACTATCCGCAGATCAGAACAGCGTTGGAGTGACGGCTAAGGGAACTTCCTGCACGCATTCGTGGTCGTCGTTCCCGGGCCGGTTCACACGAGTGCTGACAGGATATTTCTTCATCAGAGCGGCATCGAACGGTTCCAAGTAACCGCTAAGAGCCACGGGGTTCTTGATACTCGGATCCAACCAACGTTCGTAATCGTCTTGCTTCAAGATTGCAGGCATTCGGCGATGAACATCGGCGACGAGAACATTTGGTGTTGTGGTCAGGATTGTGCAGGTTTCGACGACGTGACCATTTGAGCTTACCCAGGATTCCCAAAGTCCAGCGAAGGCGAAGGCCGAGTCATCCGCCATGCCAATGCTGAACGGCTGCTTGTGTTTGGTCCGATCGGCTGGCACTCATAGAACGAGTCCTCTGGAATCAGACAACGTCGCAGGCGAAGTGCGTCACGGAACGCCGGCCTATCGGCGGCAGTTTCTGACATGGCATTGATGGTTTTCGTCGCAATTGACGGATCTTTGGCCCAGGAAGGAATCAGGCCCCAGCGAACCAGATCAAATGATCGCCGAGACGAAGTACCTTTCTGCCGGACGACAGGAACCAGTTGCGTGGGCGAGATGTTCCAGCGGGGCCGGTTTAACTCCGAGATTCAGCTCCGATCAACGAAGGAGACAATGTGATGAGACTCCGTGCCAACGAAGTTTGCCCGATTCATAGATCCGTTTCTTGCTGCGGCCGAGATAGGATCGCCAAACCCAGACTGATTCGACTTGGCGTTCAACGAGTTGAAGATTCGCACCATCCACGCGGATACCGAGAACTGCGGTCACCGGCCGAGATGCGAAAGCTGCTCAACCGAAAAATCCGAGAACAAGCTGGCATCTGCGCGATCTGCCATGAGGAGTTCACGGACTATAACGACGTGGCTCCGGACCATCGGAATCCAAAGGGAATGGGTGGAGCGTGGAGAGACGATCACCCTGACAATATCCAGGCGGTACATTGGTGGTGTAACGAAGAAAAGGGATCAACGAGGATGGACGGCTGACGGCGAGTCAGCCGTTGCGATGCATTCAGTCGCTCTGCTTCGTCCCGAATCCCTCGCTGGCCAAAGTAAGGCATTTGTTGTAAAGTAAGGAGAGTGGGGCGAGACTATGCAAAAACAGGCGACGATCACAAGTAAGGGACAGATTACGGTGCCTCGCGAAATCCGGCGGGTACTGGGGGTTCGAAGCGGGGATAAACTGCTATTCGAGAGCGATGGCAAGGGGATACGCGTGCGGCCGG
>DATJWZ010000776.1:0-1371 GCA_035500795.1 Candidatus Eiseniibacteriota bacterium | reverse complement strand
AGCTGAAAGCTGTTTGCTGAGAGCTGACAGCTCCTTGAAGTCCTTCGACGAATACCTCCGCGATGCCGAACTAGCCCATGGCCACCTCTGCGCTGGGCAAGTGCTCGGCGTGCGCCTAGCGATGCTGGGATTGCAGAAACTCGGCATCGACGATCCGCACGGAAAAGATCGCAAACGGCTGGTGACGTTTGTTGAGATCGATCGCTGCGCGACGGACGCAGTTGGTGTAGTTACCGGCTGTCGCCTCGGTAAGCGAGCGTTGAAGTTTCGCGATTGGGGCAAGATGGCGGCGACATTCGTCGATGTATCCACGGGAAAAGCCGTCCGGATTGCTGCGAAAGAATCTTCGAAGGCGCTGGCCAAGCAACTGCATCCTGAAATCGAAAATAAGAACCAGCAGCAGATGCTTGCTTACCGCGAGATTCCGGATGACGACCTGTTCTCGACGCAATGGGTGAAGGTCGAACTTCCACCGGAGGAGTTTCCGGGATACAAGGGCGAACGCATCGCGTGCGATCAATGCGGCGAAGGGATTAACTTTCGGCGCGAAGTACGAAGAGATGGACGGGTGTTCTGCCAGGGCTGCGCGGGTGGGAGCTACTACGAAGTCCTGGACAAATTGTGAGACTGCTCGAATGCGTGAGCCACGCTAAGGATCGAGCCTTCGTCGAAGTGCTTTCCGAGAATCTGTAGGCCGATTGGAAGTTTTTCTTTCGTTTCTCCGCACGGAATTGAGATTCCCGGAATTCCTGCGAGATCTGCCGTGACCGTGTAGATATCGGCAAGGTACATGGCGAGCGGGTCGTTCGATTTTTCCCCGAGGCGGAACGCTGCGGTTGGGCTGGTTGGCGTCACAATTGCGTCGACTTTCTGGAAGGCTTGCTCGAAATCGCGGGTCAGGAGCGTTCGCACTTTCTGTGCTTTCAAGTAGTAGGCGTCGTAATATCCGGCGCTCAGCGCGTAGGTGCCGAGCATGATGCGGCGCTTCACTTCTGGGCCAAAACCTTCGTCACGGCTGCGACGGTACATCTCAGAGAGAGTCTTCACACCGCGGGCGCGGTGGCTGTAGCGAACTCCGTCATATCGTGCCAGGTTCGATGAGGCTTCGGCGGTCGCGATCAGGTAGTACGTCGGAATTGCGTACGGAGTGTGCGGAAGCGAAACGGAAACGACCTCGCAACCTAGAGCCTTCAACTTATCGATTGCGGATTCGACCGCGTGACGGACTTCATCGTCCAATCCTTCGCCGAAATATTCTTTTGCGACGCCGAGTTTCAATCCGCGAACAGGCTTCTCGAGTCCGGCAACATAGTCCGGGACAGGAACTTCGGCGGAAGTGGAGTCCATCGGATCGCGGCCGGCAATCGTTTG
>DATJWZ010000775.1:0-5717 GCA_035500795.1 Candidatus Eiseniibacteriota bacterium | reverse complement strand
GTCAAACCATCCTGCGGGAAGCCATGCTGGTGGCTGATCACAACGGGTATCACATTGCGCAGTTGGTGGATGTGCGTCGGTTGCTTGGCGCATGGGAATGATGACATTAGTTGCGATATTTAGCGAGTGATGCACAGGTCCGCTAAGCTGGAATTTTCCGTGATTCTGTGTCTCGGGGGTGAGATCGTTTTCGAAACACGACGCGTACGCCTTCTCGCCAGCGCTCGTCAATGCCCACAAAAGCCCAGTCGATCTCCTTCGAGATGTAGCGCAGGATAGTGTCAGTGGAAGGATGCACGTGCAGCGCGGGAGCAACCAGGAAAAGTAGCGGCGGCTGTGCCGACAACTCACGCCCGCCGAAGTATCCGAATTTCAGGAATTCGCCGCGAGAGTGGTGCCACTGGACGCGAGCCCAATAATCCAAGCCCTGCAAAGGCAGATGAATGTCTTCATCTGCCTTTAGCTCGACTACGGCAAGGCGCGCATCGCGGGTAAGCGTCAGAACATCGATCATCGCTCGATCGGCTGCCGAAAATGCCGGCACCTGGGAGTACACAGACTCCGTCCCCAGCCGCTCATCGATCACGCTCACATCACCTCGCACCAGCGACTCCAGCCAGCGCTCCGGATGCATGCGGAACAGGCGATCGCCACGCGGACCGTACGGATGCCGTGTATCGCGCAACGCAGTCAGCAGCTGGACAAAGAACGACCAGTTTCGATCTTCGAGCACTCGCTCTTCAGCACCCACGCCGAACACAATTTCCTGGCGACTCTGAAACGTCACGGCCTGAGCTCCCATGCGGGCTCTGGCAAACTCGAGACCGCGCCAGCGGAACGACACTTCTGCTGGAGACAGCACCGCAACCTCGCAGTTTGGAAGCACTGTCTGAATGCGGGCGATCGACTCCGAGAACCGCTCCAATGCTGCCGTTTCATTCGTCGCGTGCACCAGACGGGTAGCGACATTTCCGCGGTCTGTGCAATCGATCTCGACGACTGCATCATGCCGCTCATCAAACTCAAACAGGCGCCACTTCGCGGCATCGCAGTGCAGATTCGCCATTCGCTCGCGAACAAGCGCCGAACATCCGGTTGGTACAAACAGGATCAATCCCTGCACTAGACATGACGGATGCCCCATTTCTCCATGGTTTTGGGAGAAGTGGATGCTCTGACGGCAAACGTCGAGCCACAAGATCCCAAAGGTTAACGCCGCATCGATCGAGCTCTGCGTCTCCGATGCATTCACACCGAGAACCGCGAACGCCGTCTGCCCTTGTCGAATCAGGCCACGGGCATAAATCGGCCCAAAGGATTTCTCCAAATCAACGCCGGAAGTCAGCCGCGCGATGCCGAATCCTGGGAAGTGGCGCTCGATTGTTCGCCGTATTTTGTTCTCATACCCAGCCCGGGCAACACGCTTTGCAGAAGGGGACCTTCTATCGCGATCCCTGCAAATTTCCAGTTTCGTGGGATGCGATTGTCCTAATCGCTGCACGGCTAGCCGCAGCGTGCCATTCTTAACCTCGGCCTCGAGCACGCGCCTTACTGTGTTGCGCTCCTCCGACCAGAGATGCAGCAGGCACTTGTTGTACTCGCCCGAGATCGAATACTTCGATTGAGCGAGATCAAACATCACGGCGCCATTTTCGAGCACGACGGCGCCAGATGCCTCACTCAAGAAATTCTGGACGGTTCGCGTTAATGACTCTGGGGTCATGTGAAAATTGTTCATATTGGCGCGAGCAATGTCTGTGACGAATGAACAACTCAGGGTGTGGAAATCTTTTGGGAGCGTCGTTTTAAAACCCCGACGTCGTATCGTGGCTATCGCTGATTCAAGGTTGCTTTTGGGCGGCCTGAGGAGTTCCTGAGGTACGGCAAACGCCTGTGGGATAATGGGATCCAAAGGGAACGCCGCCGAGTCCGCACTCCGCTCGCTGGCATCTAACAAACGTGGACAAATACACTGATAAAGCCCGTTTTTTCTTCGAGCATTACGGCCTAACGGAACAGGATCTTGAGCGCTATTTAGCTGCCGCACTCTCTGCTGGTGGCGATTACGCCGACCTGTATTTCGAATACCTTTCGTCGACGTCCCTCTCCATGGACGAATCGATGATCAAGTCCGCAAGCCAGGGGATCTCCGCCGGGTGCGGAGTGCGCGTCGTGAGTGGCGAGCGCACCGGATACGCCTATACCGACGATCTCTCGTCCGATCGAATTCTGCACGCGGCTCGCACCGCTGCCCTCATTGCCAGTGCACCAGCTAAGTCTACGGTTCAAGGATTCCAGAAATCGCAGGCTCGCAGTCTGTATCCAGTTACGCTGCCGAGCGTGGATGCCGAGATCAGCGCAAAAGTCGAATTGCTGATGCGCGCCGACAAGACCGCTCGCGCCTACGATCCGCGCATAAAGGAAGTCCGCGCCAGTTATGCGGACGAGCTACGCAATATTCTGGTCGTCGCGTCCGACGGCACCTTCGCTGAAGATTCGCAGCCTCTCGCCCGCATGAACGTCAGTTGCATCGCCAAGACCGAAGCCAACTCCGCCCGTGGTACCAGTGGCGGCGGAGGCCGCGTAGCACTCGATTTCTTCTTCGGCGACAAGAACCCAGAATTCTTCGCAAAGGAATCCGCCCGCCAGGCACTTCTGCAACTCGATGCCCGCGAGGCTCCCGCCGGGGAGATGGAAGTTGTACTCGGTCCCGGGTGGCCCGGCGTGCTCTTGCACGAGGCTGTCGGTCACGGCCTCGAAGCCGACTTCAACCGCAAGAAAACGTCTGCGTTCGCCGGGTTGATCGGCAAGCGCGTCGCCAGCGAGAAATGCACCGTCGTCGACAATGGCACCATGCCGTGGCGTCGCGGATCGCTCAATGTTGACGACGAAGGCGAGCCGACACAAGAAACCGTTCTGATCGAAAAAGGAATTCTGAAGGGATATTTGAGCGACAAGCTCTCGTCGCGGCTGATGGGCATCGCCGACACCGGTAACGGACGCCGCGAGAGTTACGAGCACATTCCCATGCCGCGCATGACGAATACGTACATGCTGGCTGGCAATGACAATCCAGAGGACATCATCCGCTCGGTGAAGCACGGGATTTACGCCGTTAATTTCGGAGGAGGGCAGGTCGACATAACGAACGGCAAATTCGTCTTCTCCGCCAGCGAAGCCTACATGATCGAGGACGGCCAGATCACAGCTCCTATCAAAGGAGCCACGCTCATTGGAAACGGTCCCGACGTGCTCACCCGGGTCAGCATGGTCGGCAACGATTTGAAGCTGGACGAAGGTGTCGGCACTTGCGGTAAGGATGGACAAGCTGTCCCGGTAGGCGTAGGCATCCCGACATTGAAGGTCGATCGCCTGACAGTAGGCGGCACCGCAAGGAAGGATCCCGGCGGCTTCATGCAATAAGGAGTTTTGAAAGGGCGCGGCTTTAAGCCGTGCCGTCAAGATAAGGAAAGGCTTTAGCCCCTGGGGCTAGATTGTCCACTTGCGGCCGAGGCTGTGAAGAAGCGCCCTGCGTCGTTCCTCAGGCAGTAAGACCGCGACGAGAACCACTACCGAACTGATCGACAATAGAACTAGGAAGGCGATTGCCAAGGCATCCGACAAGGCATCAGAGAGCATTTGAATGGATTATAGTCCTTTCTTCATGAAGGGACGCCTACGCGAAATCTTCTATGACCCCAACTGAACTCGAAACTAGAAACACGAAACTAGAAACTGACTTAAGAGAAGTCGCCACCGACATCGTAGCGCGCGCGATGAAAGGCGGCGCCTCTGCTGCCGAATGCGTTGTCCGTGAAGGCGACGAATTCTCCACACTGGTCCGGCTCGGCCAGGTCGAGACACTGAAAGAATCGGGCTCAAAATCCATCGGTGTCCGGGTCTTCTTCGGACAGCGCGCTGCATCTACCTATTCTTCCGACTTCTCCAAAGCGGGTCTTGACCAAATGGTGAAGTCCGCGCTTGAACTTGCAAAGATCACCTCCGAAGATCCGTTTGGCGGAATTCCCGCAGCCGACCAGCTAGGACAGCTCACTGGTGATCTGGATCTTTACTACGAAGATGTCTACTCGCTTCCCGGCGCCGACCGCATCGACTACGCGCGCCGCGCTGAAAAAGCAGCGCTCGACCGCGACCCGCGCATCAAGAACTCCGATGGCGGATCGTTCGACGCTGCCACCGGACACAAAGTCCTCGCGAACTCTCACGGCTTTGTCGGCGAATACAAGCGTTCGTATTGCTCGATGGCCGCAGTTCCCATCGCGCAGTCGGAAGACGGCGCCATGCAGCGGGATTTCTGGTTCTCAGTCGCGCGCACGCTGAAAAAGCTGGACGCGCCCGAACAAGTCGGAAGGATCGCCGCCGAGCGTACGCTCCGCCGCTTGGGTGCGAAAAGAGTGAAGACGGCTAAAGTTCCGATCGTCTTCGATCCGATGGTTTCGACCTCGATCCTTGAGCATATCTTCGAAGGCATCAATGGAGACTCTGTTTACCGAGGCGCGAGTTTTCTGGCAGGGAAACTTGGCCAGAAGATCGCCGGCGATAACGTCACGGTGATCGACGACGGCACGATCCCCGGCGGATTCGGAAGCAGCCCCTTTGATGGCGAAGGAATCCGAACCCGTCGCACTGTCGTAATCGAAAGCGGAGTTCTAAAGTCATACTTGCTAAACACGTACACGGCAAAAAAACTTGGCCTGCAGACGACAGCTAACGCCGCGCGGGGACTAGCTGGAACTCCCGGCATCGGCCCCGGAAATTATTTCCTGCAGCCTGGCCCAAAGAGCCCGAAAGATCTGATCGCTGGAATCAAAGAGGGCCTATACGTCACTGAATTTCTCGGCAGCGGCGCCAACCTCGTCACGGGTGATTATTCCCGCGGCGCATCGGGCCTCTGGATTCAGAACGGAGAGCTCACTTTTCCAGTCGAAGAAATCACAGTCGCGGGAAATCTGAAAGAGATGTTCTTCAACATCTCCGAAATCGCTAGCGACCTCGAATTCCGCGGGTCGGTAGCGGCACCAACGCTCCGAATTGACGGCCTGACGGTCGGCGGCGAATAAAGCTTGTCCAGGGCCGGATGTCCGCCTCAGCCGAACGAAGACTCGGCGTGTACTCAGTTTCCGCTTTCGTTTCATATGCAAACGAAACTTGAATTCTCTCGCTAATCGGCATACACATTCCTGTTCACATCATCACGTGAACTCGGAGCCCTACATGAACCGCCGTTCATTCCTGAAGTCTGCCAATGCCGCCGGACTCGCCCTCGCTCTTCCTTCAGCCACTTTTGCTGCTGAAGAAAAAAGATCGACAGCCGCGAAGACAGCATCCGGGACAGCGCCCAACCCGAAGACCATCCTCCTCAAGGATTATCGGCCGGTTTCGATCTATAAGGTCCCGGTCACGCACGTCGACAAAGCGAAATTCCCAATCATCGACATGCATTCTCACCCAGAGGCAAAGACCGACGCTGAGATCAATACCTGGATCAAGAACATGGACGAAGTCGGCGTCGAAAAATCGATCGTGCTGACGATGACTACGGGCAAGCCATTCGATGAGGTCTACGCGAAGTATTCCAGGTATCCCGACCGCTTCGAAGTCTGGTGTGGACTGGATTTCACGGGATACAAGACACCTGGCTTCCCGGAATCCGCCGTCAAAGAACTCACGCGTTGTCACGACCTGGGCGCGAAAGG
>DATJWZ010000774.1:0-4979 GCA_035500795.1 Candidatus Eiseniibacteriota bacterium | reverse complement strand
TCATAGAGGTAATTGGTGGCGCCCAGCGGACCCGACTTCTGAATGCGCCTACCGAATGGATCGTAGCGGAACGTTGTCGTTCCGCCGTTGGTTCCCGACACTACAGCCTGCACCAGCCGATTCTCGAGATCCCAGGTAAAGCTGCGGCCTTGTGCGTCGGAGAGGGTATTGCCGTTTGCGTCGTATGTGTAGCTGCCATTCGAATTCGACGTCAGCTCGTTCGACGAATTGTAGCCGTAATTCGCCACTCCCACGGATGACAGTCTATTCCCCACCGCGTCGTAGGTGTAGCTGGCTCCGTCCAGCGTGTTCAGTCCCGCCTGATGCAGCACTGCCTCAGTTGGAATAGTTCTAATCGGCCAAGCGATTAAAGCGGTTGAGCGAGCGCCGAGGGGGTCAGAATTATCGCCTTTCAAAACGAAAGCCCTCAGCCCTCATGCTGAACCTGGTGGACTCATTTTGGGCTGTGTGTCGGCCCAAAGTTGCGCCTCATCGTAGGCGGTTCTAAGTATGGAGTCGGCCTTCCAATCGGCGAAGGAATGCCGCAGAGCCTTCTTCTCGAATAGATGTTCTAAGATTCCATCGACTATCGCACGCCTTATTCCTTCATCGCCGGCTCGATACAGCTTCTCCATCCACTTCTTCCATTTCGTGAAGGCTTCAGAGCATCCACCTTCGCTCTCCCAAGTCTCTAAAATGCAGCCTTGAGCTTCCCTAGCGGCGCTGTACCTGGTTAGCGTCCATTCACCTTTGGGATCAGTAAGTATGCAGCGTTCGAAGTATTCTGTTATGAGCTTGTCGAGTTCGTCGTCCGCTAGAGGTGGTTCGATTCTTATCCTAAGCTTGCTGCTCGTAACGATGTCATAGACAGCTCCTGCAAGCTCAACGTCATCACTATAGATTCCGGCCAACACGTCAGCTTTGGGGATCGCCCCTTCTTGCTGTTCGTCCATTGCAATTGCAAATAAGAAATTCTTGTCCATTTTGATCTTCAGATTGGAGCAAAAATGGGTTCAAAGGGGATTTCTATCGGTGTGGGTTCAGGCATCGGCATCGGCGGGACCACCGGATCAATCGGCACCGGCATCAGAGTCGTCGGTGTATTAGGCTGGAAATCCGGCTGCGGTACTGGATCCGGAAAACCCTCTGATTTAGAGCAATGTTTGTCGTCCTTGCATCTCTTCTCGTAAATCTGGATACACCTTGCTAAGCCATTGTAGAGATCCGAAATTTCTTGACTATGCCTTCCTGTTCCCCGCGGCCAAGGCATATACCAGTCCCAGCCAAGGTGTGAATAAATAGCGTCCTCAAACGAAACCATCTTCCATCGCAGCAACTTGCAGGAATCTCCATACGTACAACGCCTTGCGCCTCTTGGCATCTTTGGCCCTCCCGCTAGGCCCAGAGGGTCGAATTCGTTGAGTGGCGAATTGTCGACATACTCGTAGAAATCAATTCCGCCTGCGAAACGACTTGGGTCCTCAGAGATGAATCGGCCGGCAGCGGGATCGAAGTAACGAGCCCTATAGAAGTAAAGCCCCGATTCCGAATCAAGGTCGCGACCGGTGTACCGGAATGGATTGGTGAGAGTTCCAGTGGAAGTCGTCAGATTCCCGAAACTGTCGTAAGTGTAGGTACTGGCTAACGCGCCAGCGCCGTTGCTTAGAGACGTGATGGAACCCAGCGCCTCATCTGCCTCATAGTAGTTTGTCGCGCTGCTGCGAAGAACCGAGATCGGCTCATCGATCCCCACTCCTTGTCCGTATCTTGCGAGCACACTGCTGGAATTGTCTATTTCCTCCAGCATGTCATCCCCATCATAGAGGTAATTCGTGGTATTGAGAGGACCAGATATTTGAATGCGCCTGCCGAAACGGTCGTACTCGAAGGTTGTCATTCCGTGGCTGTCACCCGAAATGATGGCTGTGATCCGGCACGCGAAAGCAACAGGCCTGAGCATCCGTCTGCCTATTCCGAAATAATGTCGCTACCACAACCACTTGCAGCCGTGCCGGTCAGTGTATCCCAACAGCGTCCCACGCGAATCGAATGTGAACGTCGCTGAAATGGAACAAGATCCGAGGGGAAGATCGATGGTCTGACGTGATCGGGCTTCGATGAGTGAAGCGACGTCATTGGTAGCAGAGGCTTTGTCAGAGATCGGGGTTGTATCAATGTAGGTCATATGCCTTGAATCCAAGTATCGTTGTACGAATACTTTGTTCGATCCGGGAGGCAGATTTTGGGAGACCTCAGCCTCAAAGGATTCCTTGTCCTGCCGCAACCGGATCGCAGTAGTTCGATTAATATGCTCCCAGACAACTGCGCAAACGCTCGCAAGAATCACCAGTACAGCTACGATGATAGTCAAGATTCGATAACGATTTTTCATCATTTCCCTACGGGAGGCTTGGAATTACCCCATCCCGGCGTGATGCCGACTCCGGGCGGAACGGCTGGCAAAGGTAGCCCCATCGTTACGATGGCTCGCGAGGTCACTGAATTGCTATTGTTGGACCACCCATATTTTGTTTTTTCATGATCTATCGTTGTTTCAAGATCCTGAAGCTTCACTTCTAATTCCGAGCAGGGGCAGTTGTTATGGATAAGCCCCACGGATGCTACCGCCTCGCTGGGTTTGTCCGGGGCAATCCGCAGATCCTCCAGTTCTGCTTCAACGATGGTTCTAGGCCCAGGCCCTCCGTTTTCGCTAGGCCCCCCACGGAATTCTTGCGGCCAAGGATTTCCTTTCCCGGAGTTATCAATCAAAACAAGAAAAGTGTGGAAGAACAATCCATCTGCATTTTTCCCCGTCCGCTCAAAATAAAAATCCACTATGCACGTGCCAAACGGGTCGTTGTACCGGACAGCGTTGTTGGCCCCATAAGGATAGAAGTCGACTCCTGCGCTAAATCTGAGTGGATCTTCGCTTAAGAACCTTCCGACCGAGCTATCGTAGTATCTCGCGCGGTAGTAGTAGAGGCCTGTCTCGCCATCGACGTCACGCGCAGTGTAGCGAAACTCGTTACCGTTCGCTCCTGTCGACTGTGATTGATTTCCGAAGGAATCGTACCTGTACGTTGCGGATAGTTGGCTTTGAGAATTGGTTAGTGAAGTGACGGAGCCTATACCATCCGCTTCATAGTAGTTTCCAGCATTGTTCCGGAACTGCGACAAGGGCTCGTCGACCGTGAGATTGTGCGCGTTACGCGCAACGACATTCCCTAGCGCATCTACCTCCTCAACAATGTTCATCCCATCATAGAGGTAATTGGTGGTACCCAGCGGACCCGACTTTTGGATACGCCGACCGAACGGATCGTACTTGAAAGTGGTCGTTTCGCCGTTCGAGCCCGGCAGAATCCCTTGCACCGGCCGATTCTCGAAATCCCAAATGAAGCTGCGGCCCTGAGCATCGGAGAGGTTATTGCCGTTCGCGTCGTACGCGACTCTGGCGAGCGTCATCGTAGCTGAATCCAACGAATCGTACACGTATCATCTCGTCTCGCCCTCTGCCTCGCACACCGCGAGTTTCGGGCGGCTCGGTACACGCACCAGAAAGGGATCAGTCGTTATGCTCTGGAGAGTTTCAGAACCTTGTAGCTGAGCTGGAGGTTCCTCTTCTGGCTTGAGTACAAGAATCAAGCCGTAGCTGCCAGCGGACACCGATTGTGGCAGCGAGAACGCCGGATCGTGCCTAGCAACTAGGTCATATCCGCTCTGCAACGTCACTGTCTTGCCAGATTCAATTTTCAGTCGGTCGAAGTGAATGGTTTCCTGCGGATAGTGGCTTGCCGTCTGCTCGTAAAGAAAGCGGCCCGATTCGGCAGCATCCATGCTGGATGCCACCTTGCCCACCCAGGGGACCAGAGGCCATAGCAGTTGTACAGTCGATTCTGACGAGTTCGTGACCTCCAGCTTGAGTTTGAGAGAGACAGTGAACACATCAGCATCTGCGCGGCAGTACTTCTCCTGAAGGATGCTGGCCTTCACTGTTATGGAAGCAGGCTTCGACACAGTTGTCTGTTGCGCCGACAATCTCAAGACTCCGCCAAACAAGAGGACTATAGCGATCAGTTGCCGCATTGGAAACATGCCTTAATGATCCTCATGGAATGTGCCGAGTTCGTCGCCGCGTCCACATCCGGCGTAAACCCGGTGTTGCCACTGAGCTGATGACCGAGTTCGTGCAGCAAGATGAAAGCCCTGACATTCGTCACGTTTCCCAGGTCGCATGTAAAGCCATTCGGCAGTCTTATTCGACCGTTGACCGCTGTCATGTACAGGCCCAGGCTGTTGATTTGAACATTGGTGGGATCGACAGTTTGCGCACCGGCCCCGGCCCCTTGAGGTAGAGGCACGAAGCGATAAGTGGTGTTCTGCATTTGAGTGGAACCGGTGTTTTCGCGACCCTCGTGACAGGATGGTTCGAATTGTTCAGCACAGTTCGTATTGTTCAATCGATTCAGAGCTTCCGCAAAGCCGTCGGCAAATGGCCCCCAGTATTGCTGCGGCGTACCGAGGGGCAGATTGCCGGGCATCTGTGCCTGTAGCCCTGTCGCGTCGATCAGATTCAGCGGGTTGTCACGAACATACCGATAGAAGTTCGGTCCCTCAAAGAATCGAACTGGATCCTCACTGAAGAATCGCCCTGTTGAGGGATCGATGTATCTGGCTCGGTAGTAGTAAACCGCGGTTTCCTGATCGAATTCGCGCCCAGTGTACTGGAACCGATTGGTGAGTGTTCCTATCGAAGCGGTCAGCTTGCCGAAGGAGTCAAACGTGTAAGTTTTGGCGAGAGTTCCTGAAGAACTGCTCAGAGACGTAACCGAATTCATGCCATCTTGCTGGTAGTAGCTAGTCGTCGTCGATAGCAACTCCGCCAACGGTTCGTCGATGCCACCTCCCGCAGTGTACCTGGCAAGAATATTTCCGCTGCCATCCACGTCTTCAATGGCTCTGAGGCCATCATAGAGGTA
>DATJWZ010000773.1:0-9035 GCA_035500795.1 Candidatus Eiseniibacteriota bacterium | reverse complement strand
AGAACCTTCCAGATGCTTGAAGACGTTGGAAACGTTCTGCAACATGCAACCACAATTACAGCCACACCTCCAGCAGCCGCACGATGCCAAACGGCGGGTATCGGAGCGAGTCCAGAAGTGGCTCTGGTATCTGTCCGTAGTTATGCCGGAGTTACAGCGGCGCGCACTCGCCAAGATGTCTGCGATGGTCGAATCCTGCACGTCAAAAGATTGCAGTAGATGCTGGGCGGTGTTTCTATGCCGTCGCAATCGCGGACCAAACTGCGTGGAAAGATGAAGCCAAGCTCTACAAATCTGAGTCCGTCGACATTTGCCTCAACTTCGACGAGCCTCGTCTCCGGTGCCCTTCGTAATTCGGAGTTGTGAACGAAAATGCGAGCCAGTTAGGACGGGGGAAATGCACTCGCCGGCACGTCTTCTTCACAAATCCCCCTTCACCCTGAAACGTCGCCCCCATTCGCCGTAGGCGTGACAACTCTTCTTCGGCCTTATCGTCGATGAACGTTACATCCCGGAGATCAACCTCCAGAATGCTGGTACGGACCAGAGCACATCTCAGATCCTCTGTCCACGGACCTGTCAGCGGCCCTGCGAGCGTAATTACGCACCGGTCATCGGAGCGAAGCACTTTAACTACGAGCATATTCCCTGGATAAGCAATTCACTAGCCGCTTTGATAATTTTTCAATTGTCGAGAAGATAAGGACTTGGCTCCCAGAACCAGAAATCTAGAAAACGAACTCCGACGACAGAATGTCATTCTGACCGGATACGACAGGGCGCTCTCAAAGCGAAATCATGCCAAAGGAGCGCCTGATATTGTGATTTGCGTTTTAGTCGGTAGCTATCGGGTGAGGTGCGACAATCGACGGACCACAACCGGTCTTCCCGGCCTGCGGGACGACAAACGTCCTCCTGGACGTGCTCTTACCGGGGTTCACACGAAGAAAGGGCGCCAAGATAATACATGCGACGCGATTCGACTTCGGGATGAGCGTCGTTCTGATCTCCTATCGCCACAAGGAATTCCCACAACTCGATGGCGCCACTATTTCAGCATGTCTAATCCCTTAACCTTCATTGCATTAGCCGAAACTCCTGCTCCTCGCACGCTTTGGTTGCGGAAATGCACCACAAGCATATGCCGGGAAAGTATCTAGATTTCGATGCCCGTGCAAATGAAGTATTTCTGCTCAGACAATGCCTGTGTCTATGTCGGGAATCGTTTCATTGCTGGGCGCACCGAAAGATGAGCGAGATTTGATTGCCAGCTCCGAAGGAGGAACCATGCCTTCCAGTTTTTGCGTCAGCATTACGAGTTCGAAGGATAACACCGCCAAAGCTACGGTCGGATTCGCCATGGCCAATGCCGCCGTTGCGGCAAAGAAGGACACGATGGTGTTTCTCAGCATCGACGGCGTCCGCCTTTCACAGAAAGGCTACGCGGAGGGCGTTCACGAGCAGGAATTCCCTCCACTGAAAGAACTGATATCGAGCTTCACCAAGGCGGGCGGCAAAATCTATGTCTGCTCGAGTTGTTTTAAGCAACGCGCTTTGGCGGAGAATAATCTGGTCGAGGGAGCGACGATCGTGTCAGGCGCGAAGCTCATTGAGTTCCTGAGCGGAGGCGCTCCTTGCATCACCTACTGAGACTGGACGGGAAGGGACCAATTTGGCCCTACAAGGCTACAAGTTCATCCCGTCGCCGAATAACGTCATCGTATCCACGAGCAGCCGGTGAAGTTGATAGGAAGTCGGGCTAGTGACGGCATGAGTTGTTACATTGGAACTGAACCATACCGGAGATATGAGAAGGATCACGATGGAAGATCGGGAATCCAAGAATGCAATGGCTTTCAATGATCTATTGTTCGCGACCGATTTTTCTGCTGCTTCCGACGCTGCACTTGAGTACGCGACATCGATCACAAAGCGCTACGATGCCCAACTCTATGTTGTGCATGTAATCGATCTTGGGCTCTTCGGCCTGAGGTTTTCCGGATCAAGCTCATCTTCGATCAAGCAGGCCCATGAGCAGGCTCGCCAGAAGATCGGATGCATGTTAGCGACACGCGGAATTCCGTCGGAGCAATATCACATTGTGGTCACCGACGGTGTATTGCCGGACGCCCTAATCGACATCATGCGGCAACATCAGATTGATTTGGCCGTTCTCGGGACCCAGGGTCGCCGCGCATTCAAGAAGTTACTGTTGGGTTCTGTTGCCGAAGAAGTGTTTCGCACAGCTCCTTGTGCAGTTCTGAACGTGGGCCCGAATACCGCGCCCGCCGACCCGGGCGTAGAACTACGACACATTTTGTATCCGGTGGAGTTTGCACCGGACCCGAGCGATGCCGCAAAGTACGCGGTGTCCATCGCAGAACGCTATCGTGGCAAGCTGACGCTAATGAATGTGATAGAAGACGTGCCTACTTCCGCCAACCAGCGAGAGGATTTTCCAGTCCCCGTCGAAAGCTGGATCGAGGAACACATCTCCAAGGGGTCCACCCTTCGCAGCCGGCTGGACTTCGAGCGAGGCTCCGGGTCGGTGGCAGAAGCAGTTCTCAACTATGCGACGACCGCCGGGGTGAACTTAATCGTGCTCGGCATACAGGCGCTGGATCCAGTCATCGCTGGGCGTCTGCCGAGGTCTGATACTGCGTACGAAATAGTCAGCCGCGCTCCCTGTCCGGTACTCACCATTCGGTGATGCAGGCGTCGGCGGCAGTCGAAGATGCAGTTGCTGAGGCAGCACGGCGCGGAGATAAGGAGATTCCACATGGCCAAGGCTGCAGTAAGTCCGAAGATCGTGCTGCGCGAAATCCTATGCGCAACCGACTTTTCTGCTCATTCAGTCAGTGTATTAGCGCACGCAGCCGCCATCGCGCGCCGCTATCGTTCGAAACTTTACGTCGCCCACGTAATTCCGACCGATATATACAGATCGGTTCCAGCCGACGTGATGCCGGAGGCACTGAAACAGACCCGAGGGTATGCGCAGGATGCGATGCGCAATCAGCTGTCGCTGGACACTCTCAACCATGTGCCGATCAAAGCTGTCATCCGAGAGGGGGCCGTCGCTTTGGAACTGCTTAAGCTGGCCGACGAACTGAAAGCCGCGGTATTGGTGATCGGCACGCGCGCGCATCACGGCCTTGAGCGCTTGCTCGAGGGTTCGGTCGCAGAGCAGGTATTCAGGCAGGCCTTCTGCCCGGTTATAGTCGTGCCGCCCGCCGCGGGGGAACAGTCCGGAATACCGATTCATACCGTCTTGTTCCCTACGAGTTTCTCTCAGAACTCTCTTCGCGCAGCTCCGTATGCGTTCTCGCTGACGCGACGGCATCGTGCCCGATTGATACTGCTGCATGTTTCGCCGGAACGCACTTCTTCTTCGGAGGATCTTGTCCGCTTGCGTGCGGCAGACGAAGAACAACTGAGGGCGCTCTTGCCAGCGAAGGGCGGTCCCACGGACGAAGCGCTTTTTTATGTGGAGTTCGGACCGGTGGCAGAGAGGATCGTGCGAGTTGCCGTAGAGAATAATGCGGACCTGATCGTATTGGGGATCGGAACTGCGGTTGCCTCGGCCGCTCACCTGGCGGAAGGTGATGCTTACAAGATCGTGGGGGCTGCTCCGTGCCCGGTCCTCACCATCCGGGGCTGATTTTCGTCCCTACCAAGAACCGCGGAACTGATCGCAGCATCCACGAATTGCATCGTCAAACTGACCGAATGAAGTCGGCCAAAGGCTCCAAGAGGCAAAAGGTCTCCAGCCAGACAATCTGAGGCTCTGCGGTCATTACTGCTTGCGACTGATTCCGCGGGCGAGTAGTCACACATTCAGGGCTGTGGTCGTGTGTTTGCAATGCTTGAATGGTAAGGAGGCGCACATGCCGCGCGGCGGGAAAAATCAACTCTCGGTCGTTTTCCACCAGAAGGTCAAGAAAACGGCCAAGGCAAACGCGAGCTTTCGCAAGGTAATTTATGGCGGCAAGTTCAGCGAACTGGCGGTCATGAGCATAGCACCGCATTCGGAACTGGGCGAGGAAGCACATAGGAACATCGACGAGATTTTTTTTGTGGTGAAGGGAAAGGGTCAGGTCATTCTAAATGGCCGGACTCACCAGATAAGACGACATGACGCGATCTTCGTGGCATCAGGAGAAGATCACAATCTGAAAAACGTCGGCCGCAAAGACCTGAAGCTGCTATGCGTTTGTTCACCTCCATCCTCGAAGACCAGCGCTGGAATTCACAAATCCGGCGAAAGAGCGCTGGAGGAACAGATGCGATATGCCTGGGAGCAATGACTCTAGTGTGGAACGTCGCCCGGGCACGTCAAAAAATTAGGATTGGGGGTCAAGAAAATGGGCGAGGATACATCGAGGAAAAAGTTGGATTTAGAACATGAAGTTCCCTCCATGCAGGAGAGCGACAGCCCGCAGGCGCCAATTAGGACCCACGGGGAAACTGAGCGTCAATCACATAGCGTCGGAGAGAATCCGCAAAATGACGGCAGTGACCCTGCAAAGCTCCGGGAACGATTGGCTCGCGTGCAAGCCGATTTCGACAATGCCCGCAAACGTTCGCTCAAAGAACAAAAGGAGTTCCAGGAATATGCTGTCTTCGACACGGCCAACGAGTTGTTACCCGTCGTTGACAGCCTCGAACAGGCGCTCCAAGTGTCGCCTTCGAATGGCGAGGGCTTGCATACAGGTGTAGAGCTGATTCAAAAGCAATTGCTAGATGTGTTGTTCACAATTGGGGTACGTCCGATCCATGCGCTCGGTGAGCACTTCGATCCCAGGATTCACCATGCCGTTGCAACCGTTGATACCGACGTTGTAGAAGATCAGACGGTAGTCGGTGAGTTGCAGTGCGGCTACAAGTTCAAGAACCGTTTGCTGCGTCCGGCAAAGGTAACGGTCGCCACAAGGATCCCGCCAGAGCTCGGCTATTGATCACATCAGCCTCTTTCGAAGAAACCTGGCCTGACTTAGGCTCTTTGATGTACACGATTCTTTTCGTCACAATGGCGAAATGCAGTCTGCACTCGCTCAGCTAGGAACTCCTCACTCTCTTTGAATCGGGATCCCCAACATTTCACAGCGTTTCCGCAGGTTGCACGATGCGTTCATTGGCATACAGTCTGCTTCCATCATCGTCGACGGACTTTCGCGATGAACCTGATGGCCCGAGAGTGCGCATTCGTAATGAGAGCGTCTCGAGTTACTTTGTATGCGCTGACAGTGCTCGCGGGCAGTGGCGCATTCGCCCAGAAGGTGCATGTCCAGTTCGAAAAAGGCGTTGATTTCTCGAGATTCAAGACCTACGCGTGGCTTGAGAGCAAGCATCCGGCCGATGGTCTCTGGGCCCAACGGGTGGTGGCGATCACTGACGGGCAACTAACGAGAAAAGGACTCAAGAGGATGGATCCACTAATGATTCCGGATCTGGAAATTCGGTACAACTCCGGCATCAAGACACGAACCGTCGCTGAAGGTTGCGATTACGGATGCATGTATGCCGAATACCTATACAGCGAGATATATGGCCCACTCTGGTTTTGGCCGATGGGGTCTGGCTCTTGGGTGAGCGAGGTTGAAAAGGATGGAAGCCTGATCGTCGATTTAGTTGATGCGTCAAACAACGAGATGGTCTGGCGCGGCGTCGCCACTGCTGTGCTCTCTGACAAAACGAAGAACAATGAGCGCAAGCTGAACAAGGCGATCCGGAAGATGTTCAAAAAGTATCCGCAGACGAAGTTTCGAAGATGCAAGGGAGCAGTGCAATGAAAGTCTTACTAGCGATCGATTCTTCAGGTGCATCCCAGTATGTAATCGCGGAAGCAGTAGACCGTCCATGGCCTGCCGGCACCGTTCTTTGCGTTCAGTGCGTTGTTGATATGTGGACCTGGGACGAGTTGCCTGAGCTTGTCGAAGACACAAAGCGCGAGGCGAAGTCGCTGGTGACGGCCGGTTCATGCGAACTCACCCGCGCGGGGCATCAAGTGCTTTCGGAGATTCAGGCGGGCGTGCCCAAGAAAGCCATCCCGGAGTACGCCCGCGAATGGGGAGCGGATCTCATTATGGTCGGCTCTCACAGATCAAGCGCTGTGAGTCGCTTTTTCCTCGGCAGCGTTGCCCAGGCCGTTCTTCGTTCCGCACCTTGCTCGGTTGAGATCGTGCGACCCAGCCCCCGAGATTCCACTTCTTCCTCGGCTGGCATGAGGATCCTGGTTGGCACGGACGGCTCCAAGTGCTCCGAAAAAGCTATCCACGAAATCGCAAGTCGCCCATGGCCGGCAGAAACTTTGGTAAGGGTGATTAGCGTGCGCGAACCTCTCCTTCCTGCGGGTGAAACGCCTATGGCTTTTGACCCAGTTCTCATGGAGGAAGTTCTAGAGCGTGAACGTCGCCGCGCTGCGGATGCGCTCACAACCGCGCGACAGACATTAAGCTCCGCAGGGTTGAAGCTTTGCGACTCCGCTGAAACGCTGTTCGGTGATCCTCGAGCCGTCTTGTTGGATGAGGCAAAGTCGTGGGGAGCGGATTTAGTGGCCCTAGGTTCACATGGCCTACATGGTTTTGATCGCGTGCTTCTCGGGAGCGTCTCCGAGGCTGTGGCAATGCATGCTCCGTGCTCGGTTGAAGTCGTACGCGATAGCACGAGTGAAGACGAGTAAGTGTCCGAATGAGGCTTGCCGGGGAGAGAGTTTAGACCGAGTCAGTTTGGACCTGAGAATGCAAAGCCATCTCAGCATCGGAACTTAATTCGCCTGGAGGAAACTGAAATGAAACTGAGCAAAATCGCTGAAATTAGCGCTGCCGTCGGCGCAGCCGCCTTGGCTGGAGTAAATACGTTTCAACACGAGCGGAAACGACACGAGCACAAGAAGTCGCTATTTACGCAGGATCACCTTGCCCTGTATTCGTCGCTGATCGCCGCAGGGCTGGCTCTCTGGGAAATAAAAAAGCATCCCCGCCTGGCCGCATAAAGCCGGAGAGGAGAATGCGCAGAGCGTGCGCGTGCACTTAACAAAGCTCTTCACGACACAGGTTGGCGAAATGGCTGACGGCATCGATATCGTTCCTGGTGGCAGCCTAGATTCTGCGGTAGTCGCTGAAATCAGGCCAACGCAAATCGGGGGAACGGCCAGCCCTGACAGCCCCGAGGAGCGGCATTTGACCCTCGGGGCTGAGCTCTGTCGTCGTGTAACTGCCTGAAGTTGCAGGCGAGGTCTGAGCGAAGCTCGCGGAGCTGGGATCTGGATGAGCAGGATCATGCAAGTAGGACGACTGAAATCGAGCGCCGCGTCCCCAAAACCCCAGCCTCTTCACCGAATTCTCCCCATCTCTCCTATTTCGTCTCAATTCCTCACTGTTAGCACCGAGCAGCCCGCACCGCAGACCACCTCATACGCCGTGGCCCACGGCAAGTGGGAGGCTGTACCGATGTGGGTTGAGCGATGCAAACCCAAAATGATGGCGTCGGCCTTGGAGGTGTTAGCTGCTTTCAAGATTTCTTCACTCGGTGATCCGAACTCGACGATGAATTCGGGTGTAATTGCCAGCTTGGGGTTCTGCAAGGTTAGATCTTCGAGTCGTCGAAGGCTGGTCACACGAACCTTCTCTCTCATTTGCATGACATCGTCGGCAGTAGGCAGACCTACGCCCTCCGGCATCGGGACCTCGGGGACAACGTGGAGTAAGACCAGCTTAGTACCAAAGTGGTTAGCAGACGAGATGGCGTATGGCAGAGCGCGTAACGACGGTATGCCGAAGTCTGTCGCAAACAGAAACGGCCGAATTGCGCGAGCGCTCCCGACGGGGGAGTCCTCAAGGGAGCCCGGACCAACAGTCAGAACCAGGCAGCCAGCGTGACGAAAGATGTGTTCTGCTACTGAGCCGAGGAGCAGCTTCCCCAAACCGCGTCGAGCATGGGTGCCGATCACCACCAGCTCCACTTGTTCCCGCCCGATTATTCTTCCCAACTGGTCCCATACGTTGCCCTGACTAACGATCACCTCATGGCGCATACCGGCCAGCGCCCCGCTTTGCACAAGGCGGTTCTCTAACTCGCTTGCATCCCTTGAAACAATCTGCGTGGCCAGATTCACTGCTTCTGGACCGACGAGAGTGAATCCCAGAGAGGAGACGACATGCGCGAGGTAAAGTTTCGCCCCATAGTGACGGGCAATGGCCAGAGCATGGCGAAGGGCTTTGTCACTTGCCTCGGAGAAATCCGTTGCTATCAGAACGGACTTCAAGAGAATGTCGCCATTTGCTGCAACCAGTGACATGCGAGCTCCTTCTCTGCAGCGCTACAGTTTTGCGGCCCTACTTTTCCGTGCATGGTTCTAAGTGCCTCGCCTACTGGTTACCTTCCAGCGTGTTCTTGATGGCGGTCAAGCCGTTTTGAAGATGTGAAACAGACCGGCCCACCGCAGCTTTTCGAATGACCGCTCCCTTAGCACCAGTCAGACCCGACTGTTCAGAACCCATGGCCGTGATCAGATAAAACCCGGGCTTCCCGTGGTCCTTCCCGCGAATGCAAAAAGAGAGGTCCATCGCAGTCTCGAAGTAGTGGCTCGAATAGAGCTGCTTTTCGGCGATGGCATAAGCTACCGGATCGGCAGAGTCCCCGCGCATGGTCACCATTTGCACGACACGCAGCGTCGGTTTCAATCCGAACTTAACTCTTGCCCAATAGAACGTGTCTTCGACGTTCGGCGGCTTTGCGTTGGGATAGCTGAGAAGGTACGTGTAAAAATCCGGCAGATGAGCCGGTAAGGCATTGGCGTAAGTGAGCATATAGGCGAACTGCTCGGGCACCACGGTGGGGTCATGCTTATCGTTATAAACCCCCAGGGCCTGATTGCCCTCGCGTTGGTAGGCGAGCAGACGATCCAGCGCCGTCTTCTGTAGGAGGCGATTCACTTGCTCGTTCACGTCGTCAGCAGACCAATTGATGGATCGGTGAAACTCTTTGATGGAGCCCGCAGGCATCTGGATCTGACAATCCCCGGGCGTGCATTT
>DATJWZ010000772.1:0-1155 GCA_035500795.1 Candidatus Eiseniibacteriota bacterium | reverse complement strand
AAGAAAGCAGAAGACCTGCTCAGCGTCGCAACCCTCGGATTTCGCGGCGAGGCACTCCCCTCGATTGCTTCAGTTTCACGACTCCGTATGGAGACGCGTGCTGCCGATGAGTCCGCAGGTACCGTCATTGAGATTAACGGCGGAAAGATCGCCCGGGTCGAAGAAGCGGGATTGCCACTCGGGACTTCTTTTACCGTGCGCGATCTCTTCTTTAATGTGCCCGCGCGGAAGAAATTCTTGAAGGCGGAATCTACCGAGTTGTCGCACATCGCCTCGCTCGTTACACATTATGCGTTGGCGCATCCTGACAAGCATTTCGAACTGCATTCGGCGACCAATGCCATGCTGGTCGCGCCTCCGGTCGCCGGGCACAGCGAGCGGGTATATCAGGTATTTGGGAAAGAAACACTAGATCAACTGATCCCGGTCGCAGCGCGGCAGGCACTCGAACGTGTTGGTTTGCCGCAGCCTCCGCCTTGGCGGCGCAACGAAGATAATGAAGACGACGAGGGGTCATCAGCAGGAGAGCCTGGCGAGATGCGCATTCACGGCTTCGTCTCGAAGCCGGAGATTCAGAAGCTCAATCGCAACTCGATCTTCATCTTCGTGAACGGACGCCTCATCCGAGACCGCCTCGTGCAGCACGCATTGACCGAAGCCTATCGCAATATTATTCCGCCGACGGTTTATCCCGTGGTGCTGCTCTTCCTCGAACTTCCGGCGGCCGAAGTTGATGTAAACGTGCATCCGTCGAAAACAGAAGTTCGCTTCCGTCAGCAGACTGCGCTACATGATTTTGTGCGCGACACTGCTCGCGCTGCCCTGATGAGGGCACGTCCGGTTCCACAATTTGTGGCGGAGATTCATGCGCACGCGACGGCGGGACAGGCACTCACCCCGGGAGCAGTAACTCCCGGAGCAGGATGGCCTCCGTCGCAGGATGGGCTTTCAGCTTCCGGCGTCGGTCTCCCGGAAGGCGGAATTCAGGATTCACGTCTTAACGCAGGATTTTCCTTACAAGCCTCGGCCCAGCCGCCGATCTCGGCTCGTCTTCAATTTGAAGGTGGCATCGCAGTGGAGGCCAATGCTGCGATTCCGGTAGCGCGCGGATTGGAGTCTGCTCCTCTTGCGCCCAACTTCGCACCAACACTCGAT
>DATJWZ010000771.1:0-17175 GCA_035500795.1 Candidatus Eiseniibacteriota bacterium | reverse complement strand
ATTGGTTACGTCGTCATGCCCGAGCATGTGCACTTGCTGATCGGCGAACCCGGCACGGGCAATCCCTCGAAAGTTCTGCAGGTTCTGAAACAGAGAGTGTCGCGCGCTTTGCGCGGAAAGAGAATTGGTTCGTCAAAACAGTTGCGGCTTCCTTTTGCCTCGGCCGAGGAGAAATCGCCCGCGTTCTGGCAGCGGCGGTTCTACGACTTCAATGTATGGAACGAAAAGAAGGTGCGGGAAAAACTGATTTACATGCACCGAAACCCGGTGGCTCGGAAGCTGGTCCTGCATCCGCAGGATTGGCCGTGGAGCAGTTGGTCGCATTACGCGAAAGGAGAGCATGGACTAATCGAGATCGATTCGATCAAAAGGACCGACCCAAGAGAAAATCCGCACCCTTGAAAACCAAAGGGTGCGGCACCCTCTCCTCACTTCGCTGTTTCAAAGGGTGCTCCACCCGCCGGGCACTCCGCTGGATCCCAAGAATGCAATGAATCGGCACCTTAGGCCGGCAGCCGACGCACTCGGAATAAAACTAGGAGGCTGGCACAGTTTCCGTCCTGCATTCTCGACCAAGTTGCCCAGGCAATATCCGGTAAAAGCTGTGTCGGAAATTTTGGGGCACAGCGACATCGAGACAACCCTGTCGATCTATCAGCACCCCGAGGTGGAAGATCGAAGGGAGCCATTGAACGAAATGGCGACTCAGTTGTTACCGGATGTTACCAAGTCCGTATTTGAGGCAGCTTGATTTATTGATAAGAAGGGGTCTGGTGAACCGGGCAGGACTCGAACCTGCAACCCGCTGTTTGCCCTTCGAAACGCTAAGTGCTCAATGTTTCATGCGGTTTCCCCGCTTCGAGGATGGCAGAATCAGGGGCTTTTAGGCGTAGTTGCTACCAAGTTTGATTACCCGCTTTTCGACGAAGCTTCCAGGACCCGCCGCGTACATGGGGCGCTTCCCTGGCCATAGGGTCAACGAAGCCCTCCAACGTTTTGTCCTCGCCGTCACGCGTCCAAAGCCAGTTCGCGGAGAACCTGAGGAAACAAATGGCGCCTGGAGCAGTCGAAAACTGTCTAGGCAACTTCAGGTCTTGGCACTGCTGTGAACAAATCTCAAGGAACCCTCCAGGCATTCACTGAACCTGCCTGCGCGGCAGGGATAGCCCGCTCTCAATTCCAAATCGTTGATGGTTGGGCCGAGCAGTTCCCCGGCGGGCTATCGCCCAACTTGCGCTCTTTTCCGAAGGAGAAGTAACAAAATCCAGAAGGCCGCCGTGCAGTTCCGGAGGTCGAGTCACTTTGGTTATAAAAAACCTCTTGACACGGGATGCGAGATTTGATTAGTGCCTCATAAGCAGGTCGAATGCTTCCTGTGAAAACTTCAATAACCTGTCTAAAAGGGAGGTGTTTCCAATATGAAGAAACTATTTGGGCTCCTGTTTGTGTCCATGCTCGTCTTCTCGGTTTCCGCACCCATCCGCGCCCAGGAAACCACTACCACCAAACAACCTGCAAAAGCTCGCTGGGAAGGAACTGTCGTCAGAATCAATGCCAACAATTCCACGATGGACGTTCGCGAAGTGAGCGGCAATCTCGAAAAGAGGATTCATTTCGATACTGCTACCGTATGGAACAGCCAATATCACGGAAGCAAGACGGTTGACAAAATTGACGCTTCCGATGTGAAGGAGGGTGATCGAGTCATCTGCTTGGGTACCTACAACGATAAAAAGGAGTTTTACGCCACGACAATATCCAAGCGCCTGTCTCATTCTCCCAAGTAAAGAAATGTTTGTGAGTGCGACTGGTTCCACAGCGGCAGCAACGGGCTGAACACTGGTAATGCCTGCCGAGCATTTGACCTCAAGGCCATGGTCGGTCTAGGGTAGGCGAAATAGTCGGTCACCGGCGTTGTTGACTTACCTGCTGTGGGCCAGCTAGCTTTCGCTAAAGAGAGCCTGGCTGAAGAGGTAAGGGAAAGTAACAGAGCAGGCCTCTCGGACCGGAGGTAGAGGTTGGTTCGCCGTGCGCTTCGTCCCTTTCAGGTTACCTATTGCTTAACTATTTTGCTGGTGGCACTGGCTTTCCTGCCGCTCGGGGGAGCCACGACACCTTCAGGCTCAGCACATCCACTGGTGGCTATTGGCGATGTGCACGGCGACTTCAAGGATTTCTGCGGTATTTTGCAGCAAGTAGGGTTAATAGATGAGCAGCACCATTGGACGGGTGGTAAGGCAACGTTGGTGCAGGTCGGTGATCTCATTGACCGAGGGCCAAAATCACGCGAAGTCCTGGATTTAATGATTTCACTCGAAGAAGAGGCCGGGGCGGCTGGCGGACGGGTGGTGCCCTTGATGGGTAACCACGAAGTGATGAATCTAATGGGCGATCTTCGCTACGTCCCTCCGGAGACTTACGCGAGTTTTGTAGATAGCGAATCCGAAAAGCGCCGTGAATCTGCCTACAAAGAGTATCTCGAATGGCGCAAGAGCCATCCGCAGGTGCTGGCTGAGCTCTACAACCCAGTGCTGCCGGAGACCGAAGCGGAGTGGATGACGAAGCACCCACCGGGATTCTTGGAGCAACGCGACGCCTTCGGTCCGAAGGGGAGGTATGGGAAGTGGCTGCGGCAGCGGTCTGCAGTGGCCATGATGAGCGGGGTAATCTTCTTACACGGCGGAATTAGTCCGGAAGTAGCTTCGCTTACGCTCGATGATATCAACTCACGCATTCGCGACGAGATCCATCAATACGATGAGCTTCGCCAGTATCTGACAGATGCGAATGTACTTTTGCCGTATTTTACGCTGCAAGAAGCGGTCGGAGTCGCACAAGCAGAACTGATTGCGGAACGCAAGTCTCATGTACCGTCCAACGAGACGCGCCAGGCCAAGATTTTGCAACTTCTTGGTCTTAACAATTGGCTCTGCGTGCGCGAGGACGGTCCGCTATGGTTTCGCGGTTATGACCGCTGGAGCGAGGACGAGGGACTGCCTCAAGTGGAAAGAATACTAGGAGCTTACTCCGCCACAAACATCGTCGTAGGACACACGGTTCAAAAGAACGGCACGATCCGATCTCGTTTTGGGGGAAGAGTTTTTCTCATCGATACGGGCATGCTCTCTACCTACTACCCGGGTGGGAGAGCGTCCGCGCTGGAGATCGGCGGCGATGGCCGATTCGAACAGTTGTATCTGGGGCAGCGAGTGGTGTCACTGCGAGAGAAAGTGTCTCAATCTGTGCTGAACTAAGGACCAGTGATTGCGTCAAGAAACTCTCCCCGGATCCATACAACAACGATGGGCGCGCTGACGCATTCCGGACCATCGCCTGGTCGGAAGGTGATCGCGGCAATTTCTGTGTAATTGCCTCAATATGGCTGCAAACTGGTGGCCGCGAACGATGAAACGATGGATTGAGCACGGTTTAAATGTACGCCCCGGAGATTTAGGGCGCGGTACGCTACTGAGCGCTTGCCTATTCTTAGTCATTAGCAGCTACAAGATTGGGGGAGTGGCCGCGAGCGCCCTGTTTCTTTCCCGATTCCAGGCGAGGCAGCTTGCCTACGCCGATATTGCCAGCTCCATTTTGGTGGCTGTTGCGGTAATGGGCTACATCAGTATATCCAGGAGGATGATTCTTCGTGATCTTCTCGCAGGGTCGATGGCCGTTTTTGCCGCCACATACGCCTTGTTTTGGGGCTTGGCTCATTACTATCCTCGCATCATTTGGATTTCCCCTGCGCTCTACGTCTGGGTAAAGGCGTTCGGGGTGCTTGGAGCCACGCAAATATGGTCGCTAGCGAATTATATTCTCACGACGCGCGAGGCCAAACGAGTCATTGGGATTGTGGGTGGAGGGGCTGTTGCTGGCGGAATTTTTGCGGGCTTCCTTTCCAAGTTTATGGCCAAGAAGTTCGGAACAGAAAGTCTGCTATTGGCCGTTGCAGTGCTCGTGTTCCTCTGCGCCTGGTTGGTGATCTTTGTCTGGCGGAGTAGCGAAGCGTCGGTAGTTGATGGGCAAGAGATAGCGGATAAATCCAACAAAAGAACTCCGAAAAATCTCCTTGAAAGTTTGCGATTGCTATTTTCGTCGCCGTATTCGCGGGCCATTGCGGCGGTAATCTGCATTTCATCGTTGATTACAACCCTGACGAAATGGCAGTTTTTGGCCATTTCTCAGCAGTTCCTGGTGAAGAAAGATGTAATGGCGATTTTTTTTGGGGACTTCACTTTTTACGTGGGCATCCTGGGACTGCTGTTTCAGCTGCTCTTGACTTCAAGAATCCTGCGCAGATTCCACATTGGCACGGCCCTGTTTGTTCTTCCTGTGACAGTTCTCTTGGGTTCGGTCGGCTTGCTCGCTCTGGGCACGCTGGGCGCTGCCGTGGCTCTTATGGGCTCTGACCAAATTTTGCGATACTCGCTGGACAAGTCCACAACTGAGATTCTTTACCTGCCCATCGCAACCCGCGTGAAGTTGCAGGTGAAATGGGTCATTGATACGCTGATTTGGCGCTTAGGCGACGGTTTGTCCGGACTTATCGTTTTGATCTTTGCTACCTGGCTACACTTATCGGCTCGTCATATCAGCTGGGTCGTTGTTGTGCTGGCCGGCGGCTGGATCATGGCAGTCTCTGTCGCACGGCGACTATACCTGGCAACCCTCACAGAGAGTATTCAACGGCATCGCGTCGATGTGGAACAGGCCACCACCCCAGTGCTGGACCGTTCTACTGTGGATCTTCTGACCGCCAACCTCTCCGAATCCGATCCAGAGGAGATTCTCTATGCCTTGTCTCTATTTGAGATGGAACAGCAAAGAGCCGCACATCCTGCGATCCGCGATTTGCTGAACCATTCCGCTCCCGCCGTTCGGCAGAAGGCGATTGCCATTCTCGCCTCGGCCGGCGACAGAGCAGTTGTTCCGGAAGTACAGCGATTGCTTCGAGACCCGGCGCTCGGAGTGCGGACCGAAGCACTGCTTTTTCTAAGCCATCAGGCGCATCTCGATCCCCTGGCGGTCATCGAGGAATTAGGTGAATTCCCTGATTTTTCGGTCCGATCGGCGGTGGTCGCATTTCTAGCGCAACCCGGCGAGGCTCAAAATTTGGAAGCCGCACGGAACATTCTAGATTCGATGGTCAGTGAAAAAGGTCCGAAAGGTCTGCGCAGCCGAGTGGAGGCGGCCCGGTTGCTCGGCGAGTTGCCCGACAGGTTCGATCCACTGCTCTCCAGGCTACTTGCTGATCCTGACAGACAGGTTGTTTGCGAGGCCATCCGTTCGATTGGAATGCTGCGCAAACGCCGGCTCGTCCCGGAATTATTAGAACGAATCGGACACGATAAGTCAGTTGTTGCGGAGGCTGTGGAAGCACTCGGCAGATGTGGCGACTCCGTAGTGGGAGTATTACGCGACCATCTCGGCGATCCTTCCGTACCGATCGAAGTTCGGAGAGCAATCCCGGACGTGCTCGCAATCATCGGAACAACAGCGGCGGCGAGCGCGCTCCAGGAAAACCTCCTGGAAAGCGATTCGATGTTGCGCTTTCGCACGATCGCGGCGCTTAACAAACTTCGGCGACTGCATCCCGCGATCGAACTGGACCTTCAGCTGTTGGAGACGGTCTTGGCCGCCGAGATTCTCGGCCATTACCGCTCATACCAGATTTTGGACTCGCTCGGCGCGGCGGCGGTGGGCGACGATCCCATGAGCCGAGCGCTGAAGGAGTCCCTGCAGCACGAACAGGAGCGGATTTTTCGTCTTCTAGGCCTCCTTCATCCTCACCTAGATCTGCACAGCGCCTATGTTGGCCTGCAATCCTCGAACGCATCCGTGCATGACAATGCCTTGGAATTTCTCGATAACACACTCAGGTCGCAAATGCGGGACATGCTTGTGCCGTTGCTGGATGCCAAGTTCACGGTTGCGGAACGAGCACAGCTTGCAGAACGACTGGTGCGGATCAGGATCGAGAACAAGGAACAAGCCGTCGCCGCACTAGTAGGGAGTGAGGACTCGTGGCTGCGGTCATGCGGGGCGTATGCAATTGGAATCCTCGGTATGAAATCCTTGGAGGGGGAACTAAACCGATGCCTCCATGATGCAGACCCCTTGCTACGAGAAACCGCACAGGCCGCTAAATTGCGTCTACAGGAAGATACCCTGAAGGCGTAAATTTCCACGCGCGCTTTAAAGTAGAACTCCTACCAGGCCACCCAGCATAACCTGTGCGGAAGGGGCGAACGATTCTGGGCTGTCGAGATTAGTTCAGTTGGAATAGTGCTGGAGGTAACATCCTAAGGAAGTCAAATCGATGTACAAACTCCAACTCGATCGCCGAAGACAACTCGCCACGGCGGCTCTTGTGATTGGGCCAGTTACATCGACCACCACAGACCAACCTGGCCTCAGCGAGGAGTAGCTGAACCATTTTCTTCTCACGGCTTAGGTGGCACATAGCTGAGAATCCTCGATAGGAATCAATCGCCCCTCAACTGGTCACCCTGAGTCACCGCACGCTGCCATACGAGGCCCCTTCCAAGCTATCGATGAACATATGCACTTTTACGAATCCACCCGGCTTGTCAGGAATTGACGGCGCATTACTGTCTTGTCACGGTTGAGGATGCTCTCGGGAATTTGGGCTTTGCTTTCGGCCAAGGTGAGGCTTGATCTCAGTACAACACTTGCGCCTCACCTTGCTCGGCGATTTTGTTCTGGAAGGACTGGACGATGAGGTCACGGCGGGCCATGACGGCCTTGATCTCTTCCTTCGTCAGATAGGGCTTGGCTTTAGCAGTGAATTCATCGGCGTTGAGTGCTTTCATCAGCTCAAACATGTGCCGGTCGCACCGGACGAGATCCTTGGGGTTTTTCAATGCGTGAAACGTCCGGAACGCCCGGCTGAAGTCGATGCGCCAGATTTTCCAGTCGGGACTGATCAATACGTTCGTAAGGTTGACATCGGTGTCGTAAACCAGCTCATCGAAGACGCGGACTTTGTACATCTGAAGGTTCCACGCATCCTGGTCGGGCGGTTCAATCTTCTTGGCAATGCGTTCGACCTCGTCCATCTTGACGGACAGCCACCAGCTTAACGAACCATCCTTGCCTTGGTATTTGCGTTCGACGTACACGGGCATCATGTCGTCGAAACCCACCATTTCGGCGAGAATGTATGCAGCGATGTTGTATTTGTAGGAGTCGACAAAGCGCATCTCCTTGTGGCCATCCGAAAATTCTTTCGCGAATTGGTGTTCGTCGATGGATTGGAAATTGGCATCATGGGTGATCGTGCCTTCGCTCAATGTCAGCCGATGCGTCTCGGTTATGCCTTTCTTGGCCGGGCGGTCACCGACAATTTTGGCGGTGAGAAGGAACTGCTTGATTTGGTCCTTTGTGAGAGCTGGCGCGTCGTCGGCAGTTGAAGGCAGTCCACAGCATAAGCAGAGCAGAGTGACGAGCAACAGTTTTGGCCCGGATTTTTGGAATGTGAGCATTTAACGAACCTCCCGACTTCGCACCCGAGCGACCCTTGAGCCGAATTTTCTTGGGCTCATCTTAGACTTCGGGTCAGGGCAAGTCAACGAAGCTGGTGGCTCTTGACGGCAGCTACATGGTCAGGTCGCTCGTTGAAACCTTCTGCCAATTCCAACGCCTTCTCCAGAACTGAGTCACGACCGAGCTTGAGGTCCTCAAGCGTGACCCGCACTTCGAAGCCAGGCTTGACACCGACTCCTCGAACGGCGAGCGGTCTAGGAAGTAATAATGCTTGACTGCAACCGGAATGGTCCGAGTTGTTGCATTGCAGATAGAAATCTAGACCGGTCGGATCGGTCAAGTTGAGTGGGTTGTCTCTGACGTAGACGTATCGGTTTAGAGCTTGCGGGTCTTACGTATGACCGGCCAGCGGATCGGGCGACATGAACCGCCCAAGGATGCTGCCCATATACCGTGCGCCGAAGTTATCGAGGCCGGATTCGGAGTCGCGTTCTTTGCCGGGGAACTTGCACGGAACCGCTTCGTACTGATGGGTCTCGGTCATTTTGGCGCGTCGTAAGTGTAGCCACTAGCCTCCGGCATGAAGGTCGCAATATCATCAAGAGCGTCCTCCGCTGTTCCGCGGCATTCAGTGTCAGCCAGTAGTTTTCTTACAGCTGGGATAACGGTTTGTAAATCTAGAGACCGATGGAGGCGAGCTAAGTGTCCGATCGCCAGAAGTGCTGCTGTCCGGACTTCCTTTCTAGCATCTCGCAGCGCTGACAAAGACTTCTGTTCCGCCCAGCGCCAGTCGTTCTCCCAAAGGGCCATTCGGATTAACGCTTCGGCGACCGCCGAAGCTTCGCTAGAAGCCAGCGCAATTTCTAATTGCGGACGAGGCAGGGGAGTGGGATTCTCAAATTTGGGTTTCATTTGAAAATGTTACCCCTCGCGTCCGTTAAGCCAGCGTTCTTGAGCGCATTCTGCATTTCCGAAGTTAGTTCGTTCCACCCTTGCACATGACCATGAAACTTGCCTGGGCTTGTCTGATCAAGCACAACAATTTCGTTGTTCGCTTTGTCCACGCCAACACGCCTTGGCGATGTGTCTTTTACCTGAACCGAATTGTCCAGCGCCTCCTGCCCGTTATTGGGGCCTGCGCTCTTTCCGCCCGACGATGATTCCCCGTGGTATGGAGCTGGCTCGAAAACCAATCCAAGCGGCGCGGAAGAATATGCACCCTCGGCTTGCTCAAGGCGCATATGGTTTGCAACGTCCATGACCTGCGTGTTAGTCATGGCATTGAGTTGCGCATCCGTTATGTTCGGGTTCTGGGACTGAATGTACGCCCTCATGTTTTGGATTTTTTCGGGATGCGAAGCGAGCGCAGCCTCGAGGTTTGCGTTCGTAGCGTACTCGCCGTATTTGAACCAGTTGCCTAGTTTCTGCCAAAAACAGTGCTTCCCGTCTGGATCACAGTGCCCGCTGGGGTCCGTGATGTTGAGTGGATTGTTTTTGGCGTAGCTGTAAAGATTGAGGCTTTGCGGATTCTCAAGGTCAGCATAGGGCACAGGTTCCGGTGAGTCAGACCAATCAGGGGACATGAACCGGCCGATGTTGGATGAGTCGTACCTAGCCCCGAAATTATCGAGGTTGGATTCGGAATCCCGTTCTTTGCCGGTGAATTTGTGGGTGGGTGTGATGCTTGTCATCGGGGGCCGCAAAACTAACGTCGCCAATAGTACGCCACGACTCTTATGAAGCCTGCGCAACAAAACAGAAGCAGGACGAATAGCCAAATAACGGCTGGGGGAGTCAACATCAATTCTCTCCACGTAGCTTGCTTGCTGGCGAACCTTCTGCCGCTGAACCAAGCGCAGACCGCAGCCGCCAATATTGCCACGGCCGCAACGGCAATACCGAACCAGTCGTAGCTGCCCGGAAGCATGAAGAGCGCGTTGTACGCGACAAGCAAGGAGAACAGACTCAGCGCGAACAGAAACCATTTCATGGGCACACCGGGTTTCCCTTCTCATCTGTCTTGCACATCTTAACAGTGACTTGTTCGTGCGGCTGTTGAATGGCCAGAAACAGGAGGTCAAACGGGTCATAACCAGAGCGGGGGGATCCATAGTCCCTACCTGTCTTGAAATACCAAGGAAGCTGGCCAAGTATGTTTCGTTGGCTCTTCGGCCCGTATTGGTAATATAGGTCATTGAAAAAGGCGGGTGGCCCGGGCTTGATGGGATGGTGGTTAACATTCAGGTCGAGCTAAGGATATCACTGCGGTACGTCTGGCAAAAGTATAGAGAGACGGGGGTGCTCCAGCGTTCCGATTTTTGGAACCTGGGTTTTGGGGTGGACTTGACCTTCGCGCGGTCGCAGTTTTTCCGCTTGTGGAACACGAAGCGGTGAAATAAAAAAGAAGATCTGGTAGGGGCGGTGGGGATCGAAAATACCGAGAGCTGTAATTTCAAGGACTTACGAGGAAGCATGAGGAACGCTAAGACACTGAAAAAGCACGCTGAGGCATGCACAGGAACTCTTATTGCGCCCTTAAAGCGCCCTCGGAGTCTTGAATTGTGGCAGCATAAAAGATAACTCGGCACGGATGGCGCAACTTAATTTCTACGATTCCCTTTCCATCTCGGTTCGCGACGCTCTCAGTCACCGTATTAGCTGCGGAACCCAATGGGACGGGGACTCGAAACCCACGCATCTACCATGTCAATCTATCGTGAATAGGTTTTACAACAACTTACAAGACCCCGGAGACTGCCAAAATACGCGGAAATCCTACAAGACAGCTTTTACTGCAGGTTGGAGTGTGGGTTGGAAATCTTCATCGCTTTTGACTGAGCGACGCATCGCCTTTATATTCCGACCTCAGCAAACTAATCTTCGAGCATTACATACTAGCACTCGAGAGGCCGTGCCTCACGATGGTTTTTGCTGGACAGCTTCCTTCGCTTTGCGCTGCTGCTCTTCTTGCACAGCGATCAGTTTGTACGCGACGTAATATTTGTAGATGTTCGAGACGTAGGTGGCGGTCTCTGCACCTATGCGCTCCGCTACAATTATCTCAACGTTGTCGCTCCAGACGTTGGGGTTGTAGCCCTTCGCAGCCGCTTCCGCGCGCAACTGCCTCATGCGGCCGGGACCACAGTTGTACGCCGCAAAGGTAAAGAGAATCTTATTCAGATCGTCCATTCCAGGCTCGTTGCCGTAGTTCTTCTCCACCATGGAGTGAAAATATTTGTTGCCAGCATGAATATTGGCTTCTTCCTGTGTGCTGGTTCAGCCGGAAATGGAGAGAGGGCGCTTTCCGTTAGTGAGTAATTCGCCCTTTCGGGCGAGGTCATTGTAGCCTCACGCGTCTATTGGTCTCAACTCCCGGATTGCCCGTTAGCGTTAATCGGGCGTTGGGCAGTTTGGCTTTGCCGATGTGGCATCAGCCCCGGCGCGCCGTTGCTACATACCACGGCTGGGTGAATGCCGGCTTTTCTGCCAGTTTATGGATGTCGGCCAAATCGCTCACCGTCACTTCTGAGAATCCTGCCCCTATTAGCAGGTCGGCGACTGGCTCTACTCTCTCCCAGCGCATTGCAGGTAGCGCCTCGCGTGTCCGGTCCGTGTAGCATCGTTCGAATAGGTCAGCACCCTCCTCTGGCGCCGACTGATCTGTGAGATTCGCCAAGAATGCGTCAATTACCACAACACGTCCGTTTGGGCGCAAGAGCCGACGCCAGTTACCGAGTGCAACCTCTGGCTCACGCAGCGTCCATAGGAAGTGTCGGCAAACAATGGCGTCTAAACTCACTTCATCAATCGGTGGTGCAACTGCATCTCCGATCCTAAAGGACGCCTTCAGGCCACGTCGGTCAGCCTGCATACGTGCCTCAGCAAGCATAGCAGTCGAAAGATCGAGGCCAGTCACACGGTGTCCCAGCTGGCTTGCAATAAGAGCCACAAATCCAGTACCCGTTCCAATGTCGAGCACGTCAGCCGGTTGCGGCGGTAGAAATCGCTTGATCGCTCGAATCCATGCCTCGTACTCAGCGCTCTCCAAGCTAGGTACGTTGCCTGGGTCTGAGTCATAGTATCGTGCGATGGTATTCCAGAAGGTTGTGATCCTGTCCTGAACATCACTATCGTCTAGTGGCATAGAGCGAACCTTCTTGCCTGTCAATCACTACGTGTTTAGCCGTTTCGCCATGACTGTTGATCGCCCAAGGGATTCCGAAGCGATCCGTGAGCAGACCAAAACGGACAGCCCAGAACGTTTCCTGAAGCAGCATGCGAACGGTCCCTCCTGCCGCTAGCTCATTAAACAGACGTTCTGCATCGCCTTCACTTGGGTTGAGCGTGATGTCGAAGCCCCTCGGGGACTCATGTGAGCCTGGAACGGGATCGGATCCCTGCAATCTTGTATTGCCGACGACCAGCGTGGCGTGAACAATCTTGCTGCTCCAGCCTGGGGGCACGTCTCCGGCCATGGGCGAATCTCTCCAGGCGAGCATGAAGGTAATCTTGCCGTTCAAGCAGCGTTCGTTGAGCTTGAATGCGGCTTCGCACTGCCCGTCAAACGAAAGATTGATGCACGGCTCGAAGGTCATCAGGCTCATTATCGCGACCCCCAAGTTCGTAGTCTTGTAAAAATGGGAGTTCGCGAGCAATCCATGCCTTGGGTGAACATCCCGCCAGAGCGTGCCATTCGCGTGTCAAATGGGCTTGGTCGTAGTAGCCGCACGAAATCGCGACATCTGCTAGGGTCAGCCGCTTATCCGCAATCAGGTGGCAGGCGCGCTCGAACCGAAACACGCGGGCGGCCAATTTGGGCGCAACACCGATTGCGTCTCTGAAAAGCTCACTGAAATGCCGACGACTGTAGCCGGTTCCGTCTGCGAGCTGCTGTACCGGCACAGTTCCGTGGGCTTTTGCCAATCTTCGCCATGCCCACGAGATCTCGGGCTTCAGGCTGACCGGGTTGAGTTTCGAGATAAATGCCCGGTCCAGGATGGTGAACCGATGTTGCCAGCTATCGGCCGCAAGAAGCATGTCGATGAGATCCCCTGCGCGCTTTCCCCAGATCTCGGACAGATTCAAAACCAGCGATGATATCTCGGCGCTTGCGACCCCCAGAATCGCTCGAACGCCGAGTGGTTTGATGAAGACGTGCAGCCCAAAGGCATCACCATCCTGCCGTACGATCGCGGGCGTCTGTTGCAGACCGCTTACGAACGCAGTAAAGCTCGACGCTCGTTGCGCGGAGTTGGGCATTTGAACCACCTCAATCGGACGGCCTAGACTGATGATTAAATCGACATCACTTGACGGAAGACCGAAGTGAACGCCCTGTGGCAACCCGGATACCCGGAAGCCGGCGTACTGGGTGATAAAGGGACGCAACAGTGGCACCGGTAGGATTACGGCCGTATCTGAAATCGCACCGTTCATGTCGCTAGATTTTCGCAAGTGTACCATGCGATTGAGCGATTGCCACCGCGCTAGGGTGGGCAGGTAATCGGTAGCTTGCAGTGGCAGTCCCGTGGTCAGACAGTCGCACTAATGGCCAACGGCGCACGGATTAGACTCAGAATTGTCGGCAAACCGGAAGTAAGGAATATGCCCGCACACAGCTGATCAGCGTGAGCATCGGCCCGACATTCGACACTCCTCCGGTACTTCGCAACTTCGGCCTCGCGTATCTCGGTGGAGACGAAAAGAAGTTCGAGCATTGGTCGTTCACGGTTCCGACTCCGGAAAACCTGAAGAAACTGGCCCAAGCCTTCGCGTTGATCTACGAAGAAGAAGACAACCAGATCGCCCACTCGATGAGCACCGTTCTCATTAGACCTGATGTACGGCTGATCAGGGAATGGAATGTCAGCGACTGGAGCGCCGCCGAGGCGGTGGCCGCAATGCGGCAAGTGGAACATGCGAAGAAGTAGCAGAACGGCTCGATATTTCGTTGCGTCCGTCGTCCTGATCGGCCTTTTCTGTTCTGGCTGTTCACGGAACAATCTGGACTATGGGCCAGCCTTCACTTCGGCGGAAACACCTGCGAAGTCGTTTACGAGCGAAACTGCGGCCCCTGCCACGACGCTCAGAACCTGCAACTCCTCAAGCAACCGCCGAAATTAGCTGGACTGTTTCAGCGCCGGCAGCTCCCGAGTGGCGCTCCCGCCACGGACGAACAAGTCCGAAAGACGATCATCGCGGGGCGGGGAATTATGCCGCCCTTCGAGCACACGCTCGACAAGCAACAAGTGGATGACCTGTTGAAGTACTTGCACAAGCTGTGACGAGCCGGAGAACGAAGAAAAGTTTGCAATGGTTTTAGTGCTGATCTTGGTCAACCCGGCATCTCTCTCGACCGCGCAAACCGCGCAGATTCAAAAGGTCGGGAAGCGGCTCCTCGCTCCATGCTGTTACACGCAATCCATCGCGGAACACGGAAGCGATATTGCCGTGCAGATGCGAGGCGAGGTCGCAGAAATGGTCGCCGAGGGAAAGTCCGAGAGCGAGATTGTCGAGCACTACAGAACCATCTACGGCGACCGCATCCTGATCGTCCCCAACGGGTTGACCGGAAGAATTCTTTTCAGCCTGCCGGTGGCAATTGCGGCCCTCGCGTGCCTTGTCCTCTTTGTGTGTTTCCGCAATATGCTGCGTTCCGGGAGACGCGAGCCCACTCGAGATGTCTCGCAATCACGGCCGGTACTCAGCGACGCGCTTAAGGAAGAGATTGAGCGGGAAATCGGAGAACCGCTGTGAGCGACTCGCTCTCAGCGTCGGGAGTGGTGAATATAGCCGTGCTCGTTTTCCGGGAGGGCCTCGAATGCATTCTTGTGCTGGTGGCTCTTACCGTAAGCTTTCGTGGCAAGGAATCGCGGTATCACCGCCCGGTCATCGGAGGCGCTCTCTTCGGAATGTTTGCCACGGCAATTACCTGGGTCATTGCCGTTCGGATTTTGAAGGATCTAAGCGGAGACGTATCGGCGCTTGCGCTGCAGGCAGGTACAGGATTGGTCGCCATTGTCGTGCTCCTTGTCGTTATGAACTGGTTTTTCCACAAGATGTATTGGACGGGCTGGATCTCTCTGCACAACCGAAAGAAGCAGGAGTTAGTCACGAGCGCAAAGGAGGGGAAAGCTTGGAGGCTGACTTTGGGAATGGGGTCTTTAGGTTTCACATCGATCTACAGAGAAGGCTTTGAGGTTGTGCTCTTCCTGCAAAGCTTCCGTTTGCGGCTAGGAGGAAAAGCCGTACTGGAAGGAGTGATTCTTGGCTCCGTAGCGGCGGCGGCCGTTGCAATTCTAACCTTCGTGATCCACCAGCATCTTCCGTATCGCAAGATGTTAGTTGTGACAGTAGCGATGCTGGCGGTAGTTCTTCTCGTGATGGTCGGCGAAGAAGTGCAAGAGATGCAGCTTGCCGGCTGGCTACCAACAACACACCTTTCGCACCTAAGCGACGGGATTCCCGGGTGGGCTGGGCTTTGGTTTTCGATTTTTCCAACTGTCGAAACCCTTGGTTCTCAGGTTGTCGCTGGAGTTCTGGTGTTTGGTTTCTATTTTATAGCGCGACGGCTTCCGAGGACGGCGCAGTAGGAGTGGGCGAAGAACGACGATGCAAAAAAAGGGTTTTCCCATGGAACTGGAATAAGGCCCCGGGTGGACTGGTCTTGGTATTAGCGACGTTTTGAGTTAGGGTGGGTGTCCGTGCGTATGCGATGGCAAAACCTGGCGCGAAAAGCTGCAGCGTGTATTTGCATGCTGGCGGTGGCGCTGCTGTACGCGCCGCTTGCCGCCGCGGCGTTGGCCGCGCCCGCTACGGATTGTTGCATTGGAGGGTTGTGCCCAATTCGCGGGAATCATCTTAAATCGCAAGAGCTCGCGGCTCCGCAAAATGCGATGCCGATGGATTGCGGCCATGACATGAGCGACCGCAAATCGTCCGGTATGAGTGAATGTTCGATGTCAGGCTGCCAGAGCCCTGAACATCCTGTGTCAATCCCGGGCGCGTTTGTGCTGCCGGATGTGACGTTGTTGCCTGCCGCTCGCGAACTGGTCCGGCCAGTCCAAGCAAGCGCCTTGGAAGAAATTTCTCTCATCAGCAAACCGCTTTCTCCTCCACCTCGAAACGGTGCCTCGATCCTCTAGGGACACGTCTTTCCTATCGCACTGATTGGTTCGACGCGGGGTCTTTCGCCTCGCCCGAATCAGTCTGTAAAGGCTTCGCATCCAGCTGTGGCCTGTAACGTTGCCGCGTGCTTCGACGCATTCGTGCAAGCCGCCTTATCTCAAACCACAAGCAGAGCGTTCAACGAAGCTAAGGGTCAGCTAAAAAAGGGAGAATAGCGATGAATCGAAGAGAATTGATACAAGGAATGGGTGTCGTCAGTCTCGTTGGCGGGATTCCTTTCAGCACAAATAGCTTACAGGTCAAAAACTCACAGGGCACTGCGGCGAATGCGTCTCTTCGCAGTCCGAGTCCGCTGAAACCCCCGGCTCACGGAAGCATCCCTGTCGCGTTCGTGATCTCAGAGGGTGCGGTGGTGATCGACTTTTCCGGACCTTGGGAGGTTTTTCAGGATGTGTACATTCCCGGCAGAGAGGAAAGCGCGTTTCGACTTTACACGGTAAGCGAAAGTACGGACGTTGTTCGAGCGAGCGACGGACTGAAAACAACCCCGGACTATACCTTTAAGAGCGCGCCCCTGCCGAAGGTCATTGTCATTCCCGCGCAAAACGGAGTCACGGAAGAAATGCTGGAGTGGATTCGACATTCCAGCAAAACGGCGGACTTAACGATGTCCGTTTGCACGGGAGCCATTGTGCTGGCACGCACGGGCTTGTTGGCCGGTAAAACGGCGACCACGCACCATGGCGCATACAAGACGATGGCTGTGGAGTTCCCGGATATTCGTGTCAAGAGAGGCGCGAGATTTCTGGAGGAGGGCAATCTGGCGACTGCCGGCGGGGTTTCCTCAGGTATTGATTTGGCCTTGCGGGTTGTCGAGCGTTATTTTGGCCGGGACACAGCTGTCAAGACCGCCGACCAGATGGAATACCAAGGCCAAGGCTGGTTGAACCCGGATGCAAATGAGGTCTATCCCAAGGCGCCGATCTCGACGGAGGAGCATCCATTGTGTCCGGTCTGCGACATGGACGCAGACAAGCGAGTTGCGAAATCGGTCTACCAGGGCAAGACCTACTATTTCTGCATGCCGGAGCACAAGGCCCTCTTCGATAAGACTCCCGAGAAGTATCTGAAAACCGAGTAGGCGAGGGCAAATCCATGAAAAACAACTCGCGGCTCTCCCGTGTTCCAGTCGTCATATTTGTTGCTGTTGTTGTGGCGTTGTGGGGTTCAGTCGGTGCAGCGCCGACGCTTCGTGCGCAGGAAGCGGCTGCCTCGATTTCTGGCGTGGTAAAGGACCAGCAGGATGCAGCCATTCCGGACGCCACGGTGATTTTGCTTGATAATGCTGCCGTGCGTTTGCAGCGCGTGAAAACAGACGAGAACGGTGATTTCGCTTTTTCAGGCGTACGGCAGGGAAGCTACGTTGTGGAAGTCGAACGCGCAGGCTTCGCAAGAGCGAGCGTCTCGGTCAACGTTCGATCGTCTGCGGAAGCAAAGGTAGCGATTCAACTGAAAGTGGCGGGTCCTGGCCAACAGGTGATG
>DATJWZ010000770.1:0-9401 GCA_035500795.1 Candidatus Eiseniibacteriota bacterium | reverse complement strand
CCACGCACACGAAGTCCCTCCAGGCATCCAACGTGGGCAATGATGGTGGCGAATGCCAGGCTTTTGACAAGGCCCGCGAGTACATCCCGCAATACGATCGAGCTCAGCACGTCACGAAAATAGAGCACGAGGCCAAGCCGCGTGCTAAAGAACATGAACAGCCCCCCGGCGAGAATGCCGAACAGGCCCGCGACGATACTGAGACACGGAACGGCCACCAGTGCAGCCAGATACTTTGGCGCGAGCACAAACTCCACAGGATCGAAAGCCATCACTTTGAGCGCGTCGATCTCTTCGGTAACCTTCATGGTGCCGATCTCGGCTGCGAAAGCAGAACCTGACCGCCCGCTGACTGCGATCGCAGTCAGTAGAGGACCCAGTTCGCGTGTGAAACCCACCGCGACCAGATCGATGACATAATGCAAGGCGCCGAAACGCCGGAGCTCAGATGCTCCTTGCATTGCCAGAATGAAGCCGCTACACATTGCTAGCAGTGCAACCATGGGCAGCGCGTCGACACCGATCTCAAGCATTTGGTGAACCGCCGCGTGCCAGCGATGCCGGTTTCCAATCAGGGGAAGAGCTCTGCGCATGCCCCGCAAGGTATCCCACAACTGAATATTCAGCCTTCCCACGTAGTCGAGTTGACCAAGAGTCTGTCTACCGGCAATTTCGAAAAAATTGGCCATCACTCTGCCTCATGGCGTGATTGGGCGCCGATCCTCATATTGAAGAGGTCCAGAATGCCCGTAGACTCGAACAGGCGAAACAACCGATCGTGTAAGCCCTGTAATCTCAGTTCGGTTCTATTGGCTCGCGCAATCCTCAATACTTCGATCAGAGTGGCGACACCCGAACTGTCCAGGTGGTTGACGGAGGATAAATCGATTCTCACAACCTTCGGGTGTGGAGAGCGTAAGAATGCGAGAAGCCGTTCGCGCAGCGCTGGGGATGAATCGATATCGATACGACCATGTAAGCAAAGGACGCCGTTGTCCCCGTCTGCAAAAACGATTTCCACTTTATCGACTTGCTTGCTGTCACCGAACACCGGGATCGATTCCTTTCCGAAACAATGTCATAAAAACCCCACGGCGGACCAAGGCTAACCATTCTGCGAAGTTGTGTTGGCAAGCGTATGGCCATTACTGGGCAGCGCTAATTGCAGGGTCGTCAAGTGCTTGCAGCGCAAGATGTGCCGATACTACAAACCATATCGGCAGTATCTGGGCAGCCCCGCCCGAATATGGGCATCTGAGGTCAGTTGGGTGGGAGTTGTGACCCTATCCGGTCAACGAGGGTCAACGACTGTCGTCGGGGCGATGGGACTTGAGTTGCGTCGGCGAGAACAGATCGCCGTTACAAGGTTGGGGGAGGAATGAAATTCCTGTTCTATTCTGCTAGCGGCGGCGCCGACGAGTACGCGATCGAGCGTGAAGGATCCCGCGTATCGACTTCAGCAGTTTAGCTCGGGCCCGAGCAGTCTGCGCTTTTACCGTGCCGATCGGAACTCCCAGAACCCGCGCTGTTTCGCAGACCGAGAGATGATCCACATACCGCAGGTGAAATGTTCTCCGCAAAATGGGTGATAATTTGGCTGCTGATTCGCTCAGGCGCGCATTCAGCCAAGACTCGTGGCACTCCTCCTCGGGATTGGGCCGGCGGTCCACCAAAATGTCGGATAGTGAATGTCCCTGCTCTTCGCCAATTCGTGAATCCAGGGACAAGTGAATTTGGCGTGGCCGTTTGCGCAATTGCATTCTTGCGCAATTAAGAACAATCGTGGTCAGCCATGTGGAAAATTGCGCCTCGCCTCTGAATTGCCCCAGATGTTTCAAGGCAGCCAACAATGCGTCCTGTACCGCATCTTCGGCATCATGTTGATTTCCCAAAACTCTACACGCGTATCGATGAAGAGACGGCAGACAGCGCGACAAAGCAGGAACCATCTGTGAAGGTGTAAGCATGCCCGAATCCGGGGCGCTCACTCGATCGCTCCCAACCGATTTCTCTAGATATCGCATGCTATGGTTGCACTACTCTGTTGGTGCTACCGCACGTGAGTCTCCATCGGCATACGAAGCGGATTTCGACCTCATCTACTTGCAGAAGCTGAACCAGGAAAGGGGACCGTCAGAACAGTATCGGAGCGTGTCGTTTTCAACATACTCGTCGCTTGCTGCTTTGCTTCGTCAATGTCATGTTTCAGAACATCATGCAGGGCACTCAGTACCTGATATTGCATCATTGCCGTCTGGTATCTCTGCTGTACAAGATATTCGGCCTGTTCGCGAGTAATTTGATTCGCTTGTTGAGCCTGCACGATTATTAAGAGATCTGCCGAGGCCTTGTCTGCCACCACGCTCATCGCGATTTCGTATGACTTGAGGATGTCCTGTGGACCCAAGGGCATTTCCGGCTTTGATGCCATCAAATCGGATAGAACGTTGCCCGACTGTATGCTCGTGCCTGCCAGAACGTTCTCGATCGAAGGTGCATCTACCTGGATCTTCTTTTTCTTCGGCTGGGCTGCGGCGGCGTGCCACAGGGTGCCGAGAATCACGATGCAAACGAGAATCTGTCGAGATTTCATCAATGCCCTCTTGTGAGCTGTTTTCAATCAACTTTGCTCTGGTAGTAACCGCGTCCGCCTGCTCGAATCCCCGACGGCGATTGCTGCATCACTTTGCCTATATTGGGAGCTCAACCTGCTCGGATCCAGACCATGACGATGGCTCCATCACTTTCGCTATATTGCGAGCTAAGTTGTGAGTCGCCCGCAAATTGCTGCCGAAAAAGCGCACCGTCCCCTCCACCGTACGCTCGAGCACTACCTTGCCTTCGCGAGTAACGAGTTGGCTCCGGACACAAACCTTTGTCGCTCCGCTGAACGTGGTCACGGCTCTTTGGGTTTCGCTGCCCACCGTATACTTCACGACGGTCGTTTTCAGAAACAGCAAATTTGGAGCATCGGTAGACGTGCGATCGCCTTCTCGGAAGATGTGTTTGAACTGGTGTGTCTTGTTCAATTCGTCCAGAAGGTCCTCGTACGTGGCAACTTGGAAAGAGTACGCGAGCTGGGTCTCGCCCGGATCAACCGTATCTACCTGTATGCTCCATTCCTTGTCAGAACCGCCACTGCCGGCCGGGGATTTCAGGGCTGCGGTTTGGCTACAAAGCAGGCCAGGCGATGCAATCGCGACTGCTACGATTGCTGCCAGACAAATGCATAGTTTTCGCTTACCTGTTTTCATTTGAGACCTCCGCAGTGCTGCGTTCCATTGACTGATCGCGCGCGACATTGGGAGACACGCCCCGCGTGGCGAGTTCATTCCTGACGAGTTCAGCTTCTCCTTTGTTCAATTGGAAAATCGCGCCGTGAACTCCGCCATTCGCATCAACATACTCCACGGTCAGCGTGTCATATTTCTTGTGAGCAAAAAGACTGATGACGCGGCCGCCTCCGAAGGGAGCAGCCATCTTGCCTACCTTCACCGGCACTCCCCCGACCTGCTTGCTCTCACCCCCCAGAAAAATACCCTGAATGGCGGGTACCTTTACCTCTGCGCTGGGTTTGGAAGCCTGCTGGAATTGCAATGTATTGTCTTTAATTGAAAGAATTCCATTGCAGTTGCTCTTCGTGTTTGGGAAGCCAAGAATGTGGGTAGCTCGTATGCTGAACGGAGTGCCTACGCTCATAGCGGGAGCGGTGCTCTGGGCCCACGCCCCAATGTTGCAGCCTGCCAGAAAGGCACAGAGACAGAGGAAAGCGTATGCTCCGAGGCAGCGTTTTTCGTATTTTTGTTCGATCAACAAATGTTCCATCCTTTCGTGCAGTCTCATTCGATCGAGGCCGAACTGTAACTCTTCAAGACATCGGTTTCGAAGCACCAGCTCGCAAGTAGCGCAACGCGATTTATTTCGACTGCTTAGGCTCGCTTGCCGGCTTTTGGCTTTCTATTGGCACCTGAAACGATCGACCCAACATGTCGTTGTAAGTGATTGTGGTCTTTCCTACGAGCACCAACAGCTCATGGCCTGCTGCGTACTTCGGGGGGATCTCGCCTGGTGGCGTTGAGTACCGCACCAAGTAAATGGTGTCACCCACTTTCACGGATACGTCATAGGTGACCGGATCCGCGACGTCCTCTCCTGCAGCCGGATGCGGCTTGACCTCAGTGATGCTGGCTACCTGCCACTTCGAGGCGGACTGGCAAAGCGCCGGAAGCGTCAGCAGACACAACGCGAATACAGGTATTAGCTTCCGCAACATTCAACCTCCAATTGCTCCTTCTTCACAGAATCAATCGCCACGAGCGATCAATTAGCCGACGGGAGCCGTCTTGGCTTCGATTCTTCAAACGCAATCCGGGTGCCAATCATCGGTGGGCAAGTTATGTCTCCGCGACTTTGCATTTCATGTCTTTGCGAGGTACCCGGTTTGAGCTAGGGATACGCAGGCTCAGGTTGCGCCCACATCCGGGCATACATGCCTGACGCCGGGCACACAGTGTCATCCAAGACGCGTGCACACTCAGAAATAGCGTGGTGATCGATCTTTTTCATCCCTGACCATTGGCACTGCACTTGCATCCGACCGATTCAGCGAGGCGGCAGCCATCGCGGCGAGACGGACTCCGCAGCCAACCAGTTCGGAGCGCCCGAGAGCGCAAAAAGACCCGCGCGGGACACTTTCCGTTGTTTTTTTGGCCGCTGGCTGCCGTCACGCCTGGTGTGTCGGATCTCTACACAGGAGGGCGAATATGAGGACCGCTGACATGCTTCCCGGCGAATCGAACGCGCAGATCATTTCGTCGATTATTAACCTAGTCTGCCCACAATGCGGGGGCAGAATGTCGGAATTTCAATGTGAAGGAAGATGCTGCAGAAACTGGCTGGCTGAATGGGAATGGGTGAATTTTGCGATGCGAAACCCCAAGTCTCGGCCCTCAAAGCACGCAGCCCGGTCGCGTCGCTGACTTGCGTCGCAATTACGTTCGCAACGCTCGTACGAAGGGAGTGAGCGATGGAGTTTGCTTCGGTCGGTTTGACTGATCGTGTTGCTTCCTCTGATGCAGTTCCGGATTTCACACGTAAGAAGGCTCTGATCCGCATGTGGAACATTCGAGATGAGTGCTGAGGAGGTCTTGAAGGCATTCCAGCGAGACGCTCCATATCTGTTCTTGGGCGGCGCTTTCACTGCTGTCGGCATCCTGTCGGCTGCTTTCGCTGGTCTTCGCCGCAAGCGTGACTCACTCCTTATCTACTTCGCGCTGTTCGCCATCTTGTACGGGCTTCGTCTTTGGATTTGGTCATCGCTCTTCGCAATGCTGGTAGAGGGCTCGATCTTCTATGAGCGCCTGCGCGGGGCGGTGAACTACGTCATTCTGGTTCCCGCATTTCTGTTCTTCATTTCCCTAGGGCTGGCCAGACGGTTTGAGCGGGCCGTTGGGTACACGATGGTTGGTTTCGGTTGCGTGCTGGCTGCCCTTACCTTGGTGCTTGGCGATTCTGCCCTCAACGAGCGAATTCATAGTATTGCCGTAATCGGTGCGTCGGTATTCTTTCTGGTTCGGTTCATGGCGCGCGGTCCCAGAAAAACTAGTGACCCTGAGGCTGCCGACTTTGCCCTGATCCGCTGGGGCTTGTTAGTCTTCGTGGCTTTCGTTGTTTGGCAAAACGTTACGGAGTTTTTCTCCATTTCCTCACCGTTGCTCGAGCCTTTTGGATTTGCGGCCTTTCTCAGTGCGCTGGGCTATGTTGCCGCGCGAAGTGCATTGCGAAGGGATCGCCAGTTAAAGGAAATCCGGAAGGAATTGGAAGTCGCCCGTCGCATCCAGCTCTCAATTCTGCCGCGACGATTTCCCAGTTCAACCGACTTTCGGGTAGCGGCCAGATATGTGCCCATGACCTCTGTGGCAGGCGATCTGTACGACTACGTAATGGTCAATGACCACCAGGTTGGATTGTTGGTCGCCGACGTCTCTGGGCACGGAGTTCCCGCCGCCCTCATCGCTTCCATGGTCAAGCTCGCTGCCGCTTCGCAACGAGTCGTCGCCGCCGATCCTTCCCAGTTCCTGGCCGGTATGAACTCGGCATTACTTGGTAACACGCAAAACCAGTTTGTCACCGCGGCATATGCCCACCTGAACTCAGAATCGGGAGAACTACGATATTCGGCAGCAGGGCACCCGCCCTTATTGCTAGTAAGGAATGGAGACGTGACACGAATTCAGGAGAATGGGTTGATGCTTGCCGCCTTCAATTTTGCATCGTACTCGACTGCCGTTTACAAACTCGAAGCGAGTGATCGAATCGTAATGTACACAGACGGGATATTGGAGGCTTCCAATTCCGAGGGGCATTTCTTCGGACTCGATGCACTGTGCAATCTGCTGGCACAGACCCAACAACTATCGCCTGCGCGGGCCGCAGATACGATCATCTCCTCGGTCCGACGATGGTCGGGAACGCAAGATGACGATCTTACCCTCCTCATCTGCGACTACATCCCCAAAAAAGACGAGCGCGTTGGATTCCGCTTTCGCCGCCACCGCTACCAGACTTCAATGGCGCTTGCGCCGCCCCCGCGTGAGCACTCTGCCTAAGTACGGGCAGGTGTTCTCGCTAAGCGAGTGGTCCCGGCACTTCGGGACACGGGAAGAACACCTAGATCTCGTGACGTATGCCGCGACTTCGCTTTGGCACGGCACGTGCATCGTTTCAGTGATCGGCTTTACTGCCCGTTGGTGGAGCAGGACCGAATGGGGGATTTTAATGCCGATAAGAGCCTTCCCTCATTTGTACAGGTGTGGACAGGATTGCAGTTAAGGAGGACACGGATGATAGCGCCTTACGGTCTGACGATTCTCGATAACTGCGTGTCGTGTCCGGTGAAGAAGATGCGCCCCTTCTGCAACCTGCCACTGCCTGCCGCTCAGCGACTTCATGGGATCAAATCGACGGCAGTGTATCCCAAACGAGCAATGCTGATCATGGAGGGGCAGCAACCCCGCGGAGTCTTTGTGCTGTGCACGGGAAAAGCCAAGCTTTCAGCCTCATCGCGCGATGGGAAAACCATCATCACCAAAATTGCCGAGGCCGGGGACGTTCTGGGCTTGAATGCCACGATCTCCAATGTGCCGTATGAAGTCACGGCCGAAATGATGGAACCGGGACAGGCCAATTTCATTCCCCGCGAGCCACTAATAATAATGATGAGGGACTTTCCGGAGGTGGCGCTACGCATAGCCGAGCAACTCAGCCGCAACTACTTCGCAGCCTACGATGAGATCCGCACGCTGGGACTGACGGCGTCGCCATCGGAAAAACTTGCCAAACTCTTGCTGCAATGGTCGATCGAGAGCCCCCAGGACAACGGTTCATCGCGAATCAAGCTGACTCTGACCCAGGGAGAGATCGCCGAGGTGATCGGGACCACGCGTGAAACTGTCGCGCGCTTGTTTGCGGATTTCAAGAGAAAACACTTGCTCCAGGTACGAGGCGCGACGCTCGTGATCCGCAGCCGGTTCGCGCTGGAGCAGATGGTGCAGTCCTAATTTGAGCTAATACATCCATAGCAGAAAAACGATCCCATGCCACAAGTGGAAGAAACGTTGAATCAGAAGGTGGAAGAGAAAAGTTTAGTGAAGAAATCCGTGGATGGGTACATTGGGATAATTACGTTTGATAATCCTTCGAAGCACAACGCTCTCGGAGCGGCGCTGATTGGTGAGTTGCTCGTCGCGCTTTCAGAGCTGACAAGCGCAGGAGCCCGAGCGATTGTGTTGCGCGCGTACCCGGGGGCAAAGGTGTGGTCCGCCGGGCACGACGTCCGGGAATTGCCGACCAATGGACGGGATCCGTTGACGTACGACGATCCGTTGCGAAGGGTGGTGCGCGTGATTAAGGAATCTCCGACGCCGATCATCGCCATGGTCGAGGGGAGCGTCTGGGGTGGGGCCTGCGAAGTTGTGATGAGCTGTGACATCGTGATCGCCGCCGAAGGCGCCACCTTGGCGATTACCCCTGCAAAGCTCGGTGTTCCCTACGATATCGAGGGCACCTTGAGCTTTATGCAGTCGGTAAGTTTAGCGGTCATCAAGGAGATGCTGTTTACGGCCCAGCCGATGGGGGCTGAACGCGCGCTGCGAATGGGACTCATCAATCAGGTTGTCCCTGCCGACTGCCTTGAGTCGGCGACCCGAGAATTAGCTGGATACATGATCCGAAATTCACCCCTGGTGATCTCATTGCTGAAAGAGCAGTTGCGAGTCCTGGGCGAAGCGCATCCGCTTAACCCCGAAGCATTTCAGCGGATTCAGTCCATACGCCGGCGAATTTATGACAGCGCCGATTACCAGGAAGGAATCCGCGCTTTTTTTGAGCGGCGTGCGCCGCAATTCGAAGGACATTGATAACCATGCCAGGAAACAAGAATTACCCAACTTTGACCGCAGAGGAAGCGGCAGCTCTGATCCCGAATGGAGCGATGGTCGCCGTGAGCGGCTTCACACCTGCCGGCGCTCCCAAGTCAGTGCCGCGGGCGCTCGCCGCACGAGCCCGGGAATTGCATCGGGCTGGCGCAGCGTTCCAGATAAAGCTGCTCAGCGGGGCTTCGACCGGCGCCGCTTGCGACGACGAACTCGCTGGCGCCGAGGCAGTAAGCTGGCGCGCTCCCTACATGACCTCCGCTCCCATGCGCCAGTTGGCCAACACCGGAAAGATCGAGTTCGTCGACATGCACCTATCGCATGTCGCACAGGTGGTCATGGAGGGCTTCCTCGGTCCGATCGACTTCGCAATCGTTGAAGCAACAGAGATCACGCCTGACGGAAAGGTGTATCTGACGACCGGCATCGGCAATACGCCGACCTTCCTTCAGTGCGCAGACAAGGTCATCATCGAGCTGAACGCCTACCATTCCCCTCGTCTGCGCGAGATTACCGATATCCTTATATTGCCCCCACCGCCGCGCCGCACCCCAACTCCAATTCACGATCCTCTGGATCGTCTCGGACGCGACCATGCCACGGTCGATCCGTCCAAAGTCATAGCCGTCGTTCGTACCAATGAGCCGGACGGCGGACGCGTGTTCGCCGCGGCGGATGAGTCCAGCCGACGAATCGCCGAACATGTTGCAGAATTCTTCCTGCGGGAAATTCGCGCAGGGAGGATTCCGTCCGAGTTCCTGCCCCTGCAGAGTGGCGTCGGCAATATCTGCAATGCCGTGCTGTCGGGACTCGCCTCGTGCAAGCATTTTCCGCCTTTCAAGGTCTATACCGAAGTATTGCAGGATGCCATGCTCGATTTGATCGCCTCCGGAAAATCACTGGGAGCGAGCGCCACGGCATTAACCTTAAGCGATCAAAAGCTGAAGTTCCTTTACCAGAACTTCAGCG
>DATJWZ010000769.1:0-2166 GCA_035500795.1 Candidatus Eiseniibacteriota bacterium | reverse complement strand
TCGGTTCAAACCGTCCGTGGTCCCAAGCCAGACGCTACCATCCTTGGCCGCCAGGACACAGACCACAAAGGGACTGGATAGACCTTGTTTAACGGAGATAGTGGGGATGGCGTACTCGCGAAAGCGGTCGAGGCCTGCCGTAGTCGATACCCAGACATTGCCCTCACGATCCTCAAAAAAACTTTCGACTGCGTTGCCTGAAAGCCCGTCGGACTGCGAATATACATCTGTCCTGCCCTGGTGCACGTGAAGTATTCCACGGTCCAAGGTTCCGATCCACAACCCCCCATCGCGATCGCGCAGGAGCGTTCCTGGCTCATTGAACTGCGGAGCCGCGGAAGGAAACGAATATAGTTTTATTTTTCCGTCAATGAGCTGACGAAGTCCGCCAGGACCGGCAACCAAAAGGTTGCCGGCCTCGCCTTCAACTAGAGCATTACGATTGAAGACCAGGGCTGGCAAACTGGACTGCTTCGGTGCAGGTAATTCATAGTGGTCCGGAGAACCGGGCCTCCAGCGCCAGAGACCGTTCCCTGCTCCTAACCAGAGATTGCCCCGGCTGTCCTCATACGCCGCAGTCACGCCAAAGCCGAATGTCCCGTCGCTTCCATAACAATGAACATCGCCAGCCCCGATCGCGCAGAGCTTACCTGGTTGCGAGATCCCGGCCTCCCACATGACCCCAGCGGCCCATATGGTTCCCTCGTGATCCTGCAGGAGGGTATAGACATCGAACCCTGCCAGTTGTGGAAACTGAATCAGGCTGTCGGCTTTCCAGCTTGCAAGCCCTTTAGCGGTACCTAGCCAGAGTGTCCCGTCCCGCCCCGCCACCAGGGATCGAATGTCGTTACTGGGAAGATGGTCACGCGGCGGCGACCAGGGAACAGTGCGGACACCATCGAAGCGCAGCAACCCGGACTCCGTCGCAAGCCAGAGGTAACCGTCCGGCGTCTGTGCAATTTCATGAATCGTGCCCGTGGCAAAACCCTCGCGGATTTTCCACGTGGTGTGTGCGTACTGGCTGACGTCGAGTGACTGGTCGAGCGGAAATGCACAAACCGAGCACGCCAGTACGCTGATCAGCAGGACGAGAATTCTGGTACGCGCTTTTCCCCTGCGAGTTGGAGCAGAAGTCATCTTTGCCCGGGTGCCACCTTGTCTTGGACTGGTCATCGAGTTTCGTGGACGATCCTACCGCCGGAACTGTATTCAAGCGTATCAGCCTATCGGAAATCTGCCCCAGGACCTCGCGATAAGCCTTGCCCGTCATCGCAAAAATCTCATTTTCATGTCTGTTGTCGCAGAGGCAGAGCTTCTCAACCCGAATGTATCTCCCAATATTCTTTCTCCGTCCGGTCGATGGGTCTCGGACTCCGTAACCGCCAAACTCCGACCAGCACGACGAGCGCTACTAATGCGATCGCGATCAGCGCGATGGTCATGATTGGAAACACTGTTTTTCCCCCAAAAAACTTGTCTGAACGCCTTATCGCACACCCATTGAGTGCTCATTGTGAGAAGCACAGTGAGTGCCAAACGGGACTTTCCCGGCGGCGTCAGGACTCTCTGAATCAATCCCGTGGGGAGCTGCGTTTGAGGTGAAACTGCGTTCGCTGACAATCCAGATGGAAGTGAAGAAGGGCTAGAAAGTATGAAACAAATGGCAGCAACGGTTCAGGAGTGGACGAATCTTTGACAGAAGGAAATGACAGAGGGTCAGGAAAGGCGATTATTTTAGCTTTGCGTAAGCTTTGCTTTCAGACTCGCTGCGAGCGCCCGCTTTAACTCTGACGCTTTTCGCTTTTTCACAACCTCGATCTCGCCAAGGTAACGTTCGTGAAGAAGTGGGTTGATCTCCTTCACGACGTTTTCGAGGGCGTCGAGCTTAATCTGGCTTTCTACCAAGAGGTCAACGACCTCTCCGAGAGCCTTCATTGAGGGCTGGCCGGTTACTCTGCTCATCAAGATTTCCCTTCAATTCTGTCGTTCAATCTCCTGCAACTGGCGACCAATTGGCTTTCGGGGCCGGCACACCAAGGTGTTCATGCCTGCCAACGAACTCATCTTCGAGAGCGGCCCATTGCGGCAGCCCAACGATGTCTTCATACTCTCCGAACGTGACCGATTCCTCTGCTGGCATCGGGCGGCCTGCCTTGAGGTCCGCGA
>DATJWZ010000768.1:0-2991 GCA_035500795.1 Candidatus Eiseniibacteriota bacterium | reverse complement strand
TGAGCGCAAATTCGCTGTCAAGTATCGACGAAGAACGCCGACACGTTAGTAACAACGCTTCTCAGACAACTTGGGCTACTGGCTCGCGAAGACTTCCTTCGCCGCCAAAATGGTGTTGCTGTGAATTGTGACCGTGTCTTCCACGTTTTGCGCGTAGCCACCAGCATACGTCACCATCACCGGGATGCTGCGCGCACGAGCGACTCGGAACACCAGTTCGTCCCGTCGTTTCAGTCCTTGGATGGTCAGACTAAGGCCCCCGAGCTGATCCTCTCTATAAGGGTCGGCGCCCGCAATGTAGCAGATCAGGTCAGGCTCAAACTGCCGCAAGCCCGAACTGAGGGCATTATCGAGCCACGCCAGATAGTCGTCGTCATTCGTGCCATCGGGAAGGTCGACGTCGATCGAGGACGGCGGCTTCCATAGCGGATAGTTATTGTGCTGGTGAAGTGAGATGGTGAAGACGTCGCCGGCGTGCGCTCCGCGCATCTTGCCTTGGGGCGCATTCTGTGGCGCTTGCACCGTGGAGACTGAAGAGGAAGGCAAAAGTGAGCTCGCCGTCCGAGTGCCGGCGAAAATTGCAGCGGTGCCGTTCCCCTGATGCACGTCGCAGTCTACGGTCATGGCGGTTCTGATCTCATCATCGCGCTGCAAGCGACGGATCGCGACCGCGACGTCGTGAATCATGCAGAAACCTTCGCCGTGATCGGGAAAAGCATGGTGGAATCCCCCGCCGATGCTGATGCAAACTCCATCGATCAGCGACTGTTGCGCGGCAAGGATGGAGCCTCCCGCAGCCAGCCAGAATGCATCAGCCAATTCGCGCGAAAATGGGATCTCCATTTCCATCTCCTCGCGCTGGCTCAAAGTGCCTTTACGCAGCTTCTCGACGTATTCAGGTTTGTGGACCAGCAAAATGTCCCGGTCCGTGGCAGGTTGCGGCTCGATGAAATCGCTCGGGTCAGCGACTCCAGTTGCAATCAGCCGGTCGTGAACTCGGCGATACTTTTCAGCCGGGAAAACATGATTGCCGATCGGTAGATAATACGCGTCGCTGTAGACAAGCTTGAACGGGAGCATCGTGAGTCATTCATGATAGCCCAACTGTGGTGTCATCCTGAGCGGTGGAGACCGACTTGAAAAAGCGACCATGGCGGCGAGACATTGATACGTCAGAGAAGGAATGCCTCATAACAAAGCGGCAGCGCACACGTGCTTATTTCTTCTTGGTCGTCTGCACCGCGACAATCGGTCGCCTTACAGGAACAATCGCTCCCTTTGCTGGATCCGTTGCGGCATTCGCCCGCGTCAAAACTTCTTTTTGAATGTACTGCACAAATTCCTGGATCTGCCGCTGCATCTCCTCCATGCGCTCACGCATTTGCAGAATAATCGCCATCCCTGCAATGTTCACGCCAAGATCGCGCGCCAGAGACAGGATGAACTCCAAACGGACCAAATCTTCGTCAGTGTAAAGGCGCGTGTTGCCCTCGGTCCGGGAAGGCTTGAGCAGACCCTCACGTTCGTAGAGCCGAAGTGTTTGGGGATGAATACCATACATCTCGGCAACCGCCGAGATCATGTAGGCGCCTTTGGATTTGCGCTTCGTCATGCCACTGTAACCATAGCAAATTGCTGCACCAATGGCATCATCGGCGCTTTCCTACTGAATTTGAAATGCGCATTGCACACTCGCTCTCACGGTGATCTTTTCAGGTTGCGGCGGTGGCGGAAGAGGAGGCGGAGGAACCGCTTTCCTGTTCCAGAATCCTCCGCCACCGGAGGACACTTCCACGGTTTCGGACATAGCTCCCGGCGTGAAGTTCTGCAACTGAGCAACTGCCAACCCTGCGAGTTGCTGGACATCGAGATTCATGTAGCGGAGGCCTCCGAGCTTCTGCCCTTTCTGTTCTAAGGCAATGCTGGCGCGACCGATGGCGCGGCGCATCGCTTCGGCCACGGCTTCTTTCTTAGCGGCTTCTTCGTCAGACAACGAATAGTTGAGCGACCGAAAATCCGCGACGCCGACGTCCACTGAGCCGTCGAGAATCGGCCCGATTCTTGAGAAGTCATGGACCTTCAAGACCATCTCCCCTTGCACGTAATAGGAGCGCGCTCGCTTCTTGCGATCTCCTTCGTAGATGGGTGCCACCGTGAGCACCCCTGTTGAGATGTCTTCTTTCTTTAGCCCATTATTTGCGGCCAACGTGGAAATCTGCTGCATCGATTGGCTGGCAGCGTCATAAGCCTTTTTCAATTCCTTCTCTTGCGAGAAGATGCGGAACGTCATTGTCGCCAGATCCGGGTCTGCGGCGTAAGTTCCATCGGCCTGTACGACCACAGTGTCAGCGATAAATTTCAATTCGGGAGCTTGGCTACGGGCAGCAATGGCGCATCCGAAAAGAAGAAACGCCAGGGCAGTGAGACGAGAACTCATACCATCCTCCTGCAACTAAGAATGGTAATTCTCGGCAACTTTGCGGACTATTGAATATGCGGCTACACCTGGTCGAGCCTTCAAAGCCGTCGGCTAAAAAATCCCTGCCAAACCGGTGGCTGCACCGGGCATCGAACGTCCGGAGGATAATTATGGATCAGAATAGGGCTCTCGACGTACTGGAACATCTGATTGAACGTTGCAGGGATGGGCACAATGGTTTTCACGAAGCTGCCGAGAAAGTAAAAAGCACGGACCTGAAACAATGGTTCAACGAAGTCAGCCTGGAACGCGGCCGCTTCGCCGAGGAACTGCAAAACGAACTGGTGCGCCTCGGAAAACCGGACAAGAGAGTCGCAGGAACGACGGAGGCAGCACTGCATCGGGCATGGCTTGACACGAAAGCGGCGTTGGGCGGCGGCGACCATATGATCCTCGATTGGTTGGAGCACGGTGAGGACTTCGCGAAGGATGCATACCAAAAGGCACTGACCAGTGACCTTCCGGAGAACATCGCGGTGATCGTGCGACGTCAGGCTACCAACGTGCAGCAG
>DATJWZ010000767.1:0-5768 GCA_035500795.1 Candidatus Eiseniibacteriota bacterium | reverse complement strand
CCACGCGCACGTTTCCTTGCAGATCGATCCGCACCAGCGAGTTCTCTTTCTCCACGTTCGTCGCAGCCCAGATGCTCTTACTATCTGCTGCCCAATCAAGTGAGCCCAGCGCGGGCATTCCTCTCAGGTCGAGCCACCTTTCCGCGCGATCAGAAAGCGATACGAGGTGAATGCGAGGTTGTTCGTCGACGTGTTTTCCTTTTGCAATCGCGAGCATACTTCCATCGGGCGAGAGGCTCCAGTTGTAGAGCTGTGGAAGGTCATCCTTGATCTGAAACACCTGTGAAGCCTTTCCATTGATCAGATCGAATCGGAAGAAAGTCAGTCCCGCATCACCAAGCACGCTGTAGATGCATACAGTCGCCGGCGCTCGAGCGCATTGATGATTGCTGATCCACTTCGCCTTCGCCAGTTGATGCGGAGGGCCACCCGCAAATGGCACGCTCATCAACGGCACTTCATAGCTAGGATCTCCCCAGCTCGGATTGAGCAAGTACAAGATACTGCTGCCGTCTGGGCTCAAGCGTGGCAGCACCGCGTTCTCGGAACCAGCGACCAATACTTCCGGGACGGTCTTATGTATGCCCTGCTTGTAGACGTCGAAGGTGCCTGTGCGGTTCGAGACGAAGATGACGTTTTGACCGTCGGGAGTCCAGTCGTACGGCAGGTCCTCGCGATCATCCATCGTGAGTCGCTGAGGTTCGGTTAGCGTTCCAGATCGTTCGAGCTGAGCAACGTAAACATCCGGCTGCGGGATGCCCTTGATGTACGCAATTCGGTTGTTCTGAATTGAGGCGCTCAAATCGAGGATCGCACCCGCATCGGTCGTCAAGCGAACGGGCGCTCCCTGCGGCTTCATATCGCGATTCACACGAACTGACCACAGATTCGAATCTGCTTCTCTGGGACGAGGCTCGGTTTGGCTGAAAATCAGTTGACCATCGACAGGCCACGCGAATGGAGCATTCAATCGAGGCAGTGCTAACACGACTAATGGCTGTGACGCTGAAGCTGACCGCGAACGCGCCTCGACAACGACAATCCTCCCATCCGAGCCATAACCGTAATTGCCCTTTGCGGTCGTATAGGCAACTTTCTTCCCCTCGGGTGACCAATTGATTCTGCCAAACAGATCGCCGTCTTCCCCCGCGAGTTCGCGCGGCTGCTCGCCATCGATGCTCGCCAGCCAGATGCGTTGTCTCAGAATTTTCCCAGCAATGTAGGCGACTTGTTTGCCATCGGGCGAAACAGATGGATTCGCGCCACTATCTACAATTCTGCGCGCACTGCCTCCGAGAACAGAGATCGTCCACAGGCTCGATTCGCGATCCGTCCCGCACAGTCCCAAAACCATGTGGACGTTGTCGGGAAACCAGCTCAGCGAATTGGGAAGTAACCCTTTGGGAAGCCCAATGGCATGAGTTTCCCCGGTATCAATCTGCCGAAGATAGAAGCCGCTTTCATCAGAAAACGCGAGGTAGCGTCCATCGCGCGAAATCGCAGAAGCCAGTACTGGATCGTCGACCGGGTTCGCTGTGAGGCTTGTTATGCGCGGCGGTGCCGGTGCCGGGGCACGCAACGAAAGATGCCAGCCAAGCACCGCTCCAACGATTATCAGAGCAAGTGCTGCCACTCCGCCGAAGATCCAGCGCCCGCGAAGACGTGGATTGGCACTGGCTGGCTCTGTCACGAGTTCAGGCTGCTGCAATTCCGAAGCAGCACCTGAATGCACCGGCGCCAGGAATCTGTAGCCACGCCTGGCCACAGTCCCCACAAATGTAGGATTCTCCGCCGAGTCGCCAAGAGCGTCGCGTAGCCGCCGGATAGCCGCGTTCAGGCTGTGGTCAAAATCTACGAAGGTGTCCGCGGGCCACAGCCGGTTCCGTACCTGTTCGCGCGTGACGACCTCACCCGGCCGTTCCAGAAGCAGAGCGAGAATCTGAAATGGCTGCTCCTGCAACTTCACCCGCATGCCGTTCCGGCGCAACTCTCCGGCACGGAGATCGACCTCGAAGATCCCAAATCGCCGAGTTTCGGATGCACCATTCCCATTCCCAGTGCCCACGACTGGGAGATTCAGCACTCGCGCGGCTCTGCTTCCCATGTAACCCCACTTTGTAAGTGTTTGACGCTTCCGGTCTTACGTTGTCACCTACGTTTCACCCAGCAGTTATCCACAGTGCCTTGAGGCACGTTCCGTTCTGAACCACCTTGGCTAAAGGTACGGAGGGTAAGGCCGTGGGGTTCAAGGGGAAACTTGGAACAGCAATCGCCAGTATTTTGTTATGCACATCGATCACCGGTGCGCAGACGAGTGAGCCCGGCCGCATCAAGGTGATGGTATTGGACAGCGTGGGGATCTCCCCGGTTGTTATGCACCGAACGGAAGACGAGGCCGCGCGCATCTTCAGAACCGCAGGTATTCAGGTTCAATGGGTCAACTGTCAGAAAAAGGGAGAGAGTGAGTCATGCCATCACTCTCCCCTGGCCGACGAGTTTATGTTGCACATCGTCCACCACGGCAAGACGAGGACGGATTTGGTATTCGGAGAAGCGTTCCTTGGGGAAGACGGGAGCGGAAAATATGCCGATGTTTTCTTCGATCGGATTCAAGATGCCTCCAATCCCACTGAACTAGACACTGCACAGCTGTTGGGCGCGGTCGTAGCCCATGAGGTCGGACATCTGCTGCTCGGTTCTCGTGCCCACTCGAGTTCAGGCATCATGCAACCTGTTTGGGAAAAGGAGTGCCTGCGACGAGTCTGGATGGGGTCGTTGCTCTTCACCCGAAAGCAAGCGCAATCGATGCAAGGGCGGTTTGGCGCATCACCGGGCGCTCTGGTGGCGGCACGAGACAATTAGGAACCTCTAGGCCAGGACGCAGCCTGCCTTGAGCGAAGTCGAAGGGCCGAGGGTTGCGACGCGAAGCGAGCAATATCGAACGACTACCCCGACTGGAACGTTCGACTCGATTGACGCGAACGAGGCACGGCTCACTCGTTCCGCTAGTTCGGACGAATCTGTCCGGACCTCGACGAGGTTTTATTTCTGGTTCTTGGCTTCTTGAATGAGCGGCCGTAAAGCATCCACGGAGACGCCGAGCGTACCGCCGCTGAACCCATCCATAAATGCGGAGTTTACGCCGATGACCTCGCCAGCGGAATCAAAAACAGGTCCCCCGCTGCCGCCATGAGCCGTCGGAGCATCGTAGATGAGTTTGTCTCCAACGACATCGCCAAGATGTCCGCAGGTTGTGGAAGGACGGATCAGCGATAGCGCTGCCAATTCGCTTGCCGCGCTGAGGTCATTATGACGGAACGCCAACCGCTCGTAGATGCCGGTAGGCGATTTCGCCACCATGCCGGCAATTCCCATGGGATAGCCAATCACCGTGACCAATTCTCCGGCGGTTCCGCTCGACTTCGCTAAGGGAAGCACCGGCAGCGCGGCAACGGCCTTGTAATCGGCAATATGGACAACAGCCAGATCTGAGGTCTTTGAAACGGAACCGGGCGTTAGATTCACCGGCATTGGAGATCCCGGAAAGAACACCACGAGATTCTCTAGTGTCGGGACCGCTCCATCCGCAAGCAGTCTCTCGGCCTCAGGGTCCCCATACCAAGGCTCGGCGACGTGACGATTCGTTGCGACAAGTCCCGGACCCACCAGGAATCCGGTTCCGGAAACGCGCGCCCGAATCTCCGGATGGTGATTCGGAAATCCGATCTGGTAGACCCCGGAGATGTACCCGATAGAGTTGCGGTACCTGGAGAGGACAACTGCCGGCATGGCATGCTCTTGCTTTAGCCTCTCAACCTGCGCCGTAAGATCGTGCACTTGCTTTTGCAGATCGTCGGGAGGCATCCCCTGAACAGTAAGAGGCGCGTAGTAATGAACGAGCGCCAGCGCGCCAATCAGCATCAGCACGCCGAGGACGCCCTGGATCATCTGCTGCCAGCAATCGCAAACAATGTTTGATTCCGGGGACTCTTGGCGAGCAGGTTCAGGCTCGGTGTCAGGACGGTGCAGCGGATTCTCGGCCATGGCGTCGGTAAGTGCTTGATTTCTAAGTGTCTTCTACCGAGAAACCAGCGACTTGGAGGGATATCTTCGCCGCTTTTACCAATCTCCGCCACGGTACAGAAGGGGATGTACGGGGGTTACTGAAGGCAGCAGATACTGGCAGGTCGATGGAAATGATCAGCCCGAAACCAAGTCAGACGAGGCCAAATTGGTCGCCGACCCCGCTCTAAGGCTTCTCAAGGCCTAGCAGCTTCGCCATCTCTTCGTACAGAAACCCTTCTCCCGGCCGATACGGTTGGACCCACTGGCCGTTAATCACAAACTGGGGGATCGCGCGTTTCCCCGTGTTGCGGACGACCTGTTCGGCTGCTCCGGGGGTCCGTTCGATATCAATCTCGCGATAAGGAATGTTGTGTTTTTCGAGGAACCGCTTGGCAGTGCGGCAATCGGGACACCAGAATGCTGAGTAAACCGTGACTTCCATCTACACGATTTTACATAACAGACACAGGGGGCTTGTGATCGACAGCAAGCTTACACGCACAATGACAACCGTGAAGGTACCTTCCCCCCCAAGCTCCAATCTCTGTCTCTCAAACGCGCTCTAGCTCTCGGTGCGTCCTCTCACTAATCACATTCCCGGTATTCAAAGTGCCAGCCGGCTCGAACAACAGGAACCAGCATTCTTCCTCAGCAACAGGCTTGTGCTCCACCCCGCGAGGTACGACGATAAACTCGCCCTCTTCTATCCACTCATGCGGGCGATCCTTGAACTCCATCCGGAAGCGTCCTTTGACGACGAAGAACAACTCATCTTCATGGTCATGATGATGAAACACAAACTCGCCTTTGATCTTATCCAGCTTCACCATCTGGCCATTGAGTTCAGCCGCGACGTAGGGTTTCCACATTTCGGTGATCTTCGAAAACTTGTCGGCGATATTAACTTTCATGATTGATCAGACTCCGCGGGAAGGAAAAGGTCGCGAACAAAAATATGAATCCAAGAAAATCTGATAGGGGAAAGAGGTGGAGGGCCGACACGTCTCGCCGCATTTGCGAGAACGTGTCGGCACGAACAGAGTGTGTTAGAAGCGGCAGTATCGATGCCGCAAAGGTGTTCTCACTTCGGCGAGACGGATGACTGCGTCCGCCCCTACACGAACCTACATTCCCGGCGTCTCAGTGATTGCGTGTCCGCCGTGGAGCGTGACGCGTACGCCGCGCTTGTTGTTAACCTTCGTAGTCGTCGTCCAATCGATGTCATCGGCACTGATGACACCCGAGCCTCCGCCGACGAGCGAGTATGTGATACGGCTATCGGAATACCAATATCCGCTGACCGCAAGCACCGCTCCGCTATTCAGAACGAATACTGGCATTCCTGGAGCGCTCTGAACATCCTTTGCTAAAGGAGCGCCCGTTGTCACGTAATTCGCATAACGTGCCTGCGGCACGCTCGAATCACTTGCGGGACGAACCTTCAATTGCGGACGACCATAGCTCGCCTGCGTGTCGCCAAAGACCTGCTCCTTCATGCGATTGAAAAAATGCCAACCCGGCCCGTAGGTCTGCGCGACCTGTTGGGGAATCTGAATGTCATCCATCAGGCGCAGCCTCAGCACCGTCTCGCCCTTCAGCGCTGGACGCGGCCCGCGCGCCGGCAGCGTTATTACCTTCCACGGCCAAAGCGGCGGTATCATCCACTCGATCACGTCGCGCCGCGGATGTCCTTTGCCATCGAT
>DATJWZ010000766.1:0-3091 GCA_035500795.1 Candidatus Eiseniibacteriota bacterium | reverse complement strand
TACGAAATGGCCACGGGCGTCCTCCCGTTCCGAGGAGAAACCTCTGCCGTCGTCACCGAAGCGATTCTGAACCGGGTTCCCACGGCGCCCGTCAAACTGGTCCGCGATCTTCCTCCCAAGCTGGAAGAGATCATCTCGAAGGCACTCGAAAAAGACCGCGAGTTGCGCTGCCAGTCCGCTGCCGAGCTCCGTGCAGACCTGAGGCGCCTCACGCGCACCCTCGATTCCTCCCGTGACTCGGTCGTGACCGAACCGTCACAACCGGTCTCGTCAGGAGGAATTCCTGTTGTGCCTGCATCCGGGTCCCATCCGGTTGCGGCTAAAAAATCTCCCCGAGCTCTTCTCGCCCTGGTCGCTTTACTTGTGGCGGCAGGCCTTGGCCTCTACGCCGGAAAGCTCGTCTTCACCCCGCCACCTCTTCAACCTCCACTTTATCGACAGCTGACCTTCCGCCGCGGCAGCATTCGTTCTGCGCGCTTTGCGCCTGACGGGCAGACCATCCTGTACAGCGCCGCATGGCAAGGGAATCCTACGGACGTCTTCACCGCGCGTCCCGAAGCGCCGGAATCCCGCTCCATGGGCCTCAGCCATACTCAGTTGATGTCGATTTCGTCGACCGCGGAGATGGCAGTCCTGCTCAACAGCAAGGCAGTAGGCGCCTGGGTCAGCATGGGAACTTTGGCTCGCGCTCCTCTCTCAGGAGGCGCACCGCGCGAAGTTCTGGAGCAAGTTCAATGGGCCGACTGGTCAACGGACGGAAACAACCTGGCTGTGGTACGCGATTATGGCGGCAGGAACCGCCTCGAATTTCCGATCGGCAAGCCGCTCTACCAAACCGGCGGCTGGATCGGCCATCCCCGCGTCTCTCCAAAAGGAACCTACATCGCTTTCGCCGACCATCCTCTTCAGGGTGACGACAGTGGCTCCCTCGCCATCGTCGACATGGCCGGAAACAAGAAGCTTCTCTCGGCCCAGTGGTTCACCATCCAGGGCCTCGCGTGGTCACCGGACGGAAAAGAAATCTGGTTCACAGCAAGCAAGTCCGGCACGGATCGCACTCTTTACGCCACATCGCTCGATGGAAAGGAACGCATTGTCGCACGGCTGCCTGGCGCTCTGATGCTGCTCGATATCGCCAAAGACGGACGCGTGCTGTTAGTGCGCGCTGATTGGCGTCGTGAACTGCTTGGCCAGTTTGCCAACGATCCCAAGCAGCATGAGCTCTCCTGGCTTGACTATACGTATCCCGCTGATCTGTCCTCCGACGGCAAGACTCTGCTCTTTGACGAAGAAGGCGGTGGTGGCGCATTGGACTATTCGAAATCGAGTGGGCTGACCTACGCCGTCTACATTCGTAAGACAGACGGTTCACCCGCAGTGCTCTTGGGCGAAGGCGGCGCAGTCGCGTTGTCACCCGATGGCAAGTGGGCGATTTCTCAAAGCCAGGAATCTCCGTCGCAATTTCGATTATTACCCACCGGAGCCGGCGAGCCGCGCGATCTAACCAAGGACAACATCAATCACAGCTGGGCCCACTTCTTCCCGGACGGGAAACGAATTCTGTTTACTGCAGACGAACCGGGTAAGGGCGTTCGTTTCTATGTCTACGACCTTGCTTCCGGCAAATCGGAGGCAATCTCTACCGAGGGAGTCAACGGCACATCGTTTGCAGTTTCTCCAGACTCGCAGCAGATTGCCGCGATCGGTCCTGACAAAAAGGGATATTTGTATCCAACGGCGGGCGGTGACCCAAAGCAGATTCCCGGTATCAATCAGGGCGAACTCCCGATCACCTTCAGCGCTGACGGTCACGGCCTTTACATCTACCAGCCGGGAGAACTGCCAGCTCGCGTCTATAAGCTCGATCTGCAAACCGGCCAGCGTACTCTCTGGAAAGAACTGATGCCCTACGATCCGGCGGGCGTGGAGAACATCGGACCAATCCTCATGACCCCGGACGCGAAAACCTGCGTCTTCGGATACCACCGCATGCTGGCGGATCTGTATCTCGTCGAAGGCCTGAAGTAGCGTAGCGCCGCCGTCCCGGCGGCTGTCGTGGCGGCACCTCGCCGCCACAGTTTGTTTTGTGTATGACACATGCAGCTGCTAGCTCCAATCGGGAAGGGCACGAGTTTACTCGTGCCGTTCAGGCGCTGAAGTGAGGGCGCTTTAGCGCCTGGGATGTTCTCACTTCGATCTGACTCGATACAGCGCGCTCGCGTGGGGCCTCAAGTCAACAAGAATGCCACTTCGTGCGCCCACGGATTTGTGTGCCCAGAGATCCCGCAGTTCAGTCACTCTACCCGATAGTCCAATGTCGCTCCACGCGACGCTCTCCGATTCAATCTTCTCTCCCAAATTAAACAATGCGACGTAACGCTCGCCAGGCTTCGCTCCATCAGCAACCCACACTCGCAGGTTCCCTTTCTCAAGCGCCTGATGACCGCCGCTGCTGTGCTGGTTCACCGCGAGGACTTCCTCATTCGTAATCAATGCAGTCGTCGCAGGATCATTGCTCGGCAGGTCCCCACCAAAAATCAACGGCGACCGGAACATGCTCCACAACGTCATCACTGTCTGTTGCTCATCGAGGGTGAACTTCGATGGTGCACCTCCGCCTTCGACGCTGGTCACTCGCAGTTTGCCAAACGGAAGCATGTCGGCGTCAGGCCAGGTATTGTTCTTGCCCACGAACGGCGCCCAGTCGCGTGCGTAATCGAACTGCTGCCGCAAAAGCTTCCAGTCATCCCAAAAGTCGTCAGAGATTCGCCACATCTGCGCGTACTTCTCAAAGAACTCCGCTTCCGATAGTGGTGCTGGGCCCGGAGAAATGCTGAGCAACATCGACCGTCCGGTGTTGCGCATCGCCAGGCTCAACGCCTTCATCTCCGCCGGTTGATATAGATGACTTCCCATGTCATCCGCCTTGATGAAGTCCACTCCCCACGACGCGTACAACTCGGCGATGGAATCGTAATAAGCCTGTGACCCAGGCTTGGTTGTATCGACTCCCCACATATCAGGATTCCATCGGCAGGCGTTGTCTTTGTCGGCTATATCAGCCGCGTGATACTGAGTTCCTTTGATAGGC
>DATJWZ010000765.1:0-2568 GCA_035500795.1 Candidatus Eiseniibacteriota bacterium | reverse complement strand
CTCCAGGCACTTCTCACGATCGCCTTTCATCGCCTTGGCGGTGAGGGCAATAATCGGCAAGCGTCTGAAGGATGAGTTTTGCCGAATGACTTGCATCGTGGCGTATCCATCCATCTCGGGCATCATGATGTCCATGAGAACGATCGCCACGTCCGGAGTGGACTCCAGTATCGATATCGCCTCGCGCCCTGTTCCCGCAGTGAGAACGACCATTCCGCGACGCTCCAGCACGCTACTGAGAGCGAAGATGTTTCGCATGTCATCATCGACAACAAGCACCTTCTTCGCAACCAGAGCTTCATCTGAGCTGTGCAGGCGATCCAACATCTTTTGCTTTTCCTGCGGCAGATCGGCAACAACACGATGCAAGAAGAGAGCAGTTTCGTCGAGAAGCCGCTCCGGTGATTCGACACCCTTCACCACCACGCTACGAGCAAGCGTATGCAACCGGGCGTCCTCTTCCGGCGATAGTTCCTTGCCGGTGAAGACAACGACGGGTAGATCTTTGACATTCGGGATGTCTCTCATCCGTTCAAGAATGTCGAAGCCCGACATATCAGGCAATCGCAAATCGAGCACGACGCAATCGAAGGTCTCTTTCTCGACCAATTGAAGTGCCTCGCCACCGTTGGCCGCGACAATTACATCAATGTCGTCATGTCCCAGCAATTCGCGAATACTGAACTGCTCCGCAGGATTGTCTTCCACAATCAACAGTCGCTTCCGGCGAGGCGCAGAGTACTCTTTGATCCGTCCCAACGCCGACTCAATCTCTCGATGGCTGGTCGGTTTTGTAACGAAGGCAAATGCGCCCCGAGCCAGACCGTGTTGACGATCCTCGTCCAGAGTCAGCATCTGCACTGGAATATGCCGTGTCGCGGGATCCTGCTTTAGATGGTTCAAAACGGTCCAGCCGAGCATGTCCGGCAGGAAGACATCAAGCGACACAGCAGTGGGATGGAACTCGCGCGCCAGCGCCAGCGCTTCCGAGCCGCGCAATGCCACAAGAACTTTGAAACCCTTATCTCGTGCGAGGTCGCACAGGACACGCGCATAGTGCGGATCATCCTCAACGATCAGGAGAACCGCATCATCCGGTTGCAAGGTGTCGCGATCGTCGGGTATGTGTTCCACCGGACGTTCGTTCACAACTATATTTGACAGGCTCAAAGACGCCGTCTGCGATTTCAAATCTGCTGGCGTCAGCCTGCTTGCTGACGGGCCAACATATGTCACGGGCAGGAAAAGCGTAAACGTACTGCCATGTCCAGGCGTGCTCCTCAGCTGAATCTCGCCCCCGAGTAGGCTTGCGAGTTCACGGCTGATAGCGAGTCCCAGACCCGTGCCGCCGTATTTTCGGCTCGTGCTGGCGTCTGCCTGTTGAAACGCTTCGAAGATGATGCGTTGCTTGTCCGGTGGAATGCCGATACCCGAATCCGCAACCTCAAACGCGACGACGGATGCAGCACCGCCGAGAATCGGATGATCTTCGCTCCAGCCTTTCTTCGCCAAATTCACCGAAAGGCGGACTGTTCCGTGTTCCGTGAACTTGAACGCATTTGAAAGCAGGTTTTTGAGAACTTGTTGCAATCGTTTAGAGTCTGTCACAAGGCTGCGAGTAAGATTCGGGTCCGAATGAACTTCGAACGCGAGCTTCCGGTTCTCAGCCTCGTGGCGGAACGGACGCGCGACCATCTCAAGCAGATTTGCAAAGAAGACTTCTTCGGCCTCGACCGAAACCGTTCCCGATTCGATCTTCGAAAGATCAAGAATATCGCTGATGAGATTCAGCAAATCGGTGCCCGCACCGTGGATTGTGCGCGCGAACTCAACCTGCTTGGGTGTCAAATTGTGATCCGGATTCTCGCTCAGTTGCTGGCCCAACACCAGAATCGAGTTAAGGGGCGTGCGCAGCTCGTGCGACATATTGGCGAGGAATTCGGATTTGTACTTCGAGGTGAGGGCGAGCTCCTTTGCCTTCTCTTCCAAAGCACGGCGTGCCTGCTCGATTTCCTGATTCTTTCGTTCGACCTCGACGTTCTGTTCGGCGAGCTGTTGTGCCTTTTGCGCTAGTTGCTCGTTCGTCTGCTGCAGCTCTTTCTGCTGAGCTTGCAGTTCGGCGGCTAACTGTTGCGATTGCTTCAGCAAACCTTCAGTTTGCATCGTGGCTTCAATACTGTTCAAGACGATGCCGATGCTGGCTGTGAGTTGTTCAAGGAATGCCAGATGCGATGCTGTAAATGCGCTGAGAGTGGCGAGCTCGATGACAGCTTTCACGCGGTCTTCGAACAGCACCGGAAGCACGATCACGTTCTTCGGTACTGACGAAAAAAGTCCCGACCTGATCGCAACCGTCTTTTCGGGCAAATCCGCAATCAGCATGCGGCGTTTTTCTGCCGCAACCTGTCCGACAAGTCCTTCACCGATTTTCAAACGCCGCAAGTGGCCACTCTCACCATCGTCGGCAAATGCCGATAACTGCACCAGGCCGCCACCGTCTTCGCCTTCCATCTGATAAATGACACCTTGCTGAGCATTCACAAGCGGCGCCAGTTCCGACAGCAACAT
>DATJWZ010000764.1:0-13136 GCA_035500795.1 Candidatus Eiseniibacteriota bacterium | reverse complement strand
ACTGAACGCGATCTGCTCCGTTTGAATCTAAAAGGGGAAAATTTCGAATGGTCGCTGTGGGTAGACGCCCGCGACCAGTTTAAGCTCATACGAGTTGCGATTCCTGCCGATGAGACCGAAGTAGTCCGGGACTAGCAATTTCCCGGCGGCAGAATTGAGATCGCCCTGGAAAACTTATTGCTGCTGACTGACTCACGCACGGCTCGCGTTCTGATCACGGTGCTGCTGTTCGCCCTGGGCCTCGGATTTCTCTACGTCACGCGAGACACGCTCGTCGCATTCCTCTTCGCCATTTTCTTCGCCTACCTGATGGGCCCCTTAGTGAACCGCCTGGAAAAGGTGCTCAAAGGCCGCGTACGCGCCATTGCAGTCATCTACACCCTGTTACTCGCTCTAGTCGTTGTCTTCTTTGTCGTGGTCGGTCCAAAAGTGACTCGTGAGGCAGGACGCCTCGGAAAGTCGCTGCCCGGTCTGCTTTCGCAGCTCAGTTCCGGACAACTTACCAATCAGTTCGGAGCGGAACACGGCTGGAACTACAACACCACAGCCTTCGTGCAATCTTTTCTAGTGAGCCATCAGGACGACATTACGCAGATCGCCCAACGCATCGGCCTCCGCACCGCCGATGTCGCCAAGCAAGCGTGGTTGCTCTTCGTCGTCCCCCTGCTTTCCATCTTTTTCCTGAAAGATGGACGCCTGTTCAGCGACTTTTTGCTGTCGACCATTCAATCGCGTCCCCAGCGCGAGTTTCTCGAAAACGTCCTCGGCGATCTGAACCGGATGCTCGCACATTTCATCCGTGCCCAACTCACTCTCGCCGCCTTGTCACTCATCGTCTACTCCAGTTTCCTCGGCGCTATGCGCGTTCCATATGCTCTGGTTCTCGGAACCCTTGGCGGCGTACTCGAATTCATCCCTGTAATAGGACCGCTTGTTGCCGGACTGGTCATCATCACCGTCGCTCTGCTGATGAGCTATTCGCATTGGCTGGTGGTCCTGATCTTCCTCGTAGCCTGGAGGTTGATCCAAGACTATGTTTCCTCGCCTCGCATTATGGGCGACAGTATGGAATTGCACCCTTTAGCCGCCATCTTCGGCGTCATGGCCGGAGGAGAAATCGCCGGCATCTTAGGCATCTATCTCTCGATTCCGGTCATGGCAAGCCTTCGCATCGTCTTCCGCCGCTGGCGCCTCTACGCTGAAAAACGCCGCTTCGGCCCCCTCACATCCGACTATTCCCTCGGCAGCCAGACCATCTCCCGTAAGTAAAATCTGGCGATACACCAAGGAAGCATCCAAAAGAAAGGTTGTCATTCCGACGACGCGCGAAGTGCCCACGGAGGAATCTGCTGTCCCCTGACGCAATCATGGACGTATCGGTTTCATCGCGAGCGCATGGCCCACACTCGTTCACCATCGCGCATTAGTAATCTGCCCGCCTGACGGTTCCTGCCAGAACCAGCTCTCGCTTGTTATAAAATCCCAAGTACACATGAACAATAAGATTCCAATCGGTATTCTTGGCGCTACCGGTGTCGTCGGGCAGCGTTTCATCCAGATGCTCGAGCATCATCCGTGGTTCGAAGTGGCGTGGCTCGCCGCGTCTGATCGTTCTGAGGGCAAGGTCTACGCCGAGGCCGCGCGCTGGCGCTTGAAGACGCAAATTCCTCCGCCGGTCGCGAAGATGAAAGTTTCTCCCGCCACACCAGATGGCGCTCCCAAAGTGATCTTCGCTGCGCTAGATTCCGCCATTGCCGCCGAACTCGAGCCTCGATTCGCCGACGCCGGATGCATCGTCGTCTCCAACTCCAGCGCCCTTCGTATGCAGGAAGACGTGCCCCTCGTCATCCCTGAAGTCAACGCAGCTCACATCAAGTTGATCGACGCCCAGGCGTGGCGCAAAAAATCCGGCGGCTATGTCGTTACGAATCCCAATTGCTCCGCAATCGGCCTCGTGCTCGCGCTCGCACCAATCCACAAAAACTTCGGCCTCGATACGGTCATGGCTGTAACGATGCAAGCCGTCAGTGGCGCCGGATACCCCGGCGTTGCCTCGCTCGACATCCTCGGCAACGTCATCCCCTTCATCAAAAACGAAGAAGAAAAGATGGAGGAAGAAACCAGGAAGCTTCTAGGGCAAGTGAATGGGACCAGAGTAATTCCCGGCGATTTCGGAATGAGCGCGCAGTGCAACCGCGTCGCCGTTGAAGACGGACACACCGAGTCCGTCTCAATTCGCCTGAAGAAGAAAGCGAAGTCTGAAGAGATCATCGCGGCCTGGAACTCGTATCGCGCCGAACCGCAGGAACTCAAGCTTCCCAGCGCTCCGGAAAAACCAATCGTCTATCTCGAAGCCAGCGACCGCCCGCAGCCACGCTTCGACGTCGATCTGGGCGCTGGCATGACCACTGCGGTCGGGCGCCTCCGTCCGTGCAGCGTCCTCGACTGGAAATTCACGGTTCTGTCGCACAACACAATCCGAGGCGCAGCCGGTGCCGCGCTCCTGAACGCAGAACTCCTAAAAGCGAAGGGATATCTAGGGTGAGCCCGTCTTTAGTAGCGCCGGCGTCCCGCCGGCTGTTGCGGACGCGTCTCGCGCCCGCATCCGTGCGCCACCACGGCCGCAGATCATTCGATCCGAGGTCCGTCGAATGATCGTCATGAAATTCGGCGGAACCTCCGTCGAAGACGCCAAAGCCATCGACCGCGTCGCCTCCATCGTCGAGGGCCGCCTCTCGCAACAACCGGTCGTGGTCGTCAGCGCCATGGCCAAAGTGACAGACACCTTGCTGACTATGGCCCGTGCAGCGGGCGAAGGCGAGCGCAAGACGGCGCTAAAGCTCTGCCGCTCACTGCAAGAGCGCCATTACAACACTGCCAGCGAACTCCTCGGTACAGCGCGATTTACAGAATTCCACTCCGAACTCGGAGCCGACTTCGAAACCCTCGACGAACTTCTTCGGGGCATCTCTGCTGTCGGTGAGATCACCCCCCGCACCACAGATCACGTGGCTGCCTTCGGCGAGATGCTCTCGAGCAAGATCGTCGCCGCCGCTTTCGAAGCCCGCGGACTCAAAGGCGTCCACGTCGACTCCCGCGACGTCCTCGTCACCGACAACGCCTACATGCAGGCGGTCCCGCAATACGACGAAACCAATCTCCGATTGCAGGCAAAAGTTCAGCCTCTGATAAACGACGGACAAGTCCCCGTGATGGGAGGCTTCATCGGCGCCAATCGTTCGGGAATCACCACTACGATCGGACGTGGCGGATCAGACTTCTCCGCCGCCATCTTCGGCGCAGGCCTCAACGCCAATCGCATCGAGATCTGGACCGATGTCGACGGCATCCTGACCACCGATCCCCGCACCTGTCCTGAAGCCCGCAGGCTCAAAGTCATCAGCTTCGACGAAGCCGCCGAACTGGCATATTTCGGAGCGAAAGTTCTTCACCCCGCCACGGTTCTGCCCGCCATTCAAAAGAACATTCCTGTTTACGTTCTGAATTCGCGCAACCCGTCTTGCGAAGGCACTCGCATCGCCACGCGCGCACCAAAGACGAAAAACATCTTCAAGGCAATTGCCGCGAAAAAACGCATAACGATCATCGACGTCGCCGCCCCGCGCATGTTGCTGGCACACGGCTTCCTGCGAGCGATCTTCGAGGCATTCGACCGTCACAAAGTGGCAGTCGATGTGGTTTCCACCTCAGAAGTAAGCGTCTCGTTAACCGTCGATTCGAATCAGGCAATCCCAGCCCTGGCTGCCGACCTCGCGAAACTCGCAGATGTGAAATACGAAGGCCGCAAAGCAATCGTCTGCCTGGTCGGAGAGAATCTCCGCGACACCCCGGGTATCGCCGCACACGTCTTCCGCGAACTGACAGACAAAAAAATCCGGATGATTTCCCAAGGCGCCTCAGAAATTAACTTGACCTTCGTGATCGAAGAAGACGAAGTCCCCGAAGTAATCCAGCGCCTGCATAAGACTTTCTTCTCGGAACTAGACCCCGAAGTCTTCGCGTAGCAAGTGTGGGTGTGTGGGGCGGGCGCCTCGCCCGCCAAGCGAGCGAAGCGAGCGCCTTCCAGTCCTAGGTACCGACGCCGGTAATGTCATGCTGAACGGAGCATAGAGGAGAGCGGAGCAATCCTCAATGCGCAGTCGAAGCATCCCTACCATCACACCGACAGCAGCCGGTCAAAGAATGCCCGATACCGTTGCAGGGCCACTCGCAGATCCTCGGTCGAAACGCTCTCTCCTCGGTCCCACTGCTTTTCCAATCCAGACCGCTCGTCAGCAAACACCTCCGCCAATCGTTTCATCGCCGACGCGACCAACCCATCCGCCTGCTCCACGCCTTTCTGGGTTCGTCCACAAAAGCCGTCTGAATTTCTTTCCAACGTGCCCGTAGTCCCTGCAATTCTTCGCTGGGAAATAGCGGGCCGCTCGCATCCGTGTTTGTTTCGGTCGCACCTGCAGTGTCAGTCGCAGCAGCCTCGCTTGTTCCGGCCGCTCTCGGTCCACGGTCTCCGACTACTGGTTGCGGCCCACGACTCTCTGTTGCCGGCGGCTTCCCTTGCGCCAGATCCGCAGTTGTAATTTCCTGATCTTCAAAGCGACCTTCGAATTCTTCTTGCCCTTTTCTCAACGGGGTCGCCATTTATGCTCCTTTTCTCTCGCGATGTTCCTCGAGCAGTTCCTGGAACAGAAGACGGTAATGCACCATCGCCTGCCGCAAATCCTCGGTGCTGGCCTTCCCGGCACCGTGCCGCACTGCGATCTCGTGTGCTGCGCGATAGTTTTCGACAATCTGCGGATAGTCCACGGACAAATCTTCCGCCCGCTGATTGAACTCGCCAATCGGATATCCCCTGGCCTGCATGATGTCGGTCACTAAGCTGTCTGCAACAGTCACCGCCCCGCGTGGATCATCCACGAACCGGGCCTGCACTTCGTTCCATCTCACGGCAAAGCTCGATCGGTCGTTTGCCGACAGCGGATGAATTTTGTATTTCTCTCGTCTCCTCTGCCGGAATTCCAGCACCCCTTCCGCTTTTCGCGGATCGCCCTCCTGCTGTACCACCCGGTCGTACTCAGGGCCGAAACGCTGGCGTATCTGCAGTCTGCGTCGCTTGCGTGAATAAACGTAAGCAATTACGGCGATCACTACGATCAGGATCACCAGGATTCCAATCACGATTGCCGTCTGATTCTGATCCATATTTCTCCTTTTGCGGCGCCGTTATGGGATGCCCCGAAAATAAACGGTGTTGTCGGTTTGATAGCAAGTAGTTCGAGGGGCCGCCCCGCCAAACCGTGCGGACCACGAATCAATCGAGTTCGGAGGGTAGTTCTGGTCAGGAAAACTGACTGCTGTGATTAAATCTCTACAGGCAATCGCATATGAATCTTCTTCTGTTGGGCCGCGGCAAAACCGGATCGCTGGTGGCAGATGTCGCCGCTGAACACAAACATCACGTCCGCATTGTCGGTGCGAACGAGAACGTCGACTGTGCTGCGCTCGGTTCTACATCCCTGGGTAGCGTGGACTGCGTCATCGACTTCACCACGCCTCATTCCGTGATGGCGCACATCGAGGCCTGCGTGAAAGCAGGGAAGAACATGGTCGTTGGCACGACAGGTTGGTATAAGGAGTTCGACCGGGTCCGCGCGTTGGTCGAGCAGCACAACACGGGATTCGTCTACTCTCCCAATTTTTCCATCGGAGTAAACCTGTTTTTCGAAGCCGCTCGCAGCGCCGCAGCCGCTTTACAACACGAGTACTCCGGACAAATCTTCGAACGTCACCACGTTCACAAAAAAGACGCTCCCTCCGGCACCGCCATCGCGATTCAAAAACTGATTCACGAGTCCGCGCCCAAACACGAACCTCTTGAAATCACATCCTTCCGTGAGGGCGAGGTCGTCGGATTCCACGAAGTGATTTTCGAATCGCAAGCGGACCGAATTTATCTGAGTCACGACGCCAAATCCCGCCGAGGCTTCGCCGAAGGCGCAGTCCGCGCGGCGGAATGGCTAGTAGGCAAAAAAGGCTTCTACGATTTCAAAACCATCTGGCGAGAGTTGTAAGTGGAGCCGCGGATATCTCATCCCGGGCAATGTGGAGACAGCCACCCTCCGCTAGCTTGCCCTGAGCGTAGCCGAAGGGTCGAGCGTTGCCGAAGGGTTGAGCACAGCTCGACATTTCTCTGCTGCAAATCTTCTCGAACGATTTCGCCACCGTGGAAGAGCGGCCCTTTCAGGGCCGCGTTCAACGCATCACCAGAAATGGGGCTTTAGCCCCTGTGGTGCCCTTCCCCCGCCATCGCTGCAACGCCAAGAACAATTACATGACAAAATCAAGCCCCTGTGACCGCCGTCACACGATTTTCCCCCAACTCTCATTCGCGCTATCTTATCCCTATGCAACTTCGTGGATGTGGCACCGCCCTCGTAACTCCTTTCCATCAAGACGGCTCGATTGACGATACCTCTCTGCGCAATCTGGTGGCATGGCAAATCGAATCTGGAATCGATTTCCTCGTCCCCTGCGGCACCACCGGCGAGACGCCAACTCTTACGCATGACGAATGGTTGCACGTCATCGACACAACCATCGAAGTAGCAGCAGGACGCGTTCCCATCGTAGCCGGCGCAACCTCAAACGCCACGCACGACGCAGTCTCCAAAGCCAAGGAACTCGCCGCACGCCCCGGCGTCAACGCGATTCTTACCGCCTCGCCGTACTACAACAAGCCCACGCAGGAAGGCCAGTACCGCCACTTCAAAGCTATCGCCGAAGCCGTAGGCGACAAGCCGATCATCCTCTACAACGTCCCCGGACGCACCGCCGCCAACCTCGAACCTTCTACGCTCGTGCGCCTCTCCGAGATCCCGAACATCGTCGGCGTAAAAGAAGCCAGCGGAAACATGACCCAGGTCGCGGAAGTGATCGCCTCCGTCCCGGAACATTTCCTCGTCTTCTCCGGCGACGACGCTGTCACTCTCCCCGTGATCGCCCTCGGAGGCGTGGGCGTCGTCTCAGTAGCGTCGAACGAAATCCCGCGCGAGATGTCATCCCTCACCCACGCCGCGCTTTCCGGCGATTGGACAGCAGCCCGCAGCCTCAACCGCAAATATCTGCCCTTGATGCAGGCCAACTTCATCGAATCGAGCCCCCTGCCCGTCAAGGCAGTCTTGGCAATGATGGGAAAGCTGGAAGAAGTCTATCGTCTGCCGTTACTCCCCATGCGCCGCGACACCCGCTCAAAGCTGCAAAAAGTCGCAACCGAGGTTGGACTTATTACTAAACCTGCCGCCCCATCTCCCGATGCCACCGAATTCTTCATCTACGAAAACTGGGTCGCCGGCCCGCACAAAATCGTCGTACACCGCGGCACCTGCGGCCAATGCAGCCACGGTAAAGGACGCCCCGCCGGTCACGAAAACAACCACGCCAAATGGCACGGCCCCTACGCCACGCTAGCCGAAGCCCGCGAAACCGCCCACGCCATGACCAATATCCTGATCCGCAGCGAATGCAAATGCGTGTAAAGAAATTGTCGATTGTTGATTCTTGATTGTTGATTCGCGAATCTCTGCCACGCACTACTCACTCCGTGAGGCCTTTCTTCGTGAACCTCGGTGCCCTTTGTGGTTGAAGGTTTTGACAATTCAACATTCAACAATCAACAATCAACAATTCATGTCCCTGAAAGCCGCCATCGAACGCCTCTCCGCCCAAGGCGAAGTAGAACGCGACCCCGGTGCCCGTAAAACTTTCCTCGAATTCCGCGATCAACTCACGCAAGGCAAAATCCGCGCCGCCGAAAAAATCGACGGCCGCTGGATCGTCAACGCCTGGGTCAAGCAAGGCATCCTCCTCGGATTCCGTCTAGGCGCCCTAGCCGACATGTCCGCCGGCCTCTCCTTCATCGACAAAGACACCTTCCCCGCCCGTCAATTCGCAATCGCCGATCGCGTCCGCGTCGTCCCGGGAGGCAGTTCCGCCCGCGTCGGAGCTTACGTCGCCCCCTCGGTCATCTGCATGCCGCCAATGTTCATCAACGTCGGAGCCTACGTCGACGAAGGCACCATGGTCGACTCCCACGCCCTGGTCGGCTCCTGCGCCCAAATTGGCAAGCGAGTCCACCTAAGCGCCGCTGCTCAGGTCGGAGGCGTCCTCGAACCAGTCAACGCCGCCCCGGTCATCATCGAAGATGACGTGCTAGTAGGAGGAAACTGCGGCATCTTCGAAGGCACGTTAGTCAGAGCGAAAGCAGTCCTCGGTGCAGGCACAATCCTGACGCGCTCTACTCCGCTCTATGATCTGGTAAAAGGCGAAGTTTATCGCGCCACAGCCGAAGCGCCACTGGAAGTTCCGGAGAACGCGGTCGTCGTCCCAGGCTCCCGCGCCGTAAAAAAGGGCAAATCCCCCTCCAGGACAGAAGACTGGAATCTCTCCCTCTACACGCCAGTAATCGTGAAGTACCGCGACGAAAAAACCGACAAGGGGATTGAACTCGAAGACTGGCTTCGGTAAGACTGCGCACAACCTTGTTCAGACGACATTGCGCCGAAGTAACGTAGACTCCTAATAACTCGATCTCTACGATCATCTGTTATGCGTCGTCTTGGACAATTGTTAGTTTTCATGTTTCTCGCAGTAGGAACTCATCTAGCGGCGAAAAGTCAAAACACATGCGACGCCGATACCCTCCCGCCGCAAGCCAAATCGTTGGTGACCGAAACTTTCCCGGGCTGGCGGTTGAAACAAACCTCGGATCTTGAGGGCTACGACCGTGAGCTTTGGACTAAAGCGCACCCCAAAGATTGCCCAGGAATCGCAGTGGGGCACTTTGAATTCTCCGACCAAACCGCATACGCCATTGTTTTGATTCCCAAATCGCAGCCTGAGTCGGGCTATAAGATCGTCGTCTTAGCTAAGTCCACAAGTGCCGAACGTTACTCCGTAAAAGTTCTGGATCATAACGACGGGCAAGCCGGCGCTAGCTCAGGACTCGTAATTTCCAAACTGCCACCCGGCGAATATTCCGGTTTCGACACCACACAGTCGATAAAAACAAAGTTGGATGCGTTCGAAGCCGAATGGTTAGAGAAGTCGTCGGTCCTCTACTTCTGGAGAAACGGTCGTTACCGCACGCTCCAAACGTCAGACTAATGGTGATCCCGCCGCGCTTTACTTTATGCTAAAATGTAAAGCATGGCTGAAGCGACTCTTTCCTCAAAAAACCAGATCGTCATCCCGCGCGAAGCCCGCGAGGCGCTCGACCTCAAGCCCGGCGACAAACTCATCATCAGCACGGTAGGCGAGAAAATCATCGTCATCGAAAGGCCTAAATCTCATCGCGCTGCGCTCGCCGGTATCGCCCGAGGCCTCTATCCTAAGGACTACCTCCGCAAGGAACGCAGCAGTTGGAAATAAGGAAGCGTCTCGCTCGGCACCGCCGCATCGCCCTCGATACCTGTGCCTTCATCTATCAGATGGAGTGGAATCCAAAATACTTCCAGGTTGCTGACGCCGTCTTTGAATGGATCGAGCGTCACGAGTCCTCTGCCGTCACCTCAACCGTGGCTCTAACGGAAATCCTCGTTCAACCATATCGAATTGCAAATTCCTCTCAGGCGGAAGACTTCTATTCCCTGCTCACCACTATTCCCAATCTCGAGTGGATCGCCCCTTCGCTTCAGATCGCTAACTCAGCGGCATCGTTGCGCGCCACTTATCGCCTCGGGACTCCCGACGCTCTGATTGCTTCCACCGCGATCTTTTCGAACGCCACTGCCCTCGTTACCAACGATGCAATTTTCAAGCGCGTGCCAAACCTCGATGTCCTGCTTTTAGATGAATTTCTCTAAAGAGATTCTTTTTCACCCTCGAGCCCAACCAACAATCTTCCCTCTCGCTCGACGGTAATTTGAATCTGCTTCAATCCAGAGACCACCGCATCCGCCCCCTTGAGCCTCTCCGCCCCATACGTACTCCCCAACCCAATCACCTTCATCCCTCCAGCCTTCGCCGACGCAATCCCCGCAGGCGCATCCTCAATCACCAAACATTCCTCCGGACGAAATCCCAGCAGCGCCGCCCCCTTCAAATACGGCTCCGGATGCGGCTTCCCGTTCACCACATCATCGGAAGTCACCATGACCTCGGGCGCTGGCACTCCACAATGCCGCAACCGATTTGCCGCCAGCAATCGCGAGCCCGACGTCACCACACCCCATCGTCCCGCAGGAATCGACTGCACCAACTCGACAGCACCAGGCATGACCACAACTCCCCGCTGATCATGCGCCTCATGATTCTCAATCGCCGCCGCCTCAGCCTCCGCATCCAGATGCGGCGCCACTCGCCGTATCACCTCAACCGTCCGCACTCCATGCGAGATCGCCATGATGGCATCCCCATCCACGCCCATGCGCGCACCCCACTCCCGCCATTCTCGATCAACAGCCTGAGTCGAGTCGCAAAGCACACCATCCAGATCAAACAAAATGGCAGAGCAAGAAAATGTAAGCATGAATTTAGTTTTGTATCATACGTAGCGCTGGCGTCCTCGCCGGCTGTAGCGGAGAAGTCTCGCCTCCGCACTCGTCACCCGCGGCGCTCTGGAAGACTGGCCTGCTCCGTCATAGCCGAACTGTTCTGCAACTCGTTCGCACGCACCTTCAAGTGTCTCCCCCTGAAATGCATCCGCGCCCGCTCCCCCCAAGCCCGCACAAACCAGTAATTCAACCCCGCCCCAATCGCCGAACTGGCCAGCGGAATCATCCGCCCCGCCCACTTCTCCACCACCTCGGTGCTCGCTCGCGCAGCAATCCGTTGGATCACTCTCGGCACAAACCTGTTCACCACTTCCTTCTCGATCAACTCGCGGCTGATATCCACACCCGCCGCGCTCGCCGCCGCTATCCAAAGCTCCGCGATCTCGTCGTCGGTGTTGTATTCGAACCCATAAAGCAGACTCAACTTCTGAATCGTGCGCATCGTAATCGCCGACAGAATCCCAAGGTCTGGAACGATGGTGATCAGCCCCCCCAGTCCAAAACCCGCGCCTTCCAGCGCCGCCAGCCTCATGCCACTACGAATGACCGAATCCGACACAACATCCAACTCCCGAATGTCCAACGAGTACACGCCGCGATATCCGCTGATCGGCACCCGATACGCCACCTTCAATTGCAAAAGAAACTTCTGCGGATCGACCCGCACGCCTTCATACGCATGCGTCAACCCCTTTACCAGTGCCTTCTCAACCCGCTGCCGCAGCCACGATTTCCGCTCTTCCTCCATCGTTTTCACCTTACAGCACTTCGATCCTGAAAGCCATCGAGTGCACGCCCGAAGCCCAAGGTCCAAGGACCAAGGTCATAATCGCGACTCTGAAGCCTGAAGCCGGAACTCCGGACTCGCAACTCGGGACTCAGGACTCGCAGAACGTGCTAGCATTCTCTTTACTCCATGCCAACAGGAAAGCTGCACGTCGTCCCCCTGGGCGGCCTTGGCGAGTTCGGTATGAACTGCATGGCCGTGCGTTGGGGAGACGACATCATCGTCATCGACGCAGGACTCATGTTTCCGGAAGCCGAACTCCTCGGCGTCGACATCGTCGTCCCCGACATTTCTTATCTGATCGAAAACCGCCAGCGCGTTCGCGGAATTATCCTCACCCACGGCCACGAGGACCACATCGGCGCCTTGCCCTGGATCCTCTCCGAACTCAACGTTCCGGTTTACGGAACTGAGTTCACGCTAGCGTACGTCGAAGACAAACTCGACGAACACGGCCTGCTCGACGACACCGATCTCCGCGAGATGCGCGCCAACGAGCGTATTAAACTCGGAGCCTTCACCGTCCACCCCATCCAGGTCACGCACAGTCTCGTCGATTGCGTCGCACTGGCGATCCACTGTCCGCTCGGCGTGATCATTCACACCGGCGATTTCAAAGTCGATCCCACGCCCACCGACAACAAGCTCTTCGATCTCCACACCTTCGCCGAATACGGCAAAGAAGGCGTCCTCGCACTCTTTCAGGATTCCACCAATGTCGAGCGCAAGGGATACACACCAAGCGAGCGCGCCGTCCGCCGCAAGTTCGACGAGGTCTTCGCCCACACCAAGCGCCGCCTGTTCATCTCCTGTTTCTCAAGTTCGATCCACCGTATCAATCTCGCCGTCGAACTCGCCCACGAGCACGGACGCAAGGTCGCCTTCATCGGCCGCTCCATGAACAACTCCGCCGAGATCGCCGAAGATCTCGGCTACATCGAAGTCCCCGAAGGTCTCGTCATCAATCCCGGCGAGATGAAAAATTTCCCGCCGGAAAAGGTTTGCGTGCTCATCAGCGGCACCCAGGGCGAACCTATGTCCGCGCTCTCCCGTGCCGCCGTCGACAATCACAAGCACGCCAAAATCGAAAAAGGAGACACGGTTGTCCTCTCCAGCCGCATCATCCCCGGCAATGAAAAAACTATCTACCGGATGATCGACCACCTCTTCCGCCGCGAAGCGCACGTGATCTACGAAGACGGCACCAGCCCGCCCATCCACGTCTCCGGACACGCCAGCCAGGAAGAACTCAAGCTGATCATCAACCTCGTCAAGCCGCGCTACTTCATCCCGGTCCACGGTGAATATCGCCAACTGAAACTGCACGCAGAAATGGCCGCGGCAATGCGCGGATCGGTCGGCAAAGTCATGCTGATCGAAAGCGGCGACATCCTCGAATTCGACGAACTCGGCGCTCGCAAAACCGGCAAAGTCAACGTAGGCCGCGTCTGCATCGACTCCGGCAACCGGACAGACGTGGTCGAAGATCTGATCATCAAAGACCGGCGCCATCTCAGCGAAGACGGTATCGTCCTCCCGATCATTGCCATCAATAAACTTTCAGGAAAAGTTGAGACCACGCCCGAAATCGTCACCCGAGGCTTTAACATCGGTGAAGACGGTTTTATGGAAGGCGCGAAGCGCATCGTCGAAGATACGCTTGCGTTCTCAAGCGAAGAAGAAAAAGGCGACTACGGCGTAATCAAAGAAAAAATCCGCGCCGATCTCAAGCGCTACATCAACAAGCAGTCCCAAAAGCGCCCGCTAATCATGCCGGTAAT